>NZ_JBFAVD010000069.1:0-1192 GCF_040679615.1 Streptomyces sp. NPDC052225 | reverse complement strand
GCGAAATCGGGGGCCTACGGGGGCGTGGACTACAGCAAGGAGTCCTTCGACCAGGCCATGGCGAACAGCGCGCAGGGCTGGAAGGACGCCGGCCGCGACGTCATGACCTCGCACACCATGGGCCCGATGGGCCTCAACCCGCAGAACCTGCACGGCGCCGCGGGCATGTCCGACGCCCAGTACGACCAGTGGCTCGACGACACCTTCGGGCCCTCCCCCGAAGCCCGCGCGAAGGCCGCCGAACAGCAGGGCGGGGGCGAGGGCTGATGGGTGTTTTCGGCGACATCGGCAACGGCCTCAAAAACGGTCTCAACGACGGCCTCGGCAAACTCGAGGACGGCATCGACGCGGGCAAGAAACTCGTCGGCGAGGGCGTCGACTGGGGCACGGACAAGCTCGGCGACGGGCTCGACTACGTCGGCCTGCACGACGCGGCCGACGCCGTCGAGGACTGGGGCGACGACGTCGCCTCCGACCTCGGCGCCACCCCCGGCGAACAGCAGCTCGGTCAGAGCGAGGAAGCCAACGAACTCGTCCACGGCAACCCGGACAAGATCCGCGAGTCCGCCAAGCACCTCAAGGACTTCCACACCGCCTTCGACCACGTCAGCGCGGGCATGAAGAAGGTCGACTCCTCGGACTGGGCCGGCGAGGGCGGCGACGCCTTCCGCAAGAAATTCGGCGTCCATCCGACCAAGTGGGCCGAGGCCGCCGACGCCTGCGAGACCGCCGCCGGCGCCCTGGAGTCGTACGCCGACACCGTCAAGTGGGCCCAGGGCAAGGCGAAAGAGGCCATCGAGCTCTACAAGAAGGGCACGAAGGCCTCGAAGGACGCGGTCGACGCCTACAACAAGAGGGCCGACGCCTACAACGCCAAGATCAAGGCGAACGAGGACCCGGGCCCGCGGCCCGAACCGTTCCAGGACCCCGGCAAGGCCGACATCAAGAAGGCCCACGAGACCCTCGCCGAGGCCCGCAAGCAGCGCAACACGGCGGCATCCGAGGCGCAGACCAAGGTCAAGGCCGCCCTCGCCCACGCCCCCGCCGAACCCCCGCCGCTCGACCGCCTCGGCAACAACCTCGTCGACGGCTACCAAGCGGTCAACACCGAACTCACCCACGTCGTCGGCGGCGCCCTCAAAGGCACCGCCGGCCTCGTCAACTTCGCCCGCGGCCTCAACCCCACCGACCC
>NZ_JBFAVD010000067.1:0-1847 GCF_040679615.1 Streptomyces sp. NPDC052225 | reverse complement strand
ACACAGTGGACGCGAGCAACTGAGGACAAGCCCTCGGCCTATTAGTACCAGTCACCTCCACCCGTTACCGGGCTTCCAGATCTGGCCTATCAACCCAGTCGTCTACTGGGAGCCTTAACCCCTCAAAGGGGGTGGGAGTCCTCATCTTGAAGCAGGCTTCCCGCTTAGATGCTTTCAGCGGTTATCCTTTCCGAACGTAGCCAACCAGCCATGCCCTTGGCAGGACAACTGGCACACCAGAGGTTCGTCCGTCCCGGTCCTCTCGTACTAGGGACAGCCCTTCTCAAGACTCCTACGCGCACAGCGGATAGGGACCGAACTGTCTCACGACGTTCTAAACCCAGCTCGCGTACCGCTTTAATGGGCGAACAGCCCAACCCTTGGGACCGACTCCAGCCCCAGGATGCGACGAGCCGACATCGAGGTGCCAAACCATCCCGTCGATATGGACTCTTGGGGAAGATCAGCCTGTTATCCCCGGGGTACCTTTTATCCGTTGAGCGACGGCGCTTCCACAAGCCACCGCCGGATCACTAGTCCCGACTTTCGTCCCTGCTCGACCCGTCGGTCTCACAGTCAAGCTCCCTTGTGCACTTACACTCAACACCTGATTACCAACCAGGCTGAGGGAACCTTTGGGCGCCTCCGTTACCCTTTGGGAGGCAACCGCCCCAGTTAAACTACCCATCAGACACTGTCCCTGATCCGGATCACGGACCCAGGTTAGACATCCAGCACGACCAGAGTGGTATTTCAACGACGACTCCCCAACCACTGGCGTGGCTGGTTCAAAGTCTCCCACCTATCCTACACAAGCCGAACCGAACACCAATATCAAACTGTAGTAAAGGTCCCGGGGTCTTTCCGTCCTGCTGCGCGAAACGAGCATCTTTACTCGTAGTGCAATTTCACCGGGCCTATGGTTGAGACAGTCGAGAAGTCGTTACGCCATTCGTGCAGGTCGGAACTTACCCGACAAGGAATTTCGCTACCTTAGGATGGTTATAGTTACCACCGCCGTTTACTGGCGCTTAAGTTCTCAGCTTCGCACACCCGAAAGTGCACTAACCGGTCCCCTTAACGTTCCAGCACCGGGCAGGCGTCAGTCCGTATACATCGCCTTACGGCTTCGCACGGACCTGTGTTTTTAGTAAACAGTCGCTTCTCGCTGGTCTCTGCGGCCACCCCCAGCTCAGAGTGCAAGACTCATCACCGGTGATGGCCCCCCTTCTCCCGAAGTTACGGGGGCATTTTGCCGAGTTCCTTAACCATAGTTCACCCGAACGCCTCGGTATTCTCTACCTGACCACCTGAGTCGGTTTAGGGTACGGGCCGCCATGAAACTCGCTAGAGGCTTTTCTCGACAGCATAGGATCATCCACTTCACCACAATCGGCTCGGCATCAGGTCTCAGCCTTAATGTGCGACGGATTTACCTATCACACGGCCTACACCCTTACCCCGGGACAACCACCGCCCGGGCTGGACTACCTTCCTGCGTCACCCCATCACTCACCTACTACCAACTTGGGCCGGCGGCTCCACCACTTTCCATTCCCCGAAGGGTCCGGAACGGCTTCACGGCCTTAGCATCACTGGATTCAATGTTTGACGCTTCACAGCGGGTACCGGAATATCAACCGGTTATCCATCGACTACGCCTGTCGGCCTCGCCTTAGGTCCCGACTTACCCTGGGCAGATCAGCTTGACCCAGGAACCCTTAGTCAATCGGCGCACACGTTTCTCACGTGTGTATCGCTACTCATGCCTGCATTCTCACTCGTGAACCGTCCACAACTCGCTTCCGCGGCTGCTTCACCCGGCACACGACGCTCCCCTACCCATC
>NZ_JBFAVD010000066.1:0-2306 GCF_040679615.1 Streptomyces sp. NPDC052225 | reverse complement strand
CCCCGCGCCCCTGAAGCATGCGCTGCGCGCAGCTTCCCCAGGGGCGCGGGGAACTGCGCGACCAGCCCCCACCGAACCCGCAGACGAAATCTAGGACGAGATCAGCGAGCCCGTATCGACCGGTTCCGTCGCCGACGCGGCGCGCTGCGCGTCCCCGGCGACCTCGTCCGCCGTCAGCACATACCCCGTCCCCGCATCCGTCGTGGACCGGGCGAACACCACCCCGTACACCTCACCGGAGGTGGTGAGCAGCGGACCGCCCGAATTGCCGGGCAGCACCGTCGACCGGATCGAGTAGATCTCCCGCGTCACGGCCCCGGAGCCGTAGATGTCCTGCCCGCCGGCCCGGATCGTGTCGGCGACCGTCGCCGCCTGGAGGTCGAGCCCGCCGTCCTGCGGATACCCGGCGACCACCGCCGCGTCCCCGCGCGACGCGCTGTCGTCGAGGGAGAGCGCGGGGGCGTCGAGCCCCGGCACGTACAGCACCGCCACGTCCTTGTCCGGGTCGAACAGGACCACCTTCGCCTCGTACGGGCGGCCGACCCCGCCGACCTTGACCGTCGGGTCGTCGATGCCCGCGACCACGTGCGCGTTCGTCATCACGTGCTGCGACGCGTACACGAAACCGCTGCCCTCGCGGCCCTGCGTGCCCGACGCGCCCTCCACCTTGACCGTGCTGCGCAGCGCGGCCTGCCGCGCCGCCGCCGTCACGCTGTCCCCGGAGGGCTCGGCCACCTCGGCGGACGGCTCGTTCGCGAACGGGTCGAAGACCTGAGGGAACCCGGCCGACGTGAGCGCCCCCGTGGCCCGCGCGAACCAGGCCGGTGTCGTCGACGGCATCGTGTCCTGGACGGCGCCGAGCACCGTCGAGTTCCTGATCGCCTGGTTGAGCGAGGCCGAGGACGACGCCGCGAGGACACTGCCCGCCACCCACGCCACGACCAGCATCGCGACCGCGCCCGCCGCCGCGCCGCCGACCCCGTCGGCCACTCGCAGCGGCCCCGGCGCCCGGTCCATCCCGAACCGCACCTGCGCCGCAAGGCGCCCGGCCAGCGCGTGCCCGGCGACAGCGGGCAGCAGCACGGTCAGGACGGCGACGACCGTGGCCGCCGGCGTACCGGCCGTCACCGCGTCCATCACCCACGGCAGCAGCCATACGCCGATGACCGCGCCGCCCACGAAACCGGCGAGCGAGACGCAGCCGGCCAGCAGCCCGCGCCGGTAACCGCTCGCCGCGTAGGCCAGCGCCAGCACGAGCAGCAGCACGTCGAGTATGTGGAGCTCCATATCGGTAACAAACGACCACGAACCCGGCGCTGGTTCCGCCAAGTGGCCCACGTGTGGTCGACCGCACAGCTCGCGGCGGCCCGAGAGTGGAGGACGTGCGTGTCGTACGAGCCGTGCTGTGCTGCGTGCCCGGAGCCCTGGCCCTCGGGCTCCTCGCGCTGTGCGCGGTGACCATCGACCACCGGCCGCAGCCGGGCCAGGCACCGGCGGTCCGGGCGGCCGTGATGCCGGCCGCCGCCGTGCCGGCCAGCCGCGCGTCCGCCGCCGGGGCGCACTCCGCCGCCGCGCCGCGCATCGTGCCGCGCGCGGCGTGGCTGGAGGACGCGGACACGTACCACCGCGACCCGGTCCGGTACTCCGACCACGTCGACGCCGTCTTCATCCACCACACCGACTCGCCCAACGGCTACGACTGCGCCGACGTGCCGCGCATCATCCGCTACCTCTACGCCGGTCAGGCGGGCGGCAAGGCCTGGGACGACATCGGCTACAACTTCCTCGTCGACCGCTGCGGGACCGTGTACGAGGGCCGGGCGGGCGGCGTCGACCGGGCCGTCGTCGGGGCGCACACGCAGGGGTTCAACCAGAACACGGCCGGGGTCGCCGCGATCGGTACGTTCACGCAGGGCACGCCGGTGCCGCGGGCCATGACGGAGGCGATCGCCTCCGTCGTCGCGTGGAAGCTGGGGCTGTCGGGGACGGATCCGCGGGCTGCGGTGCGGCTCGTCTCCAGCAACAGTCTGAGCCGGTTCCCTGCGGGGGCTTCGGCGGAGTTTCCGGCTGTCTCCGGGCATCGGGACGGGTACGAGACGTTCTGTCCGGGGCTGGCGCTGATGGCGGAGCTTCCGGGGATCCGGGAGCGGGCGGCGCGGTTGCAGGGGCGCGTTTAGGCCGGGTGGCGTCCGCGGGTGCGTGGGGGCCGGTCGCGCAGTTCCCCGCGCCCCTGAAGGCATGCGCTGCGCGCAGCCTTCATCGGGGAAATGCGACGCGAAGCGTCTGCATTTCAGGGGCGCGGGGAA
>NZ_JBFAVD010000065.1:0-2525 GCF_040679615.1 Streptomyces sp. NPDC052225 | reverse complement strand
GCCGTCGGCGCGTAGAAGCCGGTGACCTGGTAGCCCCACGAGCCGCCGAAGGGATGCTCGGCGACCGGCAGGAACTCGACGTGCGTGAAGTTCAAATCCGCGACATAGGCGGGGAGTTGCTCGGCCAGCTGACGGTAGGTCAGACCCGGGCGCCACGACGGCAGGTGCACCTCGTAGACGGAGAACGGCGCCTCATGCGCGGGACGGGCGGCGCGGTGTTCCAACCAGGCGTCGTCCTGCCAGGTGTGGTGCGAGACATGGACGATGGAGGCGGTCGCAGGCGGCTTCTCGGTGCGCCGCGCCATGGGGTCCGCATGCTCGCGGCGCGAGCCGTCCGGGCCGATGATCTCGAACTTGTACAGCTCGCCCTCGCCGATGTCCGGCACGAACAACTCCCACACACCGGAGCGGCCCAGTGAGCGCATGGGTGTCGATGTGCCGTTCCAGCGATTGAAGTCACCGACGACGCGGACACCGCGCGCGTTCGGCGCCCACACGGCGAACCGGGTGCCTGGCACGCCTTGGTGTTCCAGGACGTGTGCGCCGAGAACCGTCCACAGCTCCTCGTGGCGGCCCTCGCCGATGAGGTGCAGGTCCAACTCCCCCAGGGAAGGCAGGAAGCGATAGGGGTCGTCCGTCTCGAGGACACCCTCGGCGGTCGTCACCCGTAGCAGGTGGCCGTCGCCGGGGATGGACGGGAGTCGGCCTTCGAAGAACCCGTCGCCCGTGTCCGGCAGTTCCCAGGCCGTGTCACCTGCCGACACCGCCACCTGGAGGGCGTACGGAAGGAGGCAGCGTACGAGCACACCCTCCGGTGTCGGGTGGGCTCCCAGCACGGCATGCGGGTCGTGGTGGGTTCCGCTCAGCAGTGCCGCGCGCGTAGCCGCGTCGACGCCAGGACCCGGCCCGGCGCGTCGGTGCAGGAGTGGATCGGCAGTGGCGTTGACCGTCATGGTCGGCTCCTTCGGCAGGTGTGGGGCGGCGCCGCGATGCCCTCGGCGTGGGTGTGCGAGATGGGCCGACGCCTTCAGCGTGAACCGGCGAGACGGGCCACGGCCGCCATGGGGACGGTGATCCAGTCGGGGCGGTGGGTCGCCTCGTACAGCACCTCGTAGACGGCGCGGTCGGCCTCGTACGCGCGCAGCAGTTCCGGCACGTCCGTCGGCTCGAAGCCGCCGGCTTCGCTGTAGCCCGAGCAGAAGGCACTGCGGCACTGGTCGGCCCACCGGGGGTGAGGGGTGGGGCTCATGTGCGCCGCGTAGTCGAAGGACCTGAGCATGCCGACGACGTCACGGATCGGCGACTGGTCCGCACGGCGCTCCGTCAGCGGGCGGGAGGGCTCACCCTCGAAATCGACCACGTGCCACGTGCCGTCGGCCCACAGGACCTGCCCCAGGTGGAGGTCTCCATGGATCCGTTGCAGGGGCAGGTCGCTGTCGGACGCCGCCGCATCCGCGAAGATGCCCTCAAGGGCGGCCACATGACGGCGCAGCGCGGGCACTGCCTCGGCCGAGCGCTTCAGCCGGTGCTTCATCTCCTCGGCGAGACGGGGCAGGTGATGCCCCTCGCGCGCCGTAGGGGGGAACACGTGGGCGAGAGCCGCGTGCAGTTCGCCCGTCGTGCGGCCCAGGCCCCGCGCCTGTTGGACGAAGTCACCTCGAACGGCGGCCGATTCCAGGGCCAGCTGCCAGCAGTCCGTGGCGCCGGCCAGGAAGGGCTGGACCATGCCGAGGGTTCCCCAGAAGGGTTCGGTCACATAGAACCAGGCTGTGGGTGCCGGGACCGACGGGTATCCCGCCCGCCCCAGTCGAGCGGTCACCTCGAGGTCCGGATTCATGCCCTGCTCGATGCGCCGGAACAGTTTGAGGATGAGCCTGTCGCCGTACACGATCGACGAGTTGGACTGCTCGGTGTCCAGCACACGAGGGGTCAGCCCGGTCGGCACCGACGCACGGGGGAAGGACTCGAAGCGGAGCACCCCGGCCTTTCCGCCCTCGCGCAGGCGGTCGAGGAGCACGACCGCCACACGGTGATCGTGAAGGGCGTCGTAGACCAGCAGCGTGCCGCCTGCGGGCCCGTCCATGTATCCGAGGGCGTGCCGCCACAGTCGCGGGGGCGGGTCGACGGCCGCACCCAGTATCAACTGGTAGTGGCTGCCTTGCTGTTCACCGGCTTCCCGCACGTGCACGAGCAGATGGAAGCACTCCGGCGTCAGTGCGGTCGCGGCCGTGACCGAGATCTCCGCGATCCGGAGGCCTCGGCCCACGTACCAGCGCTGCGCCGGGAGCCAGCGGCCGAGCAGGTCGCTGAGTGAGGAATTGAGAATCGAGGGGCGTGTGTCGCCGAGCTCGATCAGGGGTTGGGTCATGGCGTGAGGTCCCATCCTGCGGAGCCCCCCGCGGCCCGGCCCTGCACCGAGTCCTCGCTCAGCCTGAACCAGTAGAACCCGTGCCCCGCGAGCGTGAGGAGGTACGGGAGTTCGCCGATGGCGGGGAAGCGGACGCCGCCGATCAACTCCACCGGGT
>NZ_JBFAVD010000064.1:0-4304 GCF_040679615.1 Streptomyces sp. NPDC052225 | reverse complement strand
AGTTCCCCGCGCCCCTGGAGGTGCTCCGCATCTCTCGGGGAAATGCGACGCGAAGCGTCTGCATTTCAGGGGCGCGGGGAACTGCGCGACCAGCCCCCACCGGCCCGCAGCCGCGCGCCGATCCTCAACCCGGCAGACGATGAGGCGCGAGCCCGCCGCAGGCGGGCCCAGTACACCCGCCCCCACCGGCAGGTACAGTGCGGAGATCGGCAACCCACCCAAAAGGCCCCGCCCCGTGTTGACTCAGACCACCACCCGGGTCCTCGAACCGAGTGACCTGGACGCCGCGCTCGCCGTCCTCGACCGCGAGCCGGTCGTGAACGCCTTCGTGACCGCGCGCGTCCGCGTCGCGGGCCTCGACCCGTGGCGCCTCGGCGGCGAGATGTGGGGCTGGTACGAGGACGGCATGCTCCGCTCCCTCTGCTACGCGGGCGCCAACCTCGTGCCGATCTGCGCCACCGACCGGGCCGTGCGCGGCTTTGCCGACCGCGCCCGCCGGGCAGGCCGCCGCTGCTCCTCGATCGTCGGCCCCGCCGAGCCCACCGCCCTGCTGTGGCGCCTGCTCGAACCCAGCTGGGGCCCGGCCCGCGAGGTCCGCGCCCAGCAGCCGCTGATGGTCGCCGACCGGCTGCCCGCCGACGTCACCCCGGACCCGTACGTACGCCGTGTCCGCAAGGACGAGATGGACACGATCATGCCGGCGTGCGTGGCGATGTTCACCGAGGAGGTCGGCGTCTCGCCGCTGGCCGGCGACGGCGGCCTGCTCTACCAGGCACGAGTGGCCGAACTGGTCGGTTCAGGGCGCTCGTTCGCCCGTCTCGACGAGCACGGCAAGGTCATGTTCAAGGCGGAGATCGGCGCCGCCACCGACCAGGCCTGCCAGATCCAGGGCGTCTGGGTGGCGCCCGAGTACCGCGGCCGCGGCCTCGCGGCCCCCGGCATGGCGGCGGTCCTGCGCTACGCCCTGGCCGACGTCGCGCCCGTCGTCAGCCTGTACGTGAACGACTTCAACACCCCGGCGCGCGCCGCGTACCGGCGGGTGGGGTTCGAGGAAGTCGGCGCGTTCATGAGTGTCCTGTTCTGAAAGCCCCTGGACTCAAGACCCGCCCTGAAGTTAGGTGCCCCGTGCCCGATTCGTCCTCGCCCCGCGCCCCCGTATCCGCCTGGCACGAGTGGCGCGCGGAGCGGCACCGCTCGGTCACCGCCCCCACCGGAAACCTCGCCCTCGTCGAGACCCGCTGGCTGCCCCCGGGCGAACTCCCCGCCCCGGCCGCCGCCCGCGCAGGACAGCCCGCCACCGTCACGGTCACGGCCCTCGAACGCACCGACATGGTCACCGGCGAACCCGAGCACGGCCTGCGCTTCTGGGACGCGGACGCCCCCGCGATCCGGGACTTCGACCGCATCGACGCCTTCCCGTACGACCCGGCCTGGGTCCTCGACGCCACGTACACCCCCGTCGAGGGCGCCCGCACCGTCGCCTTCGAGCACCTGCGGGACAACGGCGGCACCCGCGAGAAGGCCGTCCCCGGCGACATCGCCCTCACCGTCGACGGCACGGACTACACCCTGCTGGCCTTCGACGACGACGGCACCCTGCTGCTCGTCTTCGGCGACCCGACGAACGGTTCCACGACCTACGGCGCCGGCCGCTTCCTGTTCGTCGAGCACACGGGCGAGGGGCGCGTACGCCTCGACTTCAACCGGGCCTTCGTGCCCCCGTGCGGTTTCTCCGACCAGTACAACTGCCCGATGCCGCCCCGGCAGAACCGATTCCACCTGCCCGTCGAGGCCGGCGAGAAGCTTCCCGTCCTGCGCGGCGGCGGCGCCCACTGATCACCCCGCCTCGCACGGCCGCCCCGGGGTACCCTCCCCGCATGCCGCACCGCAACCGTAGGGACGCCACCGAGGGCGCCGCCGTCACCATCGGCCCGCTCGACCTGCGCACCCGCGTCGACGAGGCCCTCGCCGTGCAGGCCCACGCCTTCGGGCTGAGCGACGACGAGATCGCCGTGCGCCGCCAGATCGTGCTGCGGCACATCACCTATCCCGGGGCCCGCTCGCTCGGCGCCACCACCGAGTCCGGCCGGCTCGTCGGCTTCGTCTACGGCATGCCGAACGACCGCACCCACTGGTGGTCCACGGTCGTCGAGCCGTATCTGCGCGCCCGCGGCCACGACCACTGGCTCGACGACTCGTTCGTCATCACCGAGCTGCACGTCCACCCCGGCTACCAGAACCGCGGCATCGGCCGCACCCTCATCACCACCATCACCGACGGCGCCACCCAGCCCCGCTCGATCCTCTCCGCGATCGACTTCGACAGTCCGGCCCGCGGCCTCTACCACTCGCTCGGCTACGACGACCTCGCCCGCCAGGTCCTGTTCCCCAGCGCCCCGAAGCCGTACGCCGTGATGGGCGCACCGCTGCCGCTGCTGCGCGACAACCCGTGACCGATTTCCGGCCGCGCCCGCCGCCCGGCTAACCTCCTGGGACCACCCTTTCGTCGCAGGAGTCAAGAATCATGGCCAAAGCCCAGGTCCAGCGCATGTCCCGGTTGATGGTGAAGACCCTGCGCGACGACCCGGCGGACGCCGAGGTGCTCAGCCACAAACTGCTCGTCCGCGCCGGTTACGTGCGCCGCACCGCCGCCGGCGTCTGGTCCTGGCTGCCGCTCGGCAAGAAGGTCCTCGCCAATGTCGAGCGCGTCGTGCGCGAGGAGATGGACGCCATGGGCGGCCAGGAGGTCACCCTCCCCGCCCTGCTGCCCAAGGAGCCCTACGAGGCGACGAACCGCTGGACCGAGTACGGCGCCGAGCTGTTCCGCCTCCAGGACCGCCGCGGCGGCGACTACCTGCTCGGCCCGACCCACGAGGAGATCTTCACCCTCCTGGTCAAGGACCAGTGCACGTCCTACAAGGACCTGCCGGTCATCCTGTACCAGATCCAGACGAAGTACCGCGACGAGGCCCGCCCCCGCGCCGGCATCCTGCGCGGCCGCGAGTTCCTGATGAAGGACTCGTACTCCTTCGACCTGGAGGACGAGGGCCTCGCCCAGTCCTACGCGCTGCACCGCGCCGCGTACCAGAAGATCTTCGAGCGTCTGGGCCTGGACTACCGCATCTGCGCCGCGACCGCCGGCGCCATGGGCGGCTCGAAGTCCGAGGAGTTCCTCGCCCCGGCCGCGGCCGGCGAGGACACCTTCGCCGACTGCCCGAACTGCGACTACGCGGCCAACACGGAGGCGGTCTCCTTCGCCCTGAAGCCGGTCGACGCCGACGGCGTCGCCGCTCTCGAAGAGATCCCGACCCCCGACACCCCCACCATCGAGACGCTCGCCGCGCACCTTGGCGTGCAGGCCTCCGAGACCCTCAAGAACCTCCTCGTGAAGGTCGACGGCGAGATCGTCGCCGTCGGCGTCCCCGGCGACCGCGAGGTCGACATGGACAAGGTCGAGGCGCACTTCTCCCCGGCCGCCGTCGAGCTGGTCACGGCCGAGGACTTCGAGGGCCGCGACGACCTCGTGCGCGGCTACGTCGGCCCGCAGGGCCTGGAGAAGGTCCAGTACATCGCGGACCCGCGCGTCGCCCCCGGCACCGCCTGGATCACCGGCGCCAACAAGGACGGCGTGCACGCGAAGAACGTCGTGGCGGGCCGTGACTTCGAGGTCGACGAGTACGTCGACGTCGTCGTCGTCCAGGAGGGCGACCCCTGCCCGTCCTGCGGTACGGGCCTGAAGCTGGACCGCGCCATCGAGATCGGCCACATCTTCCAGCTCGGCCGCAAGTACGCCGACGCCTTCCAGCTCGACGTCCTCGGCCAGAACGGCAAGCCGGTCCGCGTGACCATGGGCTCCTACGGCATCGGCGTCTCGCGCGCCGTCGCCGCCCTCGCCGAGCAGCACGCCGACGACAAGGGCCTGATCTGGCCGGAGGAGATCGCCCCCGCCGACGTCCACGTGGTGGCCGCGGGCAAGGCCCTCCAGACCGAGCTGGCCCTGGAGGTCTCCGACCTGCTCGCCGAGGCCGGCGTCCGCGTCCTGGTCGACGACCGCCCGGGCATCTCGCCCGGCGTGAAGTTCACCGACTCCGAGCTGATCGGCGTCCCGAAGATCCTGGTCGCGGGCCGCCGCAGCGGTGACCGCGTCCTGGAGCTGAAGGACCGCCGCACGGGCGAGCGCGAGGAGCTCACGGTCGAGGAGGCCGTGGCCCGCCTCACCGCCTGAGGACACCGGCACAGGGGCGCCCCCGCAGTCCGCGGACTGCGGGGGCGGCCCACAGCGTCGGGCCGCGACAGCCCACCCC
>NZ_JBFAVD010000063.1:0-4919 GCF_040679615.1 Streptomyces sp. NPDC052225 | reverse complement strand
CAGTTCCCCGCGCCCCTGAAATGCAGACGCTTCGCGTCGCATTTCCCCTATGAAGGCTGCGCGCAGCGCATGCCTTCAGGGGCGCGGGGAACTGCGCGACCGGCCCCCACGCACCCGCAGACGAAGGGTCCGCGTCTACACCGTCGCGCCGAAGACCAGGCCCGGCGCGAACAGGACCGTCAGGCCCGCCGCCCCGGCCCCGATCAGGAGCTGCCAGGGCGTGCGCAGGGCGCGGACGCGAGGGGCGCGGCGGGCCGCTGCCAGCGTGGCCACCGACGCCGCCCACGCGGGGAGCACCAGACGCAGGGCGATCTCCCCGGTGAACAGGACGTTCGCGCGGGCGGTCACGCACTGGGCCGCCGTGCAGACGGCCGGCACCCCGTCACCGGCCACCGTCGCGGACACCGCGAACCAGACCAGCGGGCCCACCGCGAACAGCCCCGTCAGCCAGACGTAGGGGGCGACTCCCGTACGGGCCCGGGCGCGACGCCGGCCCACCGCGAACGCGGCGAGCGCCGGGAGCCAGCCCGCCACCACCCCGAAAAGACCCGCGTGCGACGCCTCGGCGAGCGCCGCCCAGACACCGTCCACCCCGTACGGCGCCCGCAGCAGCGCCAGCAGACCGGTCGCCGCCGCGAGCCCCGCGGCCGTGTGCGCCCAGGTGCGGGCGAAGGAGGGGGTGCCCGTCCAGGCGACGTACACCCCGGCGAGCGCGACGAGCAGCAGCGGGGGCCCCGCCGTCACGCCCCAGGCCAGCGGGAAGCCGGGCAGTCCCGAGCCGAGCGGCGCCGACCAGCCGCCCCAGTCGCCGAAGACGGCGGCGAGGACGGCGGTGACGCCCGCGGCGACGACCGGGGCCGTTGTGGCGAGGCCGGCTTCCGTGCCGCCCTGCTCGGACCCGCGGGAAGAAGAGGGCACCGCGCCCCGGGGTGCCGCCGACGGGGGTTGGGCGGGCTCGGGGCGCGGTGCGGTCCTGGGGGTGGTCACCGGGAGGCCCCGGCGTGCTGGGTCGGGGCGGGCGCGGGGGCCGGCGGCGGGGTGGCGGAGCTCTCGCGCAGCCCGTACTTCTCCCACCAGCGGGCCAGTGGCGCGGGCGCCCACCAGGCCCACTTGCCGAGCAGCGCCATCGTGGCGGGGACGAGGAGTCCGCGCACGATCGTCGCGTCGACGAGGACCGCGATGACGAGGCCGACGCCGATCATCTTCATGAAGAGGATGGACGAGGCCATGAAGCCGCCCACGACCACGACCAGGAGGAGGGCCGCACTCGTGATGATCTTCGCGGTGCGCTGGACGCCGAGGGCGACGGACTCGATGACGTCGCCGCTGACCTCGTACTCCTCACGGACCCGGGAGAGCAGGAACACCTCGTAGTCCATGGCGAGGCCGAAGGCGATCGCGACGACCAGGACCGGGAAGTTGACGTCGACCGCGCCGATCGGGTCGAAGCCGAGGAGGCCGGAGAGATGGCCGTCCTGGAAGATCCACTTGATCGCGCCGAACGCGGCGAGCAGCGAGAGCAGGTTCAGGATCACGGACTTGAGCGGCAGGAGCAGCGAGCCGAACGCCAGGAACAGGACCAGGAACGAGACCACCGCCACGAACAGCGCCATCCACGGCAGCCGTTCGCCGATCATGTCGACGATGTCGACGCGGGAGGCGGGCATGCCGGTGACGAGGGTCTCGGCGCCGTCGGGGGCCTGCACGGAGCGCACCTCGCCGACCATCGTGCGCGCGGCGTCCGACATCGGGTCGGGCGTGTAGTGGATCGTGACGCGCGCGGTGTCGCCCGCCGTGTTCGTCGGGGTCGCCGAGGCCACGCCGTCGATCTTCGTCAAGTCATGCGCGTACGTGGCCACTTGGGCCGTGTCGGCGGGGCCGTCGAAGCGGACGACGGACGTCATGATCTGGGCCGGGTTCGAGGTGAAGTCGGCGGCGAGCTGCTTGCTGACGACCTTCGCGTCGGCGTCCGACGGCAGCACCCACTCGCCGGGCCGCGCCCAGTTCACGCCGAGCAGCGGCGCGCCGAGGCCGACCAGGACGGCGACGATCGCGAGCGTGGAGATCAGCGGCTTGCGCATGACGGCGTGCGCCGTGCGGTACCAGCGGCCCTGCGTCTCCGGCTTCGGCGTACGCGCACGGCGGCCCGAACCGGGCAGCGGGATACGCCACTTGTCGATGCTGTGCCCGGTGTAGCGCAGCAGCGCGGGCAGCAGGGTGAGCGCGCCGACCACCGCGAAGGCGACCACGGCGACGGCCGCGTACCCCATGGACGACAGGAAGCGGGAGGGGAAGAAGAGCAGGCCCGCGAAGGAGATCGCGACGGCGATGCCGGAGAAGGCGACCGTGCGGCCGGCCGTCGCGGTGGCCCGCTCGACGGCCGTGTCGACGTCGGCGCCCGCGTGCAGCTCCTCGCGGTAGCGGTTCACCATGAACAGCGCGTAGTCGATGGCGAGGCCGAGGCCGAGGATCGTGATGACGTTGATGACGGTGCTGGAGATGTCCGTGAACATCGTCAGGACGCGCAGCACCACGAACGAGCCGAGTGCCACGAACGTGCCGACGGCCAGCGGGAGCAGGGCCGCGATCGCGCTGCGGAAGATCAGCACGAGGAGGATCAGGAGGATCGGCACGGAGAGCATCTCGGCGCGCGCGATGTCCGACCCGGTGAGGGAGTTGACCTGTTCGGTCATCGCGGCGACACCGCCGTAGCGGACGTCGACGCCCTGTGCCTCGAACTTCTCCTTGATCTTGCCGAGCGCCTCGACCTGGTCCTGGTCGACGTCACTGGTGAACTGCACGGTGGCGTAGGTCTGCGTGCCGTCCTTCGAGACGTACGCGCTCCTGTCCTGGCCGCCCGGGTGCCAGTACGAGTCGAGGCGCTCGATGCCGGCGCGCGGTACGCCGTCGAGGGCGTCGCGCACGGCGGGGCCGAACTCGTCGACCTTGGCGCCGCTGCCGCCCTTGGCCTCGTACAGGACGATCAGGTCGTTGGACTCGCGGCCGAGCGGGCCCTGGAGCACCTTGTCCGCCTGGACGGACTCGCTCGCCGGGTCGTCGAAGCCGGCGCCGCCGGTGAAGGAGGCGAAGACCCGGGTACCCCAGACGCCGGCGAAGAGGGTGAAGACGACCGCCGCGACGACGACCCACTTGCGGCGCCGCGCGGTGAATTTTCCGATTGCGGCAAACACTTCTCTCTCCTGAATTCTTCGGCGAATTGACAGGGCGTCCGGGCACCCTGCCCGTCAGCCTCACGGAATTGCGGAGCGCGCGGAATTCCCGCTTCGACGCAGCGGCTATGTCTCCTTCGACGCACGGGCGACCAACGCGGCGCCGCCACCGATCAGGACCGAGAGGCCGATCCCTATCGCGAGCGAGAAGACCGGGTCGTCGCTGACGGCGCCGCCGAAGTAGCCCGCGCCCACGGAGTAGCCGGCCCACACCGTCTCGGCGAGGGCGGCCCCGAGGGCGAACTTGCGGGCCGGGTAGCGGGCCGCGCCCGCGGCGAGGCCGGCGAGCAGCCGGCCGCTGGGCAGGAAGCGGACACCGACGACGAACGCGAGGCCGCCGCGGTGCACGCGGCGCGACGCCCAGTCGAACAACTCGCCCTGCCGTCCGCGGCGGTGGGCCACGGTGCGCACCCGGCCGCCCGCGGCCCGGCCGAAGCGGTGGATGAGCAGGTCGCCGAGGAGGGCGCTGCCCGCGACCGACGCCAGGACCAGCATCAGCGACATCTCGCCGCGGGCGGCGAGCATGCCGCCGGTGACCAGCAGCACGGCGTTGGGCAGCAGGGGCGGGAGCGTGGTGAGCGCCAGGATCGCGTAGGCCCAGCAGGCCGCCCCGGAGAGCGATCCCGACAGGCCGGACGTGATGTCCAGCCATGCCGCGAGTGAGGCGATGTCGATGTCCATGGCCGCTCCTTTCCCCTCTCGGAAGGCCCGTTACGGCGACTGCGCACTACCTCCTTGGAGACATGTGCGCGGGTCGTTGGTGAGTCGTGTTCGCAGGTCGGAGTGGAGTTAGCGTCGCCGTGGCGGGTGGCGGGCCCCCACTGCGCTCTAACAGTAACCTACGCTATCGATAGTGGCACTATCGCTAGTGATTCCGCACTGCCACTTCCGACGCACACAGGTGGGGCCCATGACCGAAGTGACACTGTTCTTCCGCGAGTTCACCCGCACGCGCCGGGCCACGGGGGCCATCGCGCCCAGCAGCCCGCGGCTGGCCAGAGCCCTGACGCGGTACGTGATCCCGAGCCCCGGCGGGCCGCGGGCCGTCCTTGAGGTCGGGCCCGGGTCGGGGGCGGTGACGCGTCATGTGGTCGAGTCGCTCGGGCCGCTGGACACGCTGGATCTCGTCGAGGCGAATCCGCGGTTCGCCGCGCTGCTGGCCGAGACGTATGCCGGGGACCGGCGGGTGCGGGTGCTCACGGGGCTTGTGCAGGATCAGGAGCTGGGGTCGTACGACACCGTGGTGTGCGGGCTGCCGTTCGCCAACTTCGACGCCGCGACGACGGAGGAGATCCTGGGGCGGCTTGTCGGGGCGCTGCGGGCCGGGGGGACGCTGTCGTACTTCGCGTACGCGGGGATGCCTCCGTTGCGGCGGGTGTTCTCCGCGGG
Source organism: Streptomyces sp. NPDC052225 (assembly GCF_040679615.1). Lineage (NCBI taxonomy): Bacteria > Bacillati > Actinomycetota > Actinomycetes > Kitasatosporales > Streptomycetaceae > Streptomyces > Streptomyces sp. NPDC052225. The sequence goes on along the minus strand of NZ_JBFAVD010000063.1, from coordinate 300 downwards.
GGCGGGGCGGGTGCGGGTGCGGCAGTTGGATGCGGTGGTGGGGCGGGTGTTGGCTCGGCATCGGTTCCGGTCCGAGACGGTGCTCGGGAACCTGCCGCCGGCGCGGGTCCATCATCTGGCGCCGGCCGCGCCTGCCGTTGCGCCGGTCGCCGTGGGGGCCGGTGTGTGACGGCGGGTGCGGCGTGCGTCGTGGCTGGTCGCGCAGTTCCCCGCGCCCCTGAAATGCAGACGCTTCGCGTCGCATTTCCCCGATGAAGGCTGCGCGCAGCGCATGCCTTCAGGGGCGCGGGGAACTGCGCG
>NZ_JBFAVD010000062.1:0-5910 GCF_040679615.1 Streptomyces sp. NPDC052225 | reverse complement strand
GCCGAGGTGATGAAGAACGCGGTGGCCTATCTGGAGCCGCACATGGAGAAGTCCGACGCGGAGGGCAAGGGCACCATCGTGCTGGCCACGGTGCGTGGTGACGTCCATGACATCGGCAAGAACCTGGTCGACATCATCTTGTCCAACAACGGCTACAACGTCGTCAATCTGGGCATCAAGCAGCCGGTCTCCGCGATCCTGGAGGCGGCCGAGGAGCACAGGGCCGATGTGATCGGCATGTCCGGGCTGCTGGTCAAGTCGACGGTGATCATGAAGGAGAACCTTCAGGAGCTCAACCAGCGCAAGATGGCCGCCGACTATCCCGTCATCCTGGGCGGTGCCGCGCTGACGCGTGCGTATGTGGAGCAGGATCTGCACGAGATCTACGAGGGCGAAGTGCGGTACGCCCGCGACGCGTTCGAGGGCCTGCGCCTGATGGATGCCCTGATCGCGGTCAAGCGCGGCGTGCCCGGCGCGACCCTGCCCGAACTGAAGCAGCGCCGCGTCAAGGCCGGTGCCGTCGGGGTCGAGGAGCAGGCCGAGGACATCCCCGCGCGCTCGGACGTCGCCGTCGACAACCCGATCCCCACCCCGCCGTTCTGGGGCACCCGCGTCATCAAGGGCATCCAGCTCAAGGAGTACGCGTCCTGGCTGGACGAGGGCGCCCTGTTCAAGGGCCAGTGGGGTCTGAAGCAGGCCCGTACCGGTGGCGGCCCCTCCTACGAGGAGCTGGTGGAGACCGAGGGACGGCCGCGGCTCCGCGGCTGGCTCGACGAGCTGCACACCAAGAACATGCTCGAGGCGGCCGTGGTGCACGGCTACTTCCCCTGTGTCTCCAAGGGCGACGACCTGATCATCCTGGACGAGCAGGGCAACGAGCGCACCCGCTTCACCTTCCCGCGCCAGCGCCGCGGCCGGCACCTGTGCCTGGCCGACTTCTTCCGCCCCGAGGAGTCCGGCGAGATCGACGTCGTCGGCCTCCAGGTGGTCACGGTCGGCTCGAAGATCGGTGAGGCCACGGCGGAGCTCTTCCAGAGCGACTCCTACCGCGACTACCTCGAACTGCACGGCCTGTCCGTCCAGTTGGCCGAGGCGCTCGCCGAGTACTGGCACGCCCGCGTCCGCTCCGAACTCGGCTACTCCGGCGAGGACCCGTCCGAGATGGAGGACATGTTCGCCCTGAAGTACCGGGGCGCCCGCTTCTCCCTCGGTTACGGCGCCTGCCCGAACCTGGAGGACCGCGCCAAGATCGCCGAGCTGCTCCAGCCCGAGCGGATCGGTGTCCACCTCTCGGAGGAGTTCCAGCTCCACCCCGAGCAGTCCACCGACGCGATCGTCATCCATCACCCCGAGGCGAAGTACTTCAACGCGCGGTAATCGGCAGCGGTCGTACACTGGTCGGTCCAGCGCAGGCCGGTCCCCTCACGGGGACCGGCCTCTTCGTCCCTCATGGAGGTGTGACCGGATGACCAGTACGGTCCCCGCACTCGGTACCCGATCGGCCGAAGGCTCCACTCTTCAGGCCGTGCTCCTCGACATGGACGGGACCCTCGTCGACACCGAAGGGTTCTGGTGGGACGCCGAGGTGGCCGTCTTCGCCGCGCTCGGCCGCACCCTCGACGACGCCTGGCGGCAGGTCGTCGTCGGCGGCCCGATGAGCCGCAGCGCCGGATTCCTCATCGAGGCCACCGGCGCCGACATCACCCTGCCCGAGCTGACCGTGCTGCTCAACGACGCCTTCGAGCAACGCATCAGCCAGTCCCTGCCGTTGATGCCGGGCGCCGCGAGACTCCTCGCCGAACTCGCCGCCCACCGGGTGCCGACGGCCCTGGTCTCCGCGTCCCACCGGCGCATCATCGACCGCGTCCTGCACTCGCTCGGGCACCGCAACTTCCACCTGACCATCGCCGGCGACGAGGTCGCCCGGACCAAGCCGCACCCCGACCCGTACCTCATCGCCGCCGAGGGGCTCGGCGCCGAACCCGGGCGCTGCGCCGTCATCGAGGACACCGCGACCGGCGTCGCGGCGGCCGAGGCGGCCGGCTGCCATGTCGTCGCCGTCCCGTCCGTCGCCCCGATCGAGCCGGCCCACCGTCGCACCGTGGTGCCGTCCCTCGAACACGTCAACCTGCCTTTCCTGCACGGCCTGATGACGCCCTGAACCGATCGGCGTGGCTGAATTGCCGCGCCCCTCAACCCAGTTGAACGTGTGACCTTTCCCACTCAACCGGGGGTCGACAGCTCCGCTCCCGCGTGCTTGGCGACGCCGGAGTACCCACCCGTGCGTGACCTTGTGTCCCGATTGGTCGCCCCCTGCGACGAACCTTCCTCCTGAGGTGTTTTCGGTGCGTCCACGCCCGGTTCCGCAGCGTGATGGGCGCCCCTCTCCAGTGCCTTCGAGCCCCGGCGGCAGGCCCATTAATGTCGTCGCGAGAACATCGCCGTAACCCTCCCGTGCCTCGAACGCACCACCCCTCGCGCCGGGCCCACGGGAACCAACAGCTCTGGAGAACTTCGAGCATGAACCGCAAGACTTTGGTGCTGCCGGCCGTCATCGGTCTGCTCGCCCCCGTGCTCGCCGCCTGTGGTGGGTCCGACAGTGGGAGCGGGGACGGCGACGCGATAGCCGTGGGCACCACCGACCGGTTCATCGCCTCGGGCAAGGTGCCCGCGCCGTTCGACCCCGCGTACGCCTATGACGCCGGGTCCTGGAACGTGCTGCGCCAGACCGTGCAGACGCTGATGGCGATGCCCCGCAGCGGCAGCGGCGACCCCGTCCCCGAGGCCGCCGAGAGCTGCATCTTCTCCGACACCGGCTCCGAGCGGTACGCCTGCACGCTGCGCAAGGACCTCACCTTCTCCGACGGCACCCCGGTGACGGCCGCCGACGTGAAGTACTCGATCGACCGCGTCCGCAAGATCCACAGCGACAGCGCGTCCTACGGTCTGCTCTCCACGATCGACACCATCGAGACGCAGGGCGACCGGAAGGTGATCTTCCACCTCAACACCCCGGACGCCACGTTCCCGTACAAGCTGGCCACCCCCACCGCCGGCATCGTCAACCCCGCGAAGTACGGCAAGAACTCGCTGCGCAAGGGCTTCGACGTGGACGGCTCCGGCCCGTACACGATGAAGTCCGAAGTGAAGGACAACGTCGTCGTCAAGACCGTCTTCACCAAGAACCCCCACTACAAGGGGCAGTTGAAGCCGAAGAACGACAAGGTCGAGCTGGTCTCCTTCGACGGCGCCGACGCGATGGGCACGGCGCTGGAGAAGGGCGACATCGACATGATGACGCGCACCATGTCGCCGGAGCAGATCAACAAGTACTCCACGACGCCGCCCGAGAACGTCAACCTCGTCGAGATGCCGGGCATGGAGATCCGCTACCTGGGCTTCACCACCACCGCCGACTCCGTCAGGAGCAAGGCCGTGCGGCAGGCCATGGCGCAGGTCGTGGACCGCGGCGAGCTCGCCTCCAGCGTGTACGGCACCACCGCCGAGCCGCTGTACTCGCTCGTCCCCGTCGGCATCACGGGCCACCAGAACTCGTTCTTCAACAAGTACGGCGACCCGGACAAGGCGGCTGCCTCGGCGGCGCTGAACCGGGCGAACATCACCACCCCGGTGAAGCTCACGCTGCACTACACGACCGACCACTACGGCTCGGCCACCAAGAAGGAGTTCGAGGTACTCCAGAAGCAGCTGAACGACAGCGGCCTCTTCGACGTCGACATCAAGGGCGACGTCTGGGACACGTACCGCGACGCCCAGCTCAAGGGCAAGTACGACGTCTACGGCCTCGGCTGGTTCCCCGACTTCCCGGACGCCGACAACTTCCTCGCGCCGTTCCTCGACAAGGACAACTTCCTCAACACCCCGTACGCGAACAACTCGATCCGCACCTCGCTGATCCCGGCCGAGCGCCGCGAGGCCGACCGGCTGACCGCGTCGAAGAGCATCCAGCAGATCCAGAACATCGTCGCCGACGACGTGCCCGTGCTGCCGCTGTGGCAGGGCAAGCAGTACGTGGCCGCGCGCGACGACATCACGGGTGTGGAGTGGGCGCTGTCCTCCTCGTCCGTCCTCCAGCTGTGGGAGCTCGGTCGCGGCGTCAGCGAGTGAGCTTCCCGTGGGGCCGGTCCATAGGGGGGTCGGCCCGCCCCATCCGCACGACCGACAAGGCACGTACGTGAGAATGCGCAACCAGTGGCTCGTCCCGCCCCTCGGCGTGGGCCTCGCCGCGGCACTGCTGACCGGCTGTGGCTCGGACTCCACCGACTCCGCCGGCACCGGTGACTCCGTGGTCATGGGGATGTCCGACGACATCCAGGCCACCGACCCGGCCTCCGGCTACGACCCGGGTTCGTGGCTGCTGTTCAACAACGTCTTCCAGTCGCTGCTCAGCTTCCCCAACGGAGGCACCGAGCCGGAGCCGGAAGCCGCCAAGGAGTGCCACTTCACGGACAGCACGAAGGTCTACTCGTGCACGCTCCGCCCGGGTCTGAAGTTCAGCAACGGTCACGCGCTCACGTCGAAGGACGTCAAGTTCTCCTTCGACCGCATGATGAAGATCAACGACGACGCCGGCCCGGCCATCATGTTCCCGATGCTGAACAAGGTCGAGACACCCGACGCCGACACCGTTGTCTTCAAGCTCAAGTACGCCGACGCGACCTTCCCCAGCAAGATCGCCTCGGGCGCCGGCTCGATCGTCGACCACACCGCGTACCCGGCCGACGAACTGCGCACGGACGGCAAGGCCGTCGGCTCGGGCCCGTACAAGCTCGACTCGTACGGCAAGAAGGAGGCGGTCTTCTCCGTCAACTCCTCGTACAAGGGCACCGCGAAGGTCAAGAACTCCGGCATCACCATGGAGTTCTTCCACGGTGACCAGGCGGCCCTGAAGCGGTCCCTGCTCGCCGGGGACCTGGACCTCGCCTACCGAGGCCTCGCCGCGAAGGACATCTCCGACATCGAGACGTCCTCCACCTCGGACATCAACGTCGTCGAGGGCAGCAGCGCCGAGGTCCAGCACCTCGTCTTCAACGTGAAGGACCCGGTCGTCGGCCAGATCGGCGTCCGCAAGGCGATGGCCTACCTGATCGACCGCGACGCCCTCATCGACGAGGTCTACGACAACACGGCCACGTCGCTCTACTCGATCATCCCGGCGGGCATCACCGGTCACAACACCGCGTTCTTCGACACGTACGGGGCCCGCCCCTCGAAGAGCAAGGCCGAGGCCGCGCTGCGCGCCGACGGCATCACCGGCAAGGTCAAGCTGACCCTGTGGTCCACGCCCTCGCGCTACGGACCCGCCACGGACGCCGAGTTGAAGGCGATCGCCAAGCAGCTCAACGCGAGCGGCCTGTTCGAGGCCGATGTGAAGTCCGTCGAATTCGCCCAGTACGAGCGGGACATCAAGTCCGGCAAGTACGGCGTCTACGTCAAGGGCTGGGTGCCCGACTACCCGGACCCGGACAACTTCACCCAGCCGTTCTTCGGCGACGGCAACGTCCTCGGGAACAACTACTCCAACAGCACCATCACCGGCACGATCATCCCGGAGACCGGCGCCCAGAGCGACCGCGCCGCCACCACCAAGGACTTCGACCAGCTCCAGCAGATCGTCGCCGACCAGCTGCCGATCCTGCCGGTGTGGCAGGCCAAGCAGTACGCGGTCGCCCGTGACAACGTCTACGGCCTCGAGAACTGCCTCGACGCCTCGACCGTCTTCCGCTTCTGGGAGATCAGCAAGGGCTGAGTGACTCAGTGAACGTGGAAGGCGGCGGCCACCGATCGGTGGCCGCCGCCATCCACCGGTGGGGGTGTTGCGGTGGGCGGGCGCCGGGGACAGGGGCGATAGGGAGTGGGGGGGGGTGGGGAAGAGGGTTGGTTAGAGGG
>NZ_JBFAVD010000061.1:0-6906 GCF_040679615.1 Streptomyces sp. NPDC052225 | reverse complement strand
GCCGTCGGCGCGTAGAAGCCGGTGACCTGGTAGCCCCACGAGCCGCCGAAGGGATGCTCGGCGACCGGCAGGAACTCGACGTGCGTGAAGTTCAAGTCCGCGACATAGGCGGGGAGTTGCTCGGCCAGCTGACGGTAGGTCAGACCCGGGCGCCACGACGGCAGATGCACCTCGTAGACGGAGAACGGCGCCTCATGCGCGGGGCGCTGCGCCCGCTTCCCGATCCAGTCCGCGTCCCCCCAGGTGTGCGTGCTGGTGTGGATGACCGAGGAGTTCGCCGGAGGGTTCTCCGTACGGGTCGCCAGCGGGTCGGCGCGCATCGTCTTGCTGCCGTCGGGGCGGGTGATCTCGTACTTGTACAGCTCGCCCTCCCCGATGTCGGGGACGAACAGTTCCCAGATGCCCGTCGAGCCGAGCGAGCGCATGGTGTGGGCCGCGCCGTCCCAGTAGTTGAAGCTGCCGACGACGCGGACGCCGCGGGCGTTCGGCGCCCAGACCGTGAAGCGGGTGCCCTCGATGCCCTGATGGGTCATCGGGCGGGCGCCGAGCGCCGTCCACAGCTGCTCGTGCCGGCCCTCGCCGATGAGATGCAGGTCGAGGTCGCCGAGGGAGGGCAGCAGGGCGTACGCGTCCGCGACGGTCTGGGTCGTGTCCGCGTAACCGATCTCCAGGGTGTACTCCGCCGGGACCTCGCGGAGCTGGAGCAGCGCGGAGAAGAAGCCGTCGCCGTCGTCGTGCAGTTCGGCGTGCAGGCCCTCCGGGGTGCGGACGGCGACGGAGGTGGCGTAGGGGCGCCAGGCGCGGAAGGCGATGCCGCCGTGGGTGGGATGCGCGCCGAGCACTCCGTGGGGGTCGTGGTGGGTGGCCTGCTGCAAGCGGCGGCGGTCGGCCTCCGGCACGGGGGCCGGGGTCGGGGGCGGGGATTGGGTCGGGCGGCGGGTCACGGGGTGGGCCTCCTTGGGTGGCCTTCGCGTCTGCCGGGTGGCGGTTCGTCGGCGGGTGCCGGTTCGGTGGGGGCTGGGCGCGCTCACGCGGCGGAGCCGCATATCGATAGAGTCCCGCGCCCCTGGTATGCGCACGTCGTGCGCTATTCCTCCTGCGCCAGGCGCGCCAGTGCCGCCATCGGGACCGGGAGCCAGTCAGGGCGGTGGCGGGCCTCGTAGAGGGATTCGTAGATCGCCTTGTCCGTCTCGTAGGCGCGCAGCAGGACCGGGTCGGTGCGGGGGTCCCAGCCGGAGACGTCCGCGTAACCGGTGCAGTAGGCGGCGCGGCAGGCGTCCGACCAGGCCGGGTTCCAGGGGCGGTGCGAGCGGGCGGCGTAGTCGAAGGAGCGGAGCATGCCGGCGATGTCGCGGTGCGGGGGGTGCGGCAGGCGGCGTTCGGCGAGGGGGCGGGACGGCTCGCCCTCGAAGTCGATCAGCTGCCAGCCGTCGACGGGGTCGTACAGGCACTGGCCGAGGTGCAGGTCGCCGTGGACGCGCTGGGCCCGCCAGGTGCGGCCCTCGGCGGCGAGGCCGGTCAGGGCGGTGAAGGCGGTGGCCAGGGCGGGGGCGTGCGGGAGCAGCGCGGGGACCTGCTGGGCGGTCGTCGCCAGGCGGTTGGTCATGGCCTCGGCGAGCTGCTCGACGTGGGCGCGGGTGTACGTGGCCGTGGGCAGGGCACGGGCGAGGGCGGTGTGCACCTCGGCGGTGGCGCGGCCCAACTCCCGTGCCAGGGAGGTGAATTCCTCCTGGTTGGTGAGGTGCTTCAGGGCCAGTTCCCAGCCGTCGGCGGCGGACTTGAGGTAGGGCTGGAGCAGGCCGAGCGTGGTCGTGCCGTCGGGGTCGGCGGCGTCGCCCGTCTCGTACCAGGCGACGGGGGCGGGGACGCGGGTGCAGCCCTCGCGGGCCAGGGCGAGGGGGAGTTCGAGGTCGGGGTTGGTGCCCGGCAGGACCCGGCGGAACACCTTGGCTATCAGCTCGTCCCCGTACACGACCGAGGAGTTGGACTGTTCGGCGTGGAGGGGGCGGGAGGTCAGGCCCTGCGGGATGTGACCGTGCGGGCCGCGGTGGAAGCGGAGGGCGCCGAGGGAGCCGGGGGTGCGGAGCCGTTCGAGGAGCACGGCCGCCTGGCGCGGGTCCTGGAGCGCCTCGTACGCGGTGCGGCCGGCCAGCGGGCCCTGCGTGATGTGGCCGATCACGGTGGGCGCGAGGTGCGGGGCGAGGGCGTCGGCGGTGCCGATCAGGAGCTGGTAGCAGTCGCCGGGGCCCTCGTCGGCCGGCGGCTGGTGGGCGCGGATCAGCAGGTGCAACAGGGCTGCCCCGGGCCGTAGTTGGGTGACGGCGTCGAGGGTGAAGCCGGTGACCGGGCGCCCCTTGCCGGCGAACCAGCGCTGCCGCGGCAGCCACTCGCGCAGCAACGGGTCGAGCGATGTGAGCAGTTCGGGGTCGTCCACCGCGGCGGCGGGAACGACGGGGTGTGCTGCGGCTTCCGACATGGCGTCGCGTCCTTTCCCCGGGATGCGGCGGCCGGTGCGAGCGGTCCCGGGTGCACAGATGCTGTCCGGAGGTGGGGACGTGCCGGGTGCGGGGGCCCGTTGTCCGGGGCGGGCACCATGGGGCGCCTGCCCCGCACGGTATTGGGGGAGAGTGCCCAGGGCGAGGGGGCGGAAACCGGGATTGGCGTGTTCTTGGGCATTCCTTCGGTGTGCGGACGGGCGTACTCGCGGGTCACCGGCGACGGGCCGGCCGGAAGGCGTCGACGAGGATCCGGACGACGCGTTCCGCGGCCCTGCGGCGGGCCGGCTCCCGGGACCAGACGGCGGGGAGGAGGACGGCGGCGAAGAGGGCGAGCGCGAGCAGCGCGGGGACGGCGGTGAGGTGCAGGTTCACGGTGACTCCCGGTGGGTGGTCTCGTTGGGGTGTCACCAGCGTGCTGGGGGACGGGGTGCGTCGGCCCGCCCGCCGAACTGCCCCGAAACACAGGCCTTTTGTGCAGGTCAGGCCTACGCTTCGGGGCAGTGCGCCGAACCGTTCCGAAGGCGCCGAAGGTCGGGAACAGGGAGGGGCGGTGCCGTGCCGCGGGAACGACGCAGGGGGCCGGTGGCCGAGTTCTGTGAGCAACTACGCCTTCTCGTACGGGATTCAGGGCTGGCGCAAAGCCAACTGGCCGCACGGATCGGCAAGTCGGAACCCGCCGTCTCCGAGCTCCTGAACGGGCGGCGTACGCGTCCGCCCGCCTGGGACGACGTGCGCCGGATCGTCGACAGCTGCGGTGTGGCGAAGGGGCTCGACGGGCGGGCCCGCGCCGTGGAGACGGAGGCGTGGCGGCACCGGCACGGGGAGCTCGTCGGCGTGTACGAGAAGGTTCGGGAGCTGGAGCCCGCCGTCGGCGCGCAGCCGGCGCCCGCGGTGTCGTTCCGCGTCGATCCCCGGGACCTGAGCACGGTCGGACAGTTGGGCTGGGCCCAGTGTCTCGGGCTCCTCGTCGAGGCCGGCGACCACCCGGCAGGGCCCGTCGAGGCGCTGCGTACGGCGAGCCCGGCCGACTTCCGTGCGCGGCTGTACGCGGTGTGCGCAGACGTGCTCGACAGCTTCCCCGCGCGGGTGCGGGAGACCGAGCGGATCACGCGTACGGCGGTGTGCCAGGCGGTGCTGCCCGTGGCGCGGATGGCCGCACTCCTGGAGCCGGAGCCCGCTCCACCGGAACGGGAACTGTCGGCCCGCACCCGCCGCGCCATGGTGGGCTTCGCCGAGGACGTCAGGGCCGGCGTCTCCGCGACCCGGGTCGCGGGGTCGGACTGGGTGTGGGACATCGCCGCGAAGGGCCGCCTGTGGCTGGCGGAGCCCTCGGCCGGTGACCTCGACCGGGCGGCGCTCCACTTCGACCGCATCATCACCGAACTAGCCGCTGTGGAACCGGAGTTGTGGCTGCGTCTGGAGTGGTGGGACCGGCTGCCCGAGGCCGCCGGGACCGCGCTCGACGCCCTCGTCGGCGCGCTGACCTCACCGCCCGTCCCCCTTCCCTTCGCGTCGGACGCGGCCCGCACCATCGCCCGGGGGCCGGAAGGCACCCTCGACCGCCCGCTCGTGGAGGGCTACCGGGGCGGCCAGGGGCCCACCCTGCCCAGGCTCGGCGAGGCCTACGTCGATCCCGTGGCGCGCCGGGCCGTGCTCGACGCGGGCCTGCCCGCGCACGACGACGCCTGGTGGGCCGAGCAGGACGGCGACGCCCCGCTCGGCGCCCTGCTCGCCGCGCACTTCAGCGGCGCCCAGGCGGTGTGCGGGCCCCTGCTCGTCCTCGGCCACCCCGGCGTCGGGAAGTCCGTGCTGACCCGGGTCCTCGCGGCCCGGCTGCCCGACGGCTTCCTGCCGGTGCGGGTGGAGTTGCGCGCGGTGCCGGCGGACGCACCGGTGCAGGAGCAGATCGAGCGGGCGCTCGCCGCGCAGCTCGGGGAGCCGCTGACCTGGCCCGCCCTGGTGCGTGGCGCCCCGGGGCGGCTGCCCGTCGTCCTCCTCGACGGGTTCGACGAACTGGTGCAGGCCGCCGAGCGCAGCCACTGGGACTACCTGGAACAGGTCGAACGGTTCCAGGCGCGCGAAGCGGCCGCCGGCCGCCCCCTCGCCGTGGTGGTCACCAGCCGGACGGTCGTCGCCCACCGTTCCCGCATTCCCGACGGCACCCGGGGCCTGTACCTGGAGGCCTTCGACGCGGCCCGCAGGGAGCGCTGGCTGGCCACCTGGAACACCGTCAACCAGGCCTATTTCGCCGCCCACGGCCTGCGCCCGCTGGCCGCCGACGTCGTCGAGGACCACGCGGAACTGGCCTGCCAGCCCATCCTGCTGCTGCTCCTCGCCCTCTACGACTCGGTGGACAACGGCCTGGCCCGCGCCACGCGGAGCGAGGTCAGCGGCGCGGTCCTGTACGAGGAGATGCTGCTGGGCTTCCTGCGCCGCCAGGTGCGCAAGCAGTACCCGCACGCCGAACCGGAGACGGTGGAGGCCGACGCCCAGGCGGAGCTGCGACGGCTCGGAGTCGTGGCGCTCGCCATGTTCAACCGGGGGCGGCAGAGCGTGCGGGCCGCGCAGGTGGTCGAGGACGCCCGGGCCCTGCTCGGCCCCGACCACGGCTGGGACGGCGACCGCGCCTTCGGCCGGTTCTTCTTCATCCACGAGGCGCAGGCGATGATGCGCGGGGAGAGCCTGCGCGCGTACGAGTTCCTGCACGGCACGTTCAGCGAGTACCTGGTGGCGCGCACGATCTGGCGCACCGCGCTCGCCGTGCGGGCGGCCGAGGACGCCGCCGAACTCAGGGCGCTGCTCTCGTACGCGCAGCTCACCGAGCGCGGGCAGGTGCTGACGCGGCTCGGCGAACTGCGGGCGGCGGCCGCACCGGAGGAGGTGCGCGGCCTGGCCGGGGTGCTTCCCCTGCTGCTCGACGACGCGCTGAACGGGGCGGTGACGCCCGTGCTCCAGGGCTATGAGCCGCGTACGGTACGGCCGTTGACCCGGCTCGCCCAGTACAGCGCCAATCTCGCCCTGCTCAGCCTCCTGATCGGGCCGGACGAGGTGCCGGTGTCCGAACTGCTGCACGCCACGGACGGTCTGGAGGCCTGGCGCCGGATCACCGGGCTGTGGGAGTCACAACTGCCGGACGAGAACTGGAACGACCTCACGTGGCGCATCGAATTGCGGCGCACCCCCGGGAAGGAGCCGCACGTGGGGCGGGACCTGGGCCCGGCGGACCCTCTGGTGCCGGTGGTGCGGACGATCGGGGCCGGGGACCTGCTGCGCAGGGCGAGGTTCGGCTGCCGTGACGACACCGACGAGCTGTTGCGCGGGCCCGCCATGATGCCGGTGCCGGAGGGCAGGGAGTGGTGGGAGGACGCCGACGCCGCTCCGGAGGGCGCCGACGTGCCGGCCCTGGTCCATCTGCTCACCGCCAACCCGGGCCCAGGAGTTCCGCCGCGGTCGTACGAGCGCTGCCTGGCCGCCCTGGACCGTATGCCGCCGGGCAGCGCGCGCGACGCCGTGCTGTGGTCGGTGACGGCCGCGCTCACCCGCGATCTGCCCGGGCTGAGCAGCGCGGCAGCAGGCGACCTCATCGCCGGGCTGATCAGCCGAGCGCGCAGGCACGACGCCGACAGCGAGGCCTACGACCCCCTCGTCGCCGCAGTGGAGACACTGGCGACGAAGGCCGATGCGGAACCCGAGGTCGTGGGCCGCCTGCGCGCGCGGCTTCAGCGGGCGTTGGAAGGCCGTCTCAGACCCCGTCCTTCCGCAACCTGAACCAGTAGAACCCGTGCCCCGCGAGCGTGAGGAGGTACGGGAGTTCGCCGATGGCGGGGAAGCGGACGCCGCCGATCAACTCCACCGGGTGCCTGCCGTTGAAGGCCTGAAGGTCGAGTTCCGTGGGCTGGGCGAAGCGGGAGAAGTTGTGGACGCACAGGACCAGGTCGTCCTTGTACTCGCGCAGGAACGCGATCACGGCGGGGTTGGAGGAGGGGAGTTCGGTGTACGAGCCGAGGCCGAACGCCGGGTTCTGCTTGCGGATCTCGATCATCCGGCGCGTCCAGTGCAGCAGGGACGACGGGGACGACATCGAGGCCTCGACGTTCGTGACCTGGTAGCCGTAGACCGGGTCCATGATCGTGGGCAGGAAGAGGCGGCCCGGGTCGCTGGAGGAGAAGCCGGCGTTGCGGTCCGGGGTCCACTGCATCGGCGTGCGGACCGCGTCGCGGTCGCCCAGCCAGATGTTGTCGCCCATGCCGATCTCGTCGCCGTAGTAGAGGATCGGCGAGCCCGGCAGGGACAGCAGCAGGGCGGTGAAGAGTTCGATCTGGTTGCGGTCGTTGTCGAGGAGGGGGGCCAGGCGGCGGCGGATGCCGATGTTGGCGCGCATCCGCGGATCCTTGGCGTACTCCGCGTA
>NZ_JBFAVD010000060.1:0-9801 GCF_040679615.1 Streptomyces sp. NPDC052225 | reverse complement strand
CCCCATCGTCACCACGATCACCACGCCGGTGACGAGCACGATGAGTTCGCGGTGCGGGAACGGCGAGCCGTCGTCGAGGGTGGCGGGGATGCCGAGCGCGGCGGCGAGCGAGATCGCGCCGCGGAATCCGGACAGGGCGCTGGCGGTGAGCCGTCGTCCCGAGTACGTCGATCCGGACGCGCGCGCCGAGCCCTTGCGGGCCAGCCGGAAGAACCCGGCGACCGAGAAGTAGTACACGAACCGCACGGCGATCAGCGTGCCGGCCACCGCCAGGGACGCGCCCAGCGCGTGTCCCAGTTGTCCGCCCCTCAACTCCAGGACGGAGTGGACGAGTTCGACGCCGATCAGCACGAACAGGGAGCCGTTGAGGAGGTACGTGGCGACGGTCCAGAAGTACTGCGCCTGCACGCGGACCTCGGCGCGCACGGTGCGCGGCCCGCTCTGGCTGAGCATCAGCCCGCATACGACGACGGCCACCACGCCGGACGCCCCGGCGTACTCGGCGATGAGGTACGCGCTGAACGGGGTGAGGAGCAGCAGCACCTGTCCGCGCAGCGCCTCCCCCTCGGCGGTGCGGGCCCGCAGCCACTGCACGAGCGATCCGATCACGAGTCCGGTCAGCGCCCCGCCGCCGTAGCCGAGCACGAACAGCCAGCTCACGTGCGGGAAGGTGACGTGGTCGGTGCCGACGGTGACGCCGACCGCGATGCCGTAGACGACGAGCGCCGTCCCGTCGTTGAGGAGGCTCTCGGCGCGCAGCAGCGTGATGTCCTTGCGGGGCAGCAGGCGCCCGACGACGTTCACGGCGGTGGCGTCCGTCGGCGCCACCGCCGCGCCGAGCGCCCACGCCGGTCCCCAGCCGAGGCCCAGCGCGTGGGCGACGCAGGCCACCGCGCCGGCCGAGGCGAGCACCAGCACGGTGGCGGCGAGGGTGACGTCGGTGAGGTGGCGCCGGATCTCGCGCAGCGAGGTGTTCAGGCTCTCCCAGAAGAGGAGCACCGGCAGGAACAGGGACAGCACCACCTCGGAGGGCAGTTCCACCGCACGCAGCGCCGGGACGAACCCGAGGAGGACGCCCAGCGTCAGCAGGACGACCGGGGGCGCGATCCGCAGCCGCTCCCCCCACGCGGAGCCGAGCAGCACGGCGATCCCCAGCAGCACGACCAGCACAAGCCCGAGCACGTGTCCTCCAGTTCGACCTCACGACACCGGAAGAGTAGTTCGGCACGATGGGCCCGCCGGGGACGCCCGGCTGCTCAGCCGGCGTCGGTCAGGCGCAGGCCGTCCGCCACCACCCGCCCGTCGTGCAGCACCGTACGGTCCGTGCCCCGGTCCATGACGGCGCTGGTCGGCGTCTCCCCGTCGACGAGGAGCAGGTCGGCGCGGTCGCCCACGGCGAGACCCGGGCGGTCGGTGACACCGGTGAGCCGTGGCACGTCGTGGCTCATGATCGAGGCGCCGCCCATGCTCGCCACGGCGAGGCACATCTCGATGTGGTCGTCGCGCCGGAAGTTGTTCGTGAACGCCAACTGCCAGGTGCGGTCGAGGAGATCGCAGTTGCCGTACGGGCTCCAGTAGTCGCGCTGCCCGTCCTCGCCGAGGCCGACGCGGACGCCCGCCTCGGTGAGCTGGACCAGCGACAGGTGGCCGCGTCCCGCCGGGGCCACCGTCGCCATGGCGATGTCCAGCTCCGCGAACTCCTCGATAAGGCGGCGGCTGGTGGACTCGTTGACGGAGCCGAGCTCGTACGCGTGCGACATCGTCACCTTGCCCCGCATACCGAGGGCGCGGACCCGCTCCAGGATCAAGTCCGTGGAGAACACGCCGAGTTCGCCGGGCTCGTGGAGGTGGATGTCGACCTCGACCTGGTACTTCTCGGCGAGTCCGAAGACGACGTCGAGGTGGCCCTTGGGGTCGCGGTCCAGGGTGCACGGGTCGATGCCGCCCATGACGTCCGCGCCCGCCTTGAGCGACGCCTCCAGGTACTGCTCGGTGCCCGCCTCGCGCAGGATGCCCGCCTGCGGGAACGTCATGATCTGCACGTCGGCGAGGTGCCCGTACTTCTCCTTGGCGGCGACGACCGCCTCGAACTTCTCCAGCTTGCAGTCGACGTCGACCTGCGCGTACGTCCGCACGCGGGTCGTGCCGCGCGCGATCATGCGCTCCAGGGTGCCGGCGACCCGCTCGGGCAGCGGGACTTCGGCGTCGCGCCAGTTCTCGCGGTCGTTCATCGTCATCGTCCACACCCCGGGGCCGCCGGTGTGCGGGCGGAACGGCAGGCCGATGCGGGTGGAGTCCAGGTGGACGTGGACATCGCTGAAGGAGGGCAGCAGGAGCCGGCCGCGGCCCTCGACGACGTCACCGGCGGGTTCGGCCTGCGGGTCGTGCGGGCGGATCGCGGCGATGCGGTCGCCGTCGAGCTGTACGTCACTGCGCTCGCCGCCCCAGGGGCGGACGTCACGGATCTGCATGTGGTGCGGAGTCCTTACGTGGTGGGTGAGGTGGAGGTCATGGTCGAAGCGACCTCCCGGTCGGGAAAGTGGCAGGCGGGCCCGGCGGCCGAGAGCGCCGGGACCTCGCTCGCGCACCGCGCCTGCCCCGCCTCGTCGAGGCGCGGCCGCAGCGGGCACCGCGTACGGAACACGCAGCCGGAGGGCGGGTTCGCCGGGGTGGGCAGGTCGCCGGTGAGGCGGATCCTGCGGCCCCGGTCGGCTTCGGGGTCCGGCTGCGGCACGGCGGAGAGCAGGGCCCGGGTGTACGGGTGGCGGGGGTCGTCGAAGACCTCCCGGGTGACGCCGCTCTCCATGACCTTGCCGAGGTACATGACGGCGACCCGGTCCGCGAAGTGCCGTACGACGGACAGGTCGTGGGCGATGAAGACGTACGCGACGCCGGTGTCGGCCTGGATGTCCTGGAGCAGGTTGACGACCTGGGCCTGCACGGAGACGTCGAGGGCCGAGACCGGTTCGTCGCAGATGATGAGACGGGGTTCGAGGGCGAGGGCGCGGGCGATGCCGACGCGCTGCTTCTGGCCGCCGGAGAACTCGTGCGGGAAGCGGTTGTAGTGGTCGGGGCGCAGGCCGACGCGGTCCATCAGGTCGCGCACGCGCGCTTTGACGCCGCCGGGCGGGTTGATGCCCTGCGCGTGCAGCGGGGCGGCGATGGCGGCGCCGACGGACTGCCGGGGGTTGAGGGACGACGTCGGGTTCTGGAAGACCATCTGGACCTGGCGCCGGTACTCCTGTGCCTCGGCGCGGTTCATCGTGGCGATGTCGCGGCCGTCGAGGCGTACGGTCCCCGACGTCGGTTCGAGCAGACGCATCAACAGCCGTCCGGTGGTGGACTTTCCGCAGCCGGACTCGCCGACTACGCCGAGCGTCCGCCCGGCGCCGACGGAGAAGCTGACGCCGTCGACGGCTTTGACGGGGGCGCCGCCGCGGCCGAGGAAGCCGCCGCGTCCCCGGAAGTGCTTGGTCAGCCCCTCGGCTTCCAACAGGGGTGTCCGGTCAGCGGTCGTCATCGCGCGGCCTCCTCGGCGGTGGCGAGGTTCTCCTGGTGGCACCGGGAAGGGTGGGTGGCTCCCGTCGTCACGAACGGGGGCCGCTCGGTGTGGCAGAGACCGTCCGGCACCCGGTCCGTCTGCGGGCAGCGGTCCGCGAAGAGGCAGCCGGCCGGCAGCGCGGTGAGCGACGGCGGGAACCCCGGGATGGGGCGCAGCCGTTCGCCGTCCTCGCCGAGCGTCGGCATCGAGGCGAGCAGGCCCTGCGTGTACGGGTGGCGCGGGTCGCGGAACAGTTCCCGTACGCCACCGCGCTCCACGCACTGGCCGCCGTACATGACGGCGACGTGGTGGCAGACCTCGGCGACGACGCCCAGGTCGTGCGTGACGAGGACGACGGCGGTGCCCGTCTCCTGCTGCAACTCCCCCAGCAGGTCCAGGATCTGGGCCTGCACGGTGACGTCGAGGGCGGTGGTCGGCTCGTCGGCGATGAGCAGTTCGGGCTCGCAGACGAGCGCCATGGCGATCATCGCGCGCTGGCGCATGCCGCCGGAGAACTCGTGCGGGTGGGCGTGGGCCCGCCGCTTCGGGTCGGGAATGCCGACGCGTCCGAGCATGTCGACGGCGACGGCGTGCGCCGCCTTCTTCGACACCTTGTTGTGGACGCGGTACGCCTCGGCGATCTGCGCGCCGACGGTGTGGAAGGGGTGCATCGCGGAGAGCGGGTCCTGGAAGATCATGGCGATCTTCTTGCCGCGCCAGGCCCGCATCCGTTGTTCCGTGAGGGAGTTGAGGTCGGTGCCGTCGAGCAGGATCTCGCCGCTCACCTGGGCGCGGGTCTCCTTCAGGAGGCCCATGAGCGCCTGGCTGGTGACCGTCTTCCCGGAGCCGGACTCACCGACGAGGCCGACGGTCTCGCCGCGCGCGAGGGTCAGGTCCATGCCGTTGACGGCGTGCACCAGCCCGTCGTCGGTGGGGAACGTGACGTGCAGATCCCTGATCCGCAGCAGAGGCTCAGTGGTCATCAGGCGGCCCTCACTCGCGGGTCGATCACGGCGTAGACGGCGTCGACAACGACGTTGGCGACGATGATGAAGAAGGCGGCGAGCAGCGTGATCGCCATGGTCAGCGGCAGATCGCCGGCCTGCGCGGCGCGTACGGCGGTGAAGCCGACGCCCGGTACGGAGAAGATCTGCTCGGTGAGGACGGCGCCGCCGAGCAGCAGTCCGATGTCGAGGCCGAGCATGGTGACGACGGGCGTGAGCCCGGCGCGGGCGCCGTGCCGTACGACCATGGCGGTGCGGGACACGCCCTTGGCGCGGGCCGTGCGCATGAAGTCCTCCCCGAAGGTCTCCAGCATGGAGCTGCGCGTGACACGGATGTACTGCGCGCTGAAGAGGACCGCCAACGCGACCCAGGGAAGCAGGTAGTTGAGGAACCAGCCGTCGAATCCGGCGGGCCCGAACGGTGACGTGATGGCGTTCGTCGTGAACGGCAGCACGTCGAAGGTCGATACGAAGATCAGCAGGAGCAGCAGTCCGGTGACGGGGATCGGCAGCGAGACCCCGACGGACGCGGCGCCGACGATCAGCTTGTCGGTGAGCTTGTCGCGGCGCAGCGCGGCGAGCGTCCCGAGGCTCACGCCGGCCACCGTCCACAGCACGATCGCGCCGACGGCGACGGAGACCGTGTACGGCAGGGCGCGTTCGAGGACGGCGGTGACGTCCTCGTTGGTCTGGAAGGACTTGCCGAAGCAGGGCCACTGGCACAGCGATTCGGCGCCGGGCGCGCCGATCGTCCGGCCGTGGAACAGGCCCGTCATGTAGGTCGCGTACTGGCTGAGGAACGGCTTGTCCATGCCGAGGGCGACGCGTGCCTCGGCGACCCGCTGCGGGGTGCACTCCTGCCCGCAGGCAGCGGCGGCCGGGTCGGCAGGCCCGAAGTGGAAGAGCGTGAACGTGACGAAGCTGATGACGATCAGCAGGACGACGGTGGCGCCGAGGCGGCGCAGCAGAAAGGCGGCCATCCGCGATCACCCCTTCCCTGAGCCGGAGGCGACGGACACGGTCGACAGGTCGATGGCGCCGAAGAAGTAGCCGACCTGCGCGTTGCGGATGTCGGAACCGACGACGCTGCGGGTGACGTTCCTGATCAGCGGGACGAGCGGATAGTCCTGCATGGCGCGGTCGAAGAGCGTCGACCACTTGCGGCCCAGCTCCTCGCTCGTGCCGTTCTCGCCGCGCAGCGCGTACATGGCCTTCGCGATCTGCGGGTCGTGGTAGCGCGGGATGTTGGAGAAGCCGAAGGTCTTGCCGTCGACGCTGGGGCCGAGGTTCGGGTCGATGGTGGTGCGCACGGATCCGCTGTCGGCGCCGCCGCACCAGCCGCTGCGGGCGATGTCGGGCATGTGGGCGCCGGCGAGGGTCGTGTAGTAGTTCGCGGCGGGGATGGGGCGCAGTTCGAGGTCGATGCCGATCTGCTTGAGGTTCTGCTGGAGCGAGGTGCCCATGTTCTTGTAGCGGGGCGTCGCGTCCGCGTATCCGTAGACGAGCTTCTTCGGGACATCGCGCCCCTTGAGCAGCTTCTTCGCTTCCTCGGCCTGAGGCTGGCCCGCCGGGTCGAGGGCGGTGTGCTGGGTGACGTAACCGCGCTGGTCGGGGTTGATGTACGACTGCGTGAGCTTGCCGAAGCGGGCGCCGCCGTACTGGAGGTGGATGGCCTTGCGGTCGATGGCGAGCGCGATGGCCTTGCGGACGACCGGGTCCTTGATGGTCTCGGTGTTGAGGTCGAGGACGTCGGTGCAGCCGATGAGCCCGGAGGCGGTGCGCCGGGCGACAGCGGGCTCGTCGAGCTTCGCGGCGTCGGAGGCCTGGAGTCCGCCCGCGCTGTCGAGGGTGATCGCGGTCGGGTCGGCGTCGGCCAGCAGCTGCTGGCTGATGGTCGACTGGGCGGTGGACAGGCTGAAGGTGAACGTGTCGGGCAGGGCGCTGCGGTTCGGGTCGGTCGCGGGGTCCCACTGCTCGTTGCGCACGAGCGTCATGGCGCCCTCGGTCATAGGACTTGATCTTGTACGGGCCCGTGGAGACGGGGTGGTTCGTGTAGTCGAGCTTGGTGTCCTTCGCCCGGGGCACCGGTGCGGTGTTGGAGCGGGAGACGAGAGCGGGGAACTCGGCGAAGGGCTGCTTCAGCCTGAAGACGACGGTGCGGTCGTCGGGTGTCTCGATGCCCTTGAAGTCGCCGCCCTTGTAGGGGCCTTTGTACGCATCGTCGGAGAGGGCCGCGTTCAGCTCCTGCGGTGCCTGCGTGTAGACGTCACGCGCGTACGTGCGCTCGACGCCGTACTTGACGTCCTTGGCGGTGATCGGCGAACCGTCCTCGAACTTCAGCCCCTTCTTCAGGGTGTACGTCCAGGTCAGTCCGTCCTTGGAGACCTTGCCGAGGTCGGTGGCGAGGTCGGGGACGATCGTCGGGGGCTTGCCCGCCTCCTCCTTCGCCATGGTGAGGGTGCGGTAGTAGAGCTGGCCGACGTTGGCGGTCTGGACGTAGTTGCTGTTGCCGGGGTCGAGGGTCTGGAAGTCGGCGGACATCAGGACGTTGACGTTGCCGCCCTTCGTCCGGTCGCCGTCGCCGACCTTGACGGGTTCGAAGGCGTCGGCGGGGGCGCGGGAGCCCGCGCCGGGGGCCGGCTTGGGGCCGCCGCAGGCCGTGAGGGTCAGCCCGGCGGCCACCGTCAGGGCGAGCGCCGCCGCGGTGCGTGGGTTCACTGCTGCTCCTGGTTGTGCGAGGTGTGGTCAGCCACGGGAGGACTTGGGGTCGAGGGCGTCGCGGACCGCGTCGCCGAGCAGGTTGAAGGCGAGGACGGTGATCACCAGGGCGCCGGCCGGGACGGCGAGGAACCAGGGGTCGGTGAGGTACCAGTTGCCCTGCTGGGCCGCGTTGAGCATCTGGCCCCAGGACGGGGTGGGGTCCTTCACGCCGACGCCGAGGAAGGAGAGCGCGGCCTCGGCGGTGATGTTGGTGGGGATCATCATCGTGGCGTAGACGAGGACGACGCCCATCACGTTCGGGACGATCTGCTTGAGGATGATCGACCGGTGCGAGGCCCCGTACGCGCGGGCCGCCTCGACGAACTCCTGCTCGCGGATCGAGAGCACCTGGCCGCGCACGACGCGGGCGAGGTAGGCCCAGCCGAAGAAGCCGAGGATGATCACCAGCGAGGCGATCGGCAGCAGGCTCCCCTCCCCCAGCGCCGTGTCGCCGAGCCGGGATTGAAGGATCGGCGTCAGCGAGAGCACGAGCAGCAGGTGCGGGAAGGCCAGGAACAGGTCCATGATCCGGCTGATCACCATGTCGACCTTGCCGCCGAAGTAGCCGGCCGCGGCGCCGAGCACGGTGCCGAGGACGACGGAGACGACCGTCGCGAGCAGCGCGATCACGAGGGAGACCTGGGCGCCGTGCGCCATGCGCGCGAAGATGTCGCGGCCGAGGCCGGGTTCGACGCCGAGCCAGTGGTCGGCGGACGGGTAACGGTAGTAGGAGAGCGGCAGGCCCGGGGTGCCGTAGTCGTCGAGGACGTCGGGGCTCGTCCGCGTGGTGTACGGGTCCTGCCCTTCGAGGGCGCTGAGCAGCGGGGCGAGCGCCGCGAACAGGACCATGAGGACGACCACGGCGAGCGCGGCGAGGGCGATCCGGCTCCGGCGCACGCGAAGCCAGGCGGTGCCGAGCAGGGACCGGGCGGCGACCACGGGCGGAGCCGAACTCTGTTCCGTGGCAGGGGGGTTGGGGAGGTCGGCGCCGGAGGGCGGCCGAGCGGGCAGCACTGGGGAATCCGTCACGTCGCGTGATCCGTTCGGCGCTCGGGGGAGGGATGGCCGGACGGTATACCAGGAGTGGCGGGCCGCGATAGACCCGACCGCATTTTGGTATACCGTCAGCGTCAACACCGCATGAAAGCTGGATATTTAACAGCCAACGGGACTCCCCGGGGCGCACCGACCCCGCCGCCGCCCACCGGTCTTCCCTTCCCGGTATACCAGCTCGTACGATCACGAACCCGACCCCGTACCCGGCCACATACCCGGCCACATACCCGGCCCCGTATCCGGCCCTCAGGAGGCACCACCATGCGCATCCGCTGGCGCGCGCGCCACATCCTCGCCCACCAGGACGGCGGCCACGCGCTGCTGCGGGACGGTGAGGTCGTGTGGCAGGACGACACCGTGGTCTACGTCGGACCGCGCTACGAGGGAGACGTCGACCAGGAGCGCGACCTCGGAGAGTCCCTCGTCATGCCGGGCCTCATCGACCTCGACGCGCTCACCGACGTCGACCACCTGGTCCTCGACTCCTGGGCGGGCCCGGAACGCGGCCCGGGCCTGCAGTGGTCGGCGGAGTACTTCGCGCACCGTCGGCACGACGTGTTCACGCCGTCGGAGCGCTCGACCATTCGCGCGTACGCCCTCGCGCAGCTCGCCCTCCACGGCATCACCACCTTCATGCCGATCGCCTCCGAGGTGCACAGCCGCTGGGCCGAGCCGTACGACGAACTGGTCGACATGGCGCGGACGGCGCGCCGCATCGGCCTGCGCGGCTATCTCGGCCCGGCCTACCGCTCGGGGGTCAACATCGTGCTGCCGGACGGCACCCGGGACGTCGCCTTCGACGAGGAGGAAGGGCGCGCCGGCCTGCGGGACGCGGTCCGCTTCCTCGACCACGTCGCCGGACTCGGCGATCCGCTCCTGACCGGCGTCCTGCTCCCCTGCCGCATCGAGACCCTCACCGAGGAGCTGCTCGCCGAGACGGCACGCATCGCACGGGAACGCGGGGTGCTGGTCCGGCTGCACGCCCTCCAGGGACTGGTCGAGCGCGCCCTCGTCCAGCGCCGCCACGGCGGCATGACGCCGCTCGAACTCCTCGACAAGCACGGCCTGTTGACGCCGAACCTGCTGATCCCGCACACGGTGACCATCGACCGGCACCCGTCCGTGCACGGCGAGGACCGCGGCGATCTGGCCCTGCTCGCCCGCAGCGGCATCTCCGTGGTCCACTGCCCGCAGACGTCCCTGCGCTACGGCGAGATGCTGCACTCCTTCCGCGCCTACCGCGAGGCCGGGGTCAACCTCTGCCTGGGCACGGACTCCTTCCCGCCGGACCTGATCCGCGGGATGGACGTCGGCGTGCACCTGGCGAAGATCGCCGAGGGCCGCTCCGACGCGGCGCCCGCCGAGGCTTATGTGGAGGCGGCCACGCTGGGCGGCGCCCGCGCGCTCGGCCGTGACGACCTGGGCCGGATCGCACCCGGC
>NZ_JBFAVD010000059.1:0-10175 GCF_040679615.1 Streptomyces sp. NPDC052225 | reverse complement strand
CGGTTACATTCCGAACCCGGAAGCTAAGCCTTACAGCGCCGATGGTACTGCAGGGGGGACCCTGTGGGAGAGTAGGACGCCGCCGAACAAATTTTGGAGAAAAGCCCGGACCGGGATACGGTCCGGGCTTTTCTGCGTTTGACCGCCTTTAAAGCCTGGCTCTTTCAGACCGAGGCGCCGGCCAGGCGTTCCGCGGCCTTCGTCGGATAGCCCACCGACGCGAGCACCGTGACCACCGCCGCGCGGCCCGCGTCCGCTGCCGGGAGAGCACCGTCGTTGACGGCCTCCATGAGACCGAACAGCACCTGTTCATGGACGTACGCCAGGGCCTCCGCCGAGAGCGGGGACGTGAAGTCGCCCTTGTCCAGGCCCTGTTGGATCAGCCGTACGCACTCGTGGCGCACCGGCGCGAGACGTGCCCTGATGCCCTCCATGGCGACGCTGCGCTGGGCCAGGTTCACCAGGAGCCGGTAGCGGTCCGCGATCGGCCAGATCGACAGGATCGAGCGGGCCATCGCCTCCGCCGGGTCGTCGATGCCCTCGCGGCCGGCGCGGTGGGCCTCGGCGACCGCCTGGGCCGCGTCGTCGACGAGCGCGCCGACCAGGGCGTCCCGGCTCGGGAAATGGCCGTAGACCGTGCGGCGCACGACCCCTGCGGCGCGGGCGATCTGGTCCATCGACGCCTCGGGATCGCGCAGCAGCTCGGCGAGAGCGACGTCGAGGATGCGGCGGCGGTTGGCGTCGGCCCGTACGGAAGTCACGCCGCTCATTGTCACACCCCGCGGGCTCGCAGCCCCTCCCGCGTGCGTATTTGCACAGTGCTGTGCAGGGACGTACATTGCACAGCAGTGTGTAATTGCTCAAGCCTGTGCAAGTCCGGGCTTGGGTCTGTCCTGCTTTCTGGAGGGTCTCAGCGCCATGCGCCTCGTCATGAACGAGCCGGTCGACACGATGGACCGGCCGTATGCCCGCCGCTGGTGGGCGCTGCTCGTGCTCTGTCTGAGCCTTTTGATCATCGTGATGGCCAACACGGCGCTCACGGTCGCGGCGCCCGACATGACTCAGGATCTGGGGCTCTCCAGCGCCGATCTGCAATGGGTCATCGACGGCTACACGGTTCCGTACGCGGCGCTGATGCTGCTGCTTGGCGCCATCGGTGACAAGTACAGCCGCCGCGGCGCCCTGATCCTCGGGCTGTTCGTCTTCGGGGGCGGTGCCGTCGCGGGGTCGCTCGTCGACAGCTCCGGTGGGGTCATCGCGGCGCGTGCCGTGATGGGCGTCGGGGCCGCCATGATCATGCCGGCGACGCTGTCGCTGCTCGCGGCCACGTTCCCGCGGGCCGAGCGCGCCAAGGCGATCGTGCTGTGGACCGCGACAGCCGGACTCGCCATCGCCGCAGGGCCGTTGGTGGCCGGGGCGCTGCTGCGAGGTCACGGGTGGGCGTCGACCTTCCTGATCAACGTACCCATCGCCGCCGTCGCGATCGTCGGCGCGCTCGTCCTCGTACCGCCGTCGAAGGCCGCGCGGCACGGACGGATCGACTACGTCGGCGGGCTGCTGTCCGTCGTGTGGGTCGGCGCGCTCGTCTACATGATCATCGAGGGGCCGCACTTCGGGTGGGGCGTGAAGGCGATCGGCGCCGCTGTCGTGTCCGGTGTGGCACTGGTGGGCTTCGTGGCGTGGGAGTTGCGGCATCCGCGGCCGGTGCTCGATGTGCGCCGGTTCGCGAACCGGGGGTTCGCCGGGTCGAACCTGGCCGTCGCGCTCTTCTTCCTCGCCGTCTTCGGGGCCTTCTACTACCTGACGCAGCACCTGCAGTTCGTGCTCGGCTACGACGCCTGGGAGACCGGCGTACGGATGCTGCCGCTGGCCGGTGCGGTCTTCGTCGGCTCGGCGCTCACCGGGTTCCTGACGCCGCGGATCGGCATGAAGATCACGGTCACGGCCGGCATGGTCGGCGGTACGGCGGCGCTCGCGCTGCTCACGCGGGTCGACGCCGGATCGTCGTACGGGGACTTCGTGCTGCCCCTGGTCATCCTGGGGCTCGCCATCGGGCTCGCGCTGTCGCCCTGCACGGACGCGATCATGGGCGCCTTCCCGGAGTCCGAGCTGGGTGTCGGCGGCGCGGTCAACGACACGTCCCTCGAGCTGGGCGGTTCGCTCGGCATCGCGATCCTCGGTTCGGTGCTCGCCGGTTCGTACTCGTCGCATCTGTCCGACGCCGCGTCCGGTACGAAGCTGCCGGGCGGCGCGCTGTCCACGGCGCAGGACTCGGTGGGCGCCGGGTACGCGGTCGCGCAGCGGATCGGGGAGCAGGCCCACAAGGTCGCCGAACAGGCGGCCGGTGCGAGCGATCCGCAGCAGGCGGCGCAGCTCAAGGCACAGGCCGGTCAACTCGCCGACGGGGCACGGCAGATGGCGGACGCGGTCGGGTCGTCGTTCTCGGACGCCGTCGCGCACACGAGTGCGGTCGGTGCGGTCATTCTCGGTGTCGGCACGGTGCTGGTGGGCGTGCTGCTGCCGGGGAAGGGGCGCGCGGCCGGATCCGGGGCGGGCGAGGAAGCCGTCGTGGAGGAGCGGGAGTCCGTGGACAGCGGGGTGTGAGGCTTCGCGGCGGGATTGTCAGTGGCGGCTTCTAGGGTGTGAGTCGTCGGTGGCCGGTGGGGGACCGACGGGATGTCCGATGCCGCATGCCTGCGTACGGGAGTTGCCATGACGACCTTGACCGAGCGACCCGACACCGCGCTCGTCGTGATCGATGTGCAGAACGGGGTGATGGAGGGCACGCACGACCGCGACGGTGTCGTCGGCCGGATTGTCTCCCTGGTGGAGCGGGCGAGAGCGGAGGGCGTGGCCGTGGTGTGGGTGCAGCACTCCGACGACGAGTTGAAGACCGGCAGCGAGGCGTGGGCGTACGTTCCGGAGCTGGGGGAGCCCCGGGACGGGGAGGCGCTGGTGCACAAGACGTACCGGGACTCCTTCGAGGCCACCGACCTGGAGGAGCGGCTCGCGGAGCGCGGAATAGGCCGCCTCGTGGTGGCCGGCGGCCACACCGACTTCTGTGTTCGCTCCACGCTGCACGGCGCCCTGACACGGGGCTACGACGTGACGCTCGTCGGCGACGCGCACACGACGGAGGACCTCACCGCGTACGGGGCGCCCGCTCCCGCCCAGGTCGTCGCGCACACGAATCTGTACTGGGCGGGGCAGCAGGCGCCGGGGCGGTCCGTCGCCGTGCTCGACGCGGACGAGGTGGTCCTTTCGGAGATCTAGGAGACAGGTCCTAACGGGGAGAGGGGTCGCGTTCCACCGGGAGCCACAGTTCCGCTTCGGCCTCGCGGCCGTCGGGGGACATGTGGGTGCGGAGGATCTCGGGGCCGGGGCGGGTGCGGTAGGGGTTGGAGGGGAACCACTCCGTGTACGTGTCGCGCCAGAGTTGTTGGATCGCTTCGGGGGCCGGGCCCGAGGTCGTGAAGACGGCCCAGGTGCCTGCGGGGACGGGGAGAACGTCGGTGCCCTCCGGGGCGGGCGCCGACGTGATCACGCCCTGGTAGTAGTCGAGTTCGGTGCCCTCGGCGCGGCTCGGGTCCAGGTCGTCGCAGACCGCGACGATGCCGTGGGGCTCGGCGTCGGAGAGTTGCTCCAGACGTCCCAGGAGTCCTCGGTCGATGCCCTGGACGAAGTCGATGATCGACTGGTTCGGGCCGAGGTGAACGAGGGGCACCCGTGCCTTGGGGCCGACGACGGTGAACGCGGGCCGGTCCACCACTCGGTATCGCATGCTGCTGCTCCCTTCTACGGTGAGGCGGAAGGAGAGCCGGGGCTGTGAGACCAGGGTTGCGCCGGTGCGCCGGGCCTCGCCGGGGCCGACGCCGTGCAGCGCGCGGAACGCGCGGGCGAAGGCCTCGCCCGAGCCGTATCCGTAGCGCAGCGCGACCGTCAGCAGGGGCTCGTCGCCGGCAAGGACCTCGGCGCCCGCGACCGTGAGCCGCCGGCGCCGGACGTACTCCGACAGCGGCATGCCCGCGAGCGCGGAGAACATCCGGCGCAGGTGGTACTCGGAGGTGGCCGCGATCCGGGCCAGTTCGGTCACGTCGAGTTCGGCGTCGAGCCGGTGCTCGATGTGGTCCATGGCCTCGTTGAGCCGGTCCAGCATCTCCGGTCTCCTTCCTTTGCTGTGCTCACCACGGTAGGGACGGGGCAGGGGCGCGGGCCCGACATCCTGTGCCCGATGAGGTCGGGTCAGGCGGTGGGGGGCGGGTTGTCGAGGGCGCGCAGTTCGTCGGGGGTGAGGCGCAGGGCGCCGGCGGCCACGTTCTCGTCGACGTGGGCGGGGTCGCCGGTGCCGGGGATGGCGAGGACGTTCGGGCCCTGGTGCAGGGTCCAGGCGAGGCGGAGCTGGGCGGGGGTGACGGCGTGGGCCGCGGCGATGTCCCGTACGGCGGGGGAGTCGGCGGAGGCGGTCGCGCCCGCGTGGCCGCCCTTGCCGGCGATGGCGAAGAAGGGGACGAAGGCGATGCCCTGGTCGGCGCAGGAACGCAGGAGTTCGGTGTCGCCGGGGCGGGCGGTGCCGAGGCCGAAGCGGTTCTGCACGCAGACGATCGGCGCGACCTCCTGGGCTGCCGCGAGGCGCTCCGCGTCGACGTCAGAGACGCCGATGTGGCGGATCAGGCCGGCGTCGCGCAGCTCGGCGAGCGCGCCCACGTACTCGGTGACGTCGGCCGAAGTCCGGTCGTTCATGCGGAAGTTGACGACGTCGAGGTGGTCGCGGCCGAGCTGGCGCAGGTTCTCCTCGACGTCGCCGCGCAGTTCGTCGGGGCGGGCCCAGGCGGTCCAGGCGCCCGCGCGGTCGCGGCGCGGGCCGACCTTGGTGGCGATGACCAGGTCGTCCGGGTAGGGGGCGAGCGCGGCGTTGATGAGTTCGTTCGCGGAGCGTAGGGCGGAGAAGTAGAAGGCGGCGGTGTCGATGTGGTTCACGCCCAGTTCGACGGCGCGGCGCAGGACACGGATCGACCGGGCGCGGTCGGCGACGGAGGTGTTGTCGAAGGCGATGCGGCCGGGCAGCCGCATCGCGCCGAAACCTATGCGGCGTACGGGGAGGTCGCCGAGGGTCCAGGTGCCGGAGGCTGCGGCGGTGACGGGCTCGTGGTGTGCGGGGGTCATCCGGGCATTGTGCCCCGGCGGCCGGCCGCGCCTTGTGAGCACGCCTTCTGAGTACGTCGTCTGAGTACCCGCGCTCAGGTGGGGGGCCTGCGGCCGGACTTGGATGGGGACATGACCTACGAACTCGCCGCCGAGCCCGTCATACGTACCCCCGCGCGCAGCCGTCAGTGGATCGCGCCGCTGGTGTCGACCCTGGTCACGCTGCCCGCGGCGTTCTTCGCGTATCTGTTCGCGGGGCTGTCGGGGATGGCGTGCGACTCGTGCACGGACGCCCAACTGGCCGCGTTCGACCCGAGTTTCGCGCGGGCGTTCACGGTCCTCGGGTGGGGGCTGTTCAGTTCCGTACTCGTGCTGCTCACCGCGTGGCTGCTGCCGTGGCAGGAGCGGTTCGCCGCGCGGCGGATCGGGTTCGCGCTGGCGGCGCCGTGTGCGGTGGTGCTCACGTACGTGGTGTTCCTGGTGATGGTCGACTGGCCGTGAGCCGCGCTCGTGCGGGGAATGCGGGGGCATGCCGCCGAGCGCGGCCCGCGGACCTGGTCAGGCGGTGAAGGTCTCGCCGGGCTTGAGGAGGTGGAGGCGCTCGCTCAGGCCGGCCTCGGCGAAGGCGGTCGTCAGGGTGGAGCCGTCCTGGCTGAAGTGGCCCCAGTGCTCGAAGTGGAGCGGGACGACGTGGCGGGCGCCGAGGATCTGTGCGGCCTCGGCGGCGCGGTCGCTGGTCAGGGTCAGCGGGACGCCGGGGACGAGGGGCGTGAGCGCGGCGCCCGCGAAGAGGACCGCGATGTCGACCGTCGGGAAGCGGTCGGCGATGTCCCGGACGCGGTCCAGGGAGGCGTTGTCCCCGGAGACGTAGACCGTGGGCAGGCCGGTGCCGGACAGGACGAAGCCGGTGACCTCCCCGACCACCGGCTCGCTGCCCTCGGGGCCGTGCAGCGCGGGCACGCCCGTGACGCGCAGGGTGCCGCCGTCGGGGCGCTCGATCTCCACGTGCTCCCAGTTGGGCAGGGCGGTCACCGCGTCGCCGATGCGCTCGTGCGCGGCGGTCGTGGACAGGACGAGCGGGACGTCGGCGAGGAAGGCGCGGCCGGAGGTGTCGAGGTTGTCCGGGTGGTGGTCGTGCGAGAGCAGGACGGCGTCGGCCGCGCCGATCGACTCGGGTGTCAGCGCGGGGCCCGCGAGCTTCACCAGTGTCCGGGTGCCGACCGTGTACTCGCCGGGGGCGTCGAACGTCGGGTCGGTGAGCAGGCGCAGCCCGCCGATCTCGATCACGGATGTGGGTCCGCCGACGTAGCGGACGGAGATGGTGGCGCTGCTGGTCGTCGTCGTCACTGGGTCCTCCCCCTGTTGTGACCGGCGCTCGTGCCGGTCACTCGGGATCAAGACCTCCAGGGCGCCCGGTATTCCCGCGGCGGCTGGCCTTGACGCCGGGGTCAACGTTTACGGTTTCAGGCATGCGCATCGGAGAGCTCGCGGACCGCGCCGGTACGACCACGCGGACGCTCAGGTACTACGAGTCGCGCGGGCTGCTGCCCGCGCGGCGCGGCGGCAACGGCTACCGGACGTACGACGAGGACGACCTGCGGGCGCTGCGGCAGATCCGCACGCTCCAGGACTTCGGGTTCGAGCTGGAGGAGACCCGGCCGTTCGTGGAGTGCCTGCGGGCCGGGCACCCGGAGGGGGACTCGTGCCCCGCCTCGCTCGCCGTGTACCGGAGCAAGCTCGCCGAACTCGACGCGCTGATCGGCGAGTTGAGCGCTGTGCGGGAGAAGGTCGGCGCGCAGTTGGTGCGCGCCGAACAGGCCATGAACGCGCTGGCGGTGGAGGAAGAATCCGCGCCGCGCTGCGAGCTAGGGGAGTGAGTGGGATGGCGTTTCGTGACGTGACCGACGCGGACTTCGAGGAGCAGGTCGTCAAGGCGGGGCGGCCGGTGCTCGTGGAGTTCACCGCGGAGTGGTGCGGGCCGTGCAAGCAGCTGGCGCCGGTGCTCAAGGCCGTCGCCGAGGAGGAGGAGGAGCGGCTCGACGTCGTGGCGATCGACGTCGACCACAACCCGGACACGGCCGTGAGGTACGGGGTGATGTCCATGCCGACGCTGATGGTCTTCAAGGACGGGGAGCCGGTGTGGTCCCGGGTGGGTGCCCGGCCCAAGCGCCGGCTGCTCGAGGAATTGGCCGAGGCGCTGTAGCGCACTTACCGGGAAGTCTTCCGGAACGGCTTTGTGGGAAAACCCTGCCCGGGGTATATTCGGTGTTTCTGTGTGCCCACAGAAAAGGCCCCTCGCAAGGGGCCAACTAAACACACCGTACCGGGCAGGGAGCAGTTTTGTCAAGCCGGGAATCCGCCGCATCGGAAACCGTATCCGCGAAAGAACTGCAAAAGGAACAGGAATTCATCGACCGGCTCTACGCGCGCGTCGATGAGCTGCGCGGCGAGGCCGCCGACTCCGTCCGGGACGCGATCACGCCGGTCGGCACCGGTCAGCAGGCCAGGCTGGAGCGGGATCTGCTGGTCGTGGAGCGGTCCGGACTGCTGGCCGCGCTGAACGCGGTCGACGGCTCGCTCTGCTTCGGCCGGATCGATCTCACCAACGACGTCACGCACCACATCGGACGTATCGGAATTCGCGCGGACGACTCCGCTCTCACGCCGATTCTGATCGACTGGCGTGCGCCCGTCGCGCGCCCCTTCTATCTCGCGACCGGGCATACGCCCATGGGTCTGCGGCGGCGCCGCCACCTCACCACCGAGGGGCGGACGGTCACCGAACTGCACGACGAGATTCTCGATCTCGGTGACGACGAGCGCACCGGCTTCGAGGACCCGGCCGGTGACGCCGTGCTGCTCGCCGCGCTGAACTCCGCGCGCACCGGCCGCATGGGCGACATCGTGCAGACCATCCAGGCCGAGCAGGACCGGATCATCCGCCACGACCACCGGGGTGTGCTGGTGGTCGAGGGCGGTCCGGGGACGGGGAAGACCGCGGTCGCCCTGCACCGTGCCGCGTTCCTCCTCTACGAGCACCGGGAACTGCTCGCCAAGCGGGCCGTGCTCATCGTCGGCCCCAACCCGGCGTTCCTCGCCTACATCTCCGAGGTGCTGCCCGCCCTCGGCGAGACCGGCGTGCTCCTGTCGACCGTCGGCGAGCTGTACCCGGGGATCCACGCCACCGCCGTGGACACGCCGCGCGCCGCCGCCGTGAAGGGCGCCGCCGCCATGGCCGACGCGCTGGCCGAGGCCGTCCGCGACCGGCAGCAGATGCCGGAGCCGGGCGCACCGCTGCTGATCCGGCACGACGACGGCGATCTGATCCTCGACTGGGAGATCGCCTACGAGGCACGGCAGGCCGCCCGGGACACGCTGCTTCCGCACAACCTCGCGCGCCCGCACTTCGCCTTCCGGATCATCGACGCGCTCACCGACCAGCTGGCCGAGCGGATCGGCGCCGACCCTTACGGCGGGCCGAACTTCCTCGGTCCCGACGACATCGCCCAGCTCGGCAAGGCCATCGCCGCGAGCCCCGAAGTGCACGCGGCGATCGGGGAGTTGTGGCCCCGGCTCACCCCGGAGGAGTTCGTCGCGGACTTCCTGGCCGAGCCCGTCCACGTGTCCGATGAAGAGGCCGCCGCCATCCGGCGCGAGGTCACCGGGCCCGCCGACTGGACCCCGGCCGACGTGCCGCTGCTCGACGAGGCCGCCGAGCTGCTCGGGTACGACGACTCCGCCGAGCGGGCCGCCGCCGAGGCCGCGCGGCAGGAGCGGATCGCCTACGCGCAGGGCGTGTTGGACCTGTCCAAGGGCTCGGAGACGTTCGAGTTCGAGGACGAGGACGAGTCCGAGGTGCTGGCCGCGCACGACATCGTCGACGCCGACCGGGTCGCCGACTGGTACGAGGAGGAGGACCACCGCAGCGCCG
The DNA here is from genome assembly GCF_040679615.1 of Streptomyces sp. NPDC052225. Taxonomy (NCBI): domain Bacteria; kingdom Bacillati; phylum Actinomycetota; class Actinomycetes; order Kitasatosporales; family Streptomycetaceae; genus Streptomyces; species Streptomyces sp. NPDC052225. Next base: position 1,102 of record NZ_JBFAVD010000059.1, on the reverse strand, counting down.
CCGAGCGGGCCGCCGCCGACCGGACCTGGGCGTTCGGGCACATCATCGTCGACGAGGCGCAGGAGCTGTCGCCGATGGCGTGGCGGCTGCTGATGCGGCGCTCGCCGACCCGGTCCATGACGCTGGTCGGCGACCCCGTGCAGACCAGCGAGGAGGCGGGCGTCGGCGCGTGGGCGGACATCCTCGCGCCGTACGTCGAGGACCGCTTCGAGCACACCCGGCTCGGCGTCAACTACCGCACGCCGACCGAGATCATGGAGCTCGCGGCGGCCGTCGTGCGCGCCGAGCACCCCGGCTTCGAGCCGCCGTCGTCGGTGCGCTCCACGGGTGTACGTCCCTGGGTGCGGGGCACCGACGACCTGCCGGCCGCCGTCGCCGGGGCGGTCGCCGAACTCACCCCGGACGAGGGCCGGTTGGCGGTGATCGCGCCGCGCGAGCTGCACGGGACCATCGCGGCGAAGGTGGACGGCGTGACGGCGGGCGACGCCCCCGACCTGACGCGCGCGGTCGTGCTGCTCGACCCGCGTCAGGCCAAGGGCCTGGAGTTCGACTCCGTCCTCGTGGTGGAGCCGGCCCGGTACGGGACCAGCGACCTGTACGTGGCGCTGACCCGGGCGACCCAGCGGCTCGGCATCCTGCACACGGGGGAGGTGCCTCAGGCGCTGGTCTCGGCCGCCTCACGCCGGTCGTAGCCAGACGGTCGCCAGCGGTGGCAGCGTCAGGCGGACGCTGGCCGGGCGGCCGTGGGCGCCCTCCGCGTCCGGCTTCACGGGGTCGGGGTTGGTGACGTCCCCGCCGCCGTAGCGGGCCTGGTCGGTGTTGAGGACCTCGTGCCAGGCCGGTACGTCGTCGGGGACGCCCAGGCGGTACTCGTGGCGGACGACCGGCGAGAAGTTGGAGACGGCGAGGAGCGGGGTGCCGTCGGCGGCGTGGCGCAGGAACGCGAAGACGTTGTCCTCCACCGCGTCGCCGACGATCCAGGAGAACCCGGCCGGGTCCGTGTCCCGCTCCCACAGGGCGGGGGTGTCGCGGTAGACGGTGTTCAGGTCGCGGGTGAGGTCGCGTACGCCCCGGTGGTCGGCTTCGGCGCCGTAGCCGGGGT
>NZ_JBFAVD010000058.1:0-10456 GCF_040679615.1 Streptomyces sp. NPDC052225 | reverse complement strand
CTGCGCGCAGCTCCCCAGGGGCGCGGGGAGCTGCGCGCAGCGCATGCTCCAGGGGCGCGGGGAACTGCGCGACCAGCCCCCACGCACCCGCAGAGGCCACCGAAACCGCACCCCCCACGGCGCACACGCCATATCGGCGAACCCCCCGCACCCAACACTCCAGAGCGGCCAAACCGCCCGCCCCCGGCGGCAGCCTAACGTGGGGCCCGCAACAGCCCACGTACACGGAGAGGCCGGTAGAAGACACATGACCGCCACCCACGCCTTCTGGCTCGCCGGCCGCCAGGCCACCGGAGACGAGACCTTCGAGGTCCACAACTCCTACGACGGCCGTCTCGTCGGCACCGTCGCCGTGCCGACCGAGGCGCAGGTCGAGGAGGCCGTCGCCGCCGCCCACGCCGTCGTGGACGAGTTCGCCGCGACCCCGGCGCACGTACGGGCCAAGGCGCTGAACCACGTCGCCGACCGCCTCACCGAGCGCACCGAGGAGATCGCCCGGCTGATCTCCGCCGAGAACGGCAAGCCCATCAAGTGGGCCCGCGGCGAGGTCGGCCGGGCGGTCTCCGTGTTCCGGTTCGCGGCCGAGGAGGCCCGTCGCTGGAACAGCGGTGAGGCGCAGCGCCTCGACACGGACCTCGGCGGTCAGGGGCGCCTCGCGCTGACCCGTCGTATCCCCAAGGGCGTCGTGCTCGGCATCGCCCCGTTCAACTTCCCGCTGAACCTCAGCGCCCACAAGGTCGCCCCGGCCATCGCGGTCGGCGCGCCGATCATCCTCAAGCCGGCGCCCGCGACGCCGATCTCCTCCCTGATCCTCGGCGAGCTGCTCGCCGAGACCGAGCTGCCGGCCGGCTCCTGGTCCGTCCTCACCGTGCCGAACGACCGGATGCCGGCCCTCGTCCAGGACGAGCGGCTCCCGGTCATCTCCTTCACCGGCTCCGGCCCGGTCGGTTACGCGATCATGGACAGCGTGCCGCGCAAGCACTGCACCCTGGAGCTCGGCGGCAACGGCGCGGCCGTCGTCCTCGGCGACTGGGCCTCCGACGCCGACCTGGACTGGGCCGCGACCCGCATCGCCACCTTCTCCAACTACCAGGGCGGCCAGTCCTGCATCTCGGTGCAGCGCGTCATCGCCGACGCCGCCGTCTACGACCGGCTGCTCCCGAAGATCGTCGCCGCCGTCGAGGCGCAGGTCACCGGTGACCCGGCCGACGACGCCACGGACGTGGGCCCGCTGGTCAGCGAGGACGCGGCCAAGCGCGTCGAGGCGTGGGTGACCGAGGCCGTCGACGCCGGCGCCTCGCTCCTCGCCGGCGGCAAGCGCGACGGTGCCACCTACGCGCCGACCGTCCTCGCTGACGTACCGGCGGACGTCACGATCTCCTGCGAGGAGGTCTTCGGTCCGGTCCTCACCGTGAAGAAGGTCGACGGCGAGGCCGAGGCGTTCGCCGCCGTCAACGACTCCAAGTACGGCCTCCAGGCAGGGGTGTTCACCCACGACCTGCAGACCGCCTTCCGTGCCCACCGTGCCCTTGAGGTCGGCGGCGTGGTCGTCGGCGACGTGCCGTCCTACCGCGCCGACCAGATGCCGTACGGCGGCGCCAAGCAGTCCGGCGTCGGCCGTGAGGGCGTGCGCTACGCGATGGACGACTACACGTACGAGCGTGTCCTCGTCCTGACGGGCCTCGCGCTCTGACGCGACCCCGCACTCGACGGCCTGAGCCCACTGTGCGGGGGCTCAGGCCGTCGGCCTTCGCACCTCTGCGGCCTGCGGGTATGACGCTGGTTCGGCTGGAGTAGGGCCCCGTGGAGCCTCATGCGGGGCGGGGCGGACGTCGGTGCTGTGTCGCACGTGCCCCGGGAGCCTCGCCAGGGTCCGCGGCGATGATCCCCACGCAGTTCCTGCGTGGTCATTCCGTCAGGGCCTCGGATCCCTGCGAAGCCCCAACTTCTCATGGATCTGCGCGGGCGGATTTTCTCGCGCCCGACAGGCGAGGTCTTCGAAAAGTGCCATGTGCTGCGTGCCGCGTATTTCGCGCTCGCGATACACATAGGGCTTGAGTTGCGTCCAGACTCTCAACGTCGTGACGCCAAAGGTTCCGATCACCAGTTCTGCGTTCAACGCTCGGCAGCATGCTCGCGGTACTGGCAGTTGAGGCCACTGTTCGACGCGCCAGTGGCCGCGGTGGACGGGGCCGTAGCGTTCTGATCACGCAATCCTCGGTCAACGCGGGCGGCGCTCCGACGCCGCCCACTGGTGCCCGGTCAGTGCCGGGCCGCCCTCACTCTTGCCGCGCTGCGCTCGACGACTGATGGTGGCGCGAGGGGTGGTCGACATGCCCGTAATCAGGTACATACGATCGAGTAGCACCGGTCGGTCATGAGCCGGGCCGGTCACCCGACGCGCGGCGAGGTGAACCTCATGTCCGCAACACCCCAGCCCAAGGTTTCGGAGCGGGAGGCCAGGCAGGTCGCCGAGGCGGCCCGGGAGCAGGACTGGCGCAAGCCCAGCTTCGCCAAGGAACTGTTCCTCGGCCGGTTCCGGCTCGACCTCGTCCACCCGCACCCGATGCCCGCCGACGAGCACGCGCAGCGCGGCGAGGAGTTCCTCGCGAAGCTGCGCGACTTCTGCGAGACGGAGATCGACTCGGCCCTCATCGAGCGCGAGGCGAGGATCCCCGACGAGACGATCAACGGGCTCAAGGAGCTCGGCGCCTTCGGCATGAAGATCGACACGAAGTACGGCGGCCTCGGCCTGACGCAGGTGTACTACAACAAGGCCCTCGCGCTCGCCGGTTCGGCGAGCCCGGCCATCGGCGCGCTGCTGTCGGCGCACCAGTCCATCGGCGTACCGCAGCCGTTGAAGCTCTTCGGCACGCAGGAGCAGCGCGACGCGTTCCTGCCGCGCTGCGCGCGCACCGACATCAGCGCGTTCCTGCTGACCGAACCGGACGTGGGCTCCGACCCGGCCCGGCTCGCCACCATGGCGGTGCCCGAAGGTCCCGAGGGCACGGACTACATCCTCGACGGCGTGAAGCTGTGGACGACGAACGGTGTGGTCGCCGACCTCCTCGTCGTCATGGCCCGCGTGCCGAAGTCCGAGGGCCACAAGGGCGGCATCACGGCCTTCGTCGTCGAGGCCGCCTCCGAGGGCATCACCGTGGAGAACCGCAACGCCTTCATGGGCCTACGGGGCCTGGAGAACGGCGTCACCCGCTTCCACCAGGTCAGGGTGCCGGCCGCCAACCGCATCGGCCCCGAGGGCGCCGGCCTCAAGATCGCCCTGACCACGCTCAACACGGGCCGTCTGTCACTGCCCGCGATGTGCGTGGGCGCCGGCAAGTGGTGCCTGAAGATCGCCCGCGAGTGGTCGGCGGCGCGCGAGCAGTGGGGCAAGCCGGTCGCGTTCCACGAGGCGGTCGGCGCGAAGATCAGCTTCATCGCGGCGACCACGTTCGCCCTGGAAGCGGTCCTCGACCTGTCCTCCCAGATGGCCGACGAGGACCGCAACGACATCCGCATCGAGGCCGCCCTCGCCAAGCTGTACGGCTCCGAGATGGCCTGGCTCATGGCCGACGAACTCGTCCAGATCCGCGGCGGCCGCGGCTTCGAGACCGCCGACTCGCTCGCCGCGCGCGGCGAACGCGCCGTCCCCGCCGAACAGGTCCTGCGCGACCTGCGCATCAACCGCATCTTCGAGGGCTCGACCGAGATCATGCACCTGCTGATCGCCCGCGAGGCCGTCGACGCCCACCTCGCCGTCGCCGGCGACCTCATCGACCCCGACAAGTCCCTCGCGGACAAGGCGAAGGCGGGCGCGAAGGCCGGCGGCTTCTACGCCCGCTGGCTCCCGAAACTCGTCGCGGGGCCCGGCCAACTCCCGCGCTCCTACGCCGAGTTCCACCCCGACGGCCACCCCGACCTCTCCGGGCACCTGCGCTACGTGGAGCGCTCGGCCCGCAAACTCGCCCGCTCCACCTTCTACGCCATGTCCCGCTGGCAGGGCCGCATGGAGACCAAGCAGGGCTTCCTCGGCCGCATCGTCGACATCGGCGCGGAGCTGTTCGCCATGAGCGCGGCCTGCGTCCGCGCCGAACTCCTGCGCACCACCGAGGAGTACGGCCGCGAGGCCTACCAGCTCGCCGACGTCTTCTGCCGCCAGGCCCGCATCCGCGCCGACGAACTCTTCGACCGGCTGTGGACCAACACCGACGACATCGACCACAAGGTCGTCAAGGGCGTCCTCAACGGGACGTACACCTGGCTGGAAGGCGGGATCGTGGACCCGAGCGGCGACGGCGTCTGGATCGCCGACGCCTCGCCCGGCCCGTCGAAACGGGAGAACGTGCACCGCCCGATCCGCTGATCAGCCGTCGTGCGCGGGCCCGGTCAGCAGGGCCCGCGCCACCTTCCGGAACTCCGCCACGGGCCCGCCCCGGTCCCCGGCCCGCGTCGCGAGGACGACCTGGCACGGCTCGACGCCCGCCAGCGGGACCGCGGTGACGTCGGGCCGCAGCGTATGGGCGCGCACCCCGGCCGCCGAGATCGCCACCGCCCGCCCGTCCGCGACGAGTTCGAGCTTGTCCTCGATGACGTCGATGACCGGCCCCTCGGGCGGGCGGCTGCCGTCCGGGCGCGGATCGATTCGCCAGAACGCGTCCCACGCCGGGTTCCCCGCCATCCGCGGCAGCGGCTCGCCGGCGATGTCGTCGACGGTGACGGACTCCTTCCCGGCGAGCCGGTGATCCGTCGGTACGAGCAGGACGCGCGGCTCGTCGTACAGCACCGCCACCTCCAACTCGTCGGTGGGGAAGGGCAGTCGGGACACCACGGCGTCCACCCGGTGGTCGAGCAGCGCGGCCCGCGTCTCGTTCCAGCCCAGATGCACGGCCCGCACCTCGGCATCAGGACGCCGTCTGCGCAGCTCGCGCGCCGCCGGCGTGACCACGATCCCGGTGATGAACCCGACCGTGAACCGCCCGGGATCTGCGGCGGCCCGCGCCTGCGCCGCGGCCTGCGCGGCCGACCGCAGCAGGGCCTTCGCCCGCGGCAGGAACACCTCACCGGCCGCGGTCAGCGTGCTGCCCCGGGGCGTACGGTCCAACAGCCGTGCCCCCAGGGCCTGTTCGAGCCGCCGGATCTGCCGGCTCAGGGACGGCTGCGTCGTGTGCAGGGCGTCGGCGGCCCGTCCGAAGTGCCGGTGCTCGGCGACGACCGTGAAGTAGCGCACGAGACGCAGATCGAGATCGAGATCGAGATTGGCATCGACATCGGCATCGACATCGGCATCGGCATGAGCGGCGGCATCGGGCTCGGGCATCTCTCCATCGTAGGCACCCGGGCGCCCTCAGCAGCGGTGATACGGAATCCGCATTGCGCGATACGGAACAGGCTTTGGACGCGCGGCACCCCCGCTCCCGACGATGGGTCCACACCCCCACACCCGGCTCACCCCGTATCGAGGAGCACCCCATGCGCGTATTCGTCACCGGCGCCACCGGATTCATCGGCTCGGCCGTGGTCCGCGAACTGCTCGGCGCGGGACACGAGGTCGTCGGCCTCGCCCGCTCGGACACGGCCGCGGAGGCGGTGACCGCGGCGGGCGCCGCCGTCCACCGCGGCTCGCTCGCCGACCCGGACGGCCTGGCGGCCGCGGCCAAGGACGCCGACGGCGTCGCCCACCTCGCCTTCGACCACAGCTTCACCGACCACGCGGGCGCCTCGGCCGCGGACCTGCGGGTCGTCGAGGCGATCGGGGCGGCGCTCGAAGGCACCGGCAAACCGTTCGTGGTGTCGTCACCGCTGATGGTCGCGCCGGGCCGCGTCGCCGCGGAGGACGACCCCGCCCTCGCCACCGCGGGCCGGGCCCCCGCGGAGAACGCGGCCCTGGCACTCGCCCAGCGCGGCGTGCGGGCCGTCGCGCTGCGCCTCGCCGCGTCCGTGCACGGCCGCGGCGACCACGGCTTCGTCCCGCGCCTGATCGAGATCGCCCGCGAGAAGGGCGTCGCGGCGGTGGTCGGCGACGGCGATCAGCGCTGGCCCGCCGTGCACCGCTTCGACGCGGCGCGCCTGTACCGCCTGGCCCTGGAGTCGGCACCGGCCGGCGCCCGGCTGCACGCGGTGGCCGAGGAGGGCATCCCGCTCAGCGCCATCGCGGACGTGATCGCCCGCCACCTCGACGTGCCGCGCACCAGCCTGAGTCCGCGGGAAGCGGGAGACCACTTCGGCTGGATCGCCCCGTTCCAGACCTTCGACGTGCGCGCCTCCCACGCCCGAACGACGGCGCTCCTCGACTGGCACCCCGAGGAAAAGGGCCTGCTCGACGACTTGGAGGAGGGCCACTACTTCGCCACCGGGGGAGACCGGTAGGCCTGCGCACAGCAAGGCCACGCCACAATAGGGGGATGAGCGACAGCCCATCCCCCCTCGCGGACCCGCATCTCGTCTTCGACCCCGCCCCTGGCGACGGCCCCAGGGACGTCGTCGTCCTGGGCTCGACGGGCTCGATCGGCACGCAGGCGATCGACCTCGTCCTGCGCAACCCGGACCGGTTCCGCGTCACCGCCCTGAGCGCCGCGGGCGGCCGCGTCGACCTGCTCGCCGAGCAGGCGCGCCGACTGCGCGTACGCACCGTCGCCGTCGCCCGCGAGGACGTCGTACCGGCGCTGCGCGAGGCACTCGCCGCGCAGTACGGGACGGGCGAGCCGCTCCCCGAGATCCTCGCGGGACCGGACGCGGCCACCGAAGTGGCCCGGTCCGCCTGCCACACCGTCCTCAACGGGATCACCGGCTCCATCGGCCTCGCTCCGACGCTCGCCGCCCTCGAAGCGGGCCGCACCCTCGCCCTCGCCAACAAGGAGTCGCTGATCGTCGGCGGCCCCCTGGTGAAGAAGCTCGCCGCGCCCGGCCAGATCATCCCGGTCGACTCCGAGCACGCCGCCCTCTTCCAGGCACTCGCCGCCGGCACCCGCGCCGACGTGCGCAAGCTGGTGGTGACGGCATCGGGCGGCCCGTTCCGCGGCCGTACCAAGGCGGACCTCGCGCACGTCACGGTCGAGGACGCCCTCGCGCACCCCACCTGGGCGATGGGCCCGGTCATCACGATCAACTCCGCGACCCTCGTCAACAAGGGTCTGGAGGTCATCGAGGCGCACCTCCTCTACGACATCCCCTTCGACCGCATCGAGGTCGTCGTCCACCCCCAGTCGTACGTGCACTCCATGGTCGAGTTCACCGACGGCTCCACGCTCGCCCAGGCGACCCCGCCCGACATGGGCGGCCCGATCGCCATCGGTCTCGGCTGGCCGGAAAGAATCCCCGACGCGGCCCCCGCGTTCGACTGGACCAAGGCGTCGAGCTGGGAGTTCTTCCCCCTCGACACCGACGCGTTCCCGTCGGTGGGGCTCGCCCGGCACGTGGGGGAGCTCGCGGGCACGGCCCCGGCGGTGTTCAATGCCGCCAACGAGGAGTGCGTGGACGCCTTCCTGAAGGGCGCCCTGCCGTTCAACGGCATCATGGAGACCGTCACCCGGGTCGTCGACGAACACGGCGCACCGGAAGCGGGAACTTCCCTGACCGTCGCGGACGTCCTCGAAGCGGAGACCTGGGCACGCGCCCGGGCCCGTGAACTGACCGCTACGGACAAGGCAGCCGCGGAGGCTCGTGCATGACGACCTTGATGATGATCCTCGGCATAGTCGTCTTCGTGGTGGGCCTGCTCATCTCCATCGCCTGGCACGAGCTGGGCCACCTGTCGACGGCGAAGCTCTTCGGCATCCGCGTGCCCCAGTACATGGTCGGCTTCGGCCCCACCATCTGGTCGCGCAAGAAGGGCGAGACCGAGTACGGCGTCAAGGCGATCCCGCTCGGCGGCTACATCCGCATGATCGGCATGTTCCCGCCCGGCGCGGACGGGAAGATCGAGGCCCGCTCGACGTCCCCGTTCCGCTCGATGGTGGAGGACGCGCGGGCCGCGGCCTTCGAGGAGCTCAAGCCCGGCGACGAGACCCGCCTCTTCTACACGCGCAAGCCGTGGAAGCGCGTCATCGTCATGTTCGCGGGCCCGTTCATGAACCTGATCCTCGCGATCGGCCTGTTCTTCACGGTCCTCATGGGCTTCGGTGTCCAGCAGCAGACCAACGTGGTCAGTTCCGTCTCGCCGTGCATCATCAAGGCCAGCGCCGAGCGCGACACCTGCAAGAAGACCGACGACGAGTCCCCGGCGAAGGCGGCAGGCCTCCAGCCGAAGGACAAGATCGTGTCGTTCAACGGGGTCACGACGGACAAGTGGAACACCCTGTCCGACGAGATCCGCGAGAGCGCCGGCAAGACGGTCCCGATCGTCGTCGTGCGGGACGGACAGCAGAAGACGCTGACCGCGAAGATCGCCACGAACCAGGTGGCGAAGAAGGACTCCAGCGGCCAGTACGTCAAGGGCTACGTCACTGCCGGCTTCCTCGGCTTCACCCCCGCCAGGGGTGTCGTCCAGCAGGACTTCGGCGACTCCGTGTCGTGGATGGGCGACCGGGTCGGCGACGCCGTCGACTCGATCATCGCGCTCCCGGCGAAGATCCCGGCCCTGTGGGACGCGGCGTTCGGCGACGGCCCGCGCGAGCAGGACTCCCCGATGGGCGTGGTCGGCGCGGCCCGCGTCGGCGGCGAGATCTTCACCATGGACATCCCGGCGAGCCAGCAGCTGGGGATGGCGCTGATGCTGGTGGCGGGGTTCAACCTCTCCCTGTTCCTCTTCAACATGCTTCCGCTGCTCCCGCTCGACGGCGGGCACATCGCGGGTGCCCTGTGGGAGTCGCTCCGGCGCAACCTGGCGCGGGTCTTCCGGCGCCCCGACCCGGGCCCCTTCGACGTGGCGAAGCTCATGCCGGTGGCGTACGTGGTGGCGGGCATCTTCGTCTGCTTCACGATCCTCGTGCTCATCGCGGACGTCGTTAACCCGGTGAAAATCTCCTGATCGCAGGGCATTCATGACGGCCGGGCACTGTGGGTGCCCGGCCGTCCACCTTTGAGTGGAGTTGCGGGGCGCGATGTGCTGGGGCGCGCGCCGGTGACGTAATCTCGGAAGCCTCTGGACTCGATCCTCGATCCACACCTTGGGGTTGCACAGCAGATGACTGCGATTTCACTCGGCATGCCGGACGTACCGACCAAGCTCGCCGAGCGGCGCAAGAGCCGTCAGATCCAGGTCGGCACCGTCGCGGTCGGCGGTGACGCCCCGGTCTCCGTCCAGTCGATGACGACGACGCGTACGTCCGACATCGGCGCCACGCTCCAGCAGATCGCCGAGCTGACGGCGTCCGGCTGCCAGATCGTGCGGGTGGCCTGCCCCACGCAGGACGACGCCGACGCGCTGCCGATCATCGCCAAGAAGTCGCAGATCCCGGTCATCGCGGACATCCACTTCCAGCCGAAGTACGTCTTCGCGGCCATCGAGGCCGGCTGCGCCGCGGTCCGCGTGAACCCGGGCAACATCAAGCAGTTCGACGACAAGGTCAAGGAGATCGCCCAGGCGGCGAACGACCACGGCACCCCGATCCGCATCGGGGTGAACGCGGGCTCCCTGGACCGCCGGCTGCTCCAGAAGTACGGCAAGGCGACCCCCGAGGCCCTCGTCGAGTCGGCCCTGTGGGAGGCGTCCCTCTTCGAGGAGCACGGCTTCCGCGACATCAAGATCTCGGTCAAGCACAACGACCCGGTGGTCATGGTCAACGCGTACCGCCTCCTGGCCGAGAAGTGCGACTACCCCCTGCACCTCGGTGTGACGGAGGCGGGCCCGGCGTTCCAGGGCACGATCAAGTCGGCCGTCGCGTTCGGCGCGCTGCTCTCCGAGGGCATCGGCGACACGATCCGCGTCTCCCTGTCGGCCCCGCCGGTCGAGGAGATCAAGGTCGGCAACCAGATCCTGGAGTCGCTCAACCTCAAGCCCCGCCGCCTGGAGATCGTCTCCTGCCCGTCCTGCGGCCGCGCCCAGGTCGACGTCTACAAGCTGGCCGAGGAGGTCACGGCGGGCCTCGACGGCATGGAGGTCCCGCTCCGCGTGGCCGTCATGGGCTGCGTCGTGAACGGCCCGGGCGAGGCCCGCGAGGCCGACCTCGGCGTCGCCTCCGGCAACGGCAAGGGCCAGATCTTCGTCAAGGGCGAGGTCATCAAGACGGTCCCCGAGTCGAAGATCGTGGAGACGCTGATCGAGGAGGCGATGAAGATCGCCGAACAGATGGAAGCGGACGGTGTGGCCTCCGGCGAGCCGACCGTGGCCGTCGCGGGCTGACATCGGCTCGGGCCCGTCGGGCTTCTGCGCAGGCGCGTCTGCCGGATCCTTGTGATCGGGCGGGCGCGCCTTTCGTCGTGGCTCGTCGCGCAGTTCCCCGCGCCCCTGGAGGTGCTCCGCATCTCTCGGGGAAATGCGACGCGAAGCGTCTGCATTTCAGGGGCGCGGGGAACTGCG
>NZ_JBFAVD010000057.1:0-11623 GCF_040679615.1 Streptomyces sp. NPDC052225 | reverse complement strand
GCGACGATCGAGGCGATCCGTGAGCTGAAGAAGCGTCACCCGGATGTGCAGACGACGCTGGGCCTGTCGAACATCTCCTTCGGTCTGAATCCGGCCGCCCGGATCGTGCTGAACTCGGTGTTCCTGGACGAGTGCGTGAAGGCGGGCCTGGATTCGGCGATCGTGCACGCCTCGAAGATCCTGCCGATCGCCCGCTTCGACGAGGAGCAGGTGCAGACGGCTCTCGATCTGATCTACGACCAGCGTGCGGAGGGCTATGACCCGCTGCAGAAGCTGATGGCGCTCTTCGAAGGGGCGACGGCGAAGTCGCTGAAGGCGGGCAAGGCCGAGGAGCTGGCGGCGCTGCCGCTGGAGGAACGCCTCAAGGCCCGCATCATCGACGGCGAGAAGAACGGCCTGGAGGCCGACCTCGCGGAGGCGTTGCAGAGCAGGCCGGCTCTGGACATCGTCAACGACACCCTGCTTGAGGGGATGAAGGTTGTCGGTGAGCTGTTCGGGTCCGGGCAGATGCAGCTGCCGTTCGTGCTCCAGTCCGCCGAGGTGATGAAGAACGCGGTGGCCTATCTGGAGCCGCACATGGAGAAGTCCGACGCGGAGGGCAAGGGCACCATCGTGCTGGCCACGGTGCGCGGCGACGTTCATGACATCGGCAAGAATTTGGTCGACATCATCCTGTCCAACAACGGCTACAACGTCGTCAACCTGGGCATCAAGCAGCCGGTCTCCGCGATCCTGGAGGCGGCCGAGGAGCACAAGGCCGATGTGATCGGCATGTCCGGGCTCCTGGTCAAGTCGACAGTGATCATGAAGGAGAACCTTCAGGAGCTCAACCAGCGCAAGATGGCCGCCGATTATCCCGTCATCCTGGGCGGTGCCGCGCTGACGCGGGCGTATGTGGAGCAGGATCTGCACGAGATCTACGAGGGTGAAGTGCGGTACGCCCGCGACGCGTTCGAGGGCCTGCGCCTGATGGACGCCCTGATCGCGGTCAAGCGCGGCGTGCCCGGCGCGACCCTGCCCGAACTGAAGCAGCGCCGCGTCCCGAAGCGCGAGACCGCGCTCATCGAGGTGCGGGAGCCGGAGCCGGCCGGACGCAGCGACGTGGCCGCCGACAACCCCGTGCCCGAGCCCCCCTTCTTCGGGACGAGGGTCGTCAAGGGCATCCAGCTCAAGGAGTACGCGTCCTGGCTGGACGAGGCGGCGCTGTTCAAGGGGCAGTGGGGCCTGAAGGACGCCGGGACGATCGAGTCGGAAGGGCGGCCGCGGCTGCGCGGCTGGCTGGACCGGTTGCAGACGGACCACCTCCTCGAAGCGGCCGTCGTCCACGGCTACTTCCCGTGCGTGTCCAAGGGCGACGACCTGATCGTCCTGGACGAGAACGGAGGCGAACGGACCCGCTTCACCTTCCCGCGCCAGGAGCGCGGCCGCCGCCTGTGCCTGGCCGACTTCTTCCGCCCTCAGGAGTCGGGGGAGACCGACGTACTGGCCCTCCAGATGGTCACGGTCGGATCCAGGATCGGCGAGGCCACCGCCGATCTCTTCGCTTCCGACTCCTACCGCGACTACCTCGAACTCCACGGCCTGTCCGTCCAGTTGGCCGAGGCGCTCGCCGAGTACTGGCACGCCCGCGTCCGCTCCGAACTCCGTATCGACGGCCAGGAACCGGCCGCGATGGAAGGCATGTTCCGTACGGAGTACCAGGGTTGCCGCTACTCCCTGGGCTACCCGGCCTGCCCCGACCTGGAGGACCGCGCCAAGATCGCCGAGCTGCTCGGGCCCGAGCGGATCGGGGTCCGGTTGTCCGAGGAGTACCAACTGCACCCCGAGCAGTCCACGGACGCCTTCGTCGTCCACCACCCCGAGGCGAGCTACTTCAACGCGGGAGGCCGCCGATGACCACCGTCCGCGACATCCTCGCGAGCGGCACCCGTACCTTCTCCTTCGAGTTCTTCCCGCCGAAGTCCGAGGCGGGCGAGCGCACGCTGTGGCAGGCCATCCGCCGTCTGGAGCCCCTGTCCCCGACGTTCGTCTCGGTGACGTACGGAGCGGGCGGTTCCTCGCGGGACCGTACGGTCGAGATGACCAAGCGCATCGCGACGCAGACGACCCTGCGGCCCGTCGCCCATCTCACGGCGGTGGGCCACTCGGTCGCCGAACTGCGCCGCATCATCGGCCAGTACGCGGACGCGGGCGTACGGGACGTCCTCGCACTGCGCGGCGACCCGCCCGGCGACCCGAACGCGCCATGGGTCCCGCACCCGGACGGCCTCACCCACGCCCATGAACTCGTCACTCTCGTACGGGGGTTGGGCGACTTCGGCATCGGGGTGGCCGCGTTCCCGGAGAAGCACCCGCGCTCGCCCGACTGGGACACCGACATCCGGCACCTCGTCGCCAAGTGCCGGGCGGGCGCGGACTACGCGATCACGCAGATGTTCTTCGACGTGGAGGACTACCTGCGGCTGCGGGACCGGGTCGCCGCGGCCGGCTGCGACACCCCGATCATCCCCGAGATCATGCCCGCCACCGACGTCCGGCAGATCCGCCGCTTCGCCGAACTCAGCGGCGCCCGGTTCCCCGCGGAACTGGCCCACCGCCTGGAGGCGGCGAAGGACGACCGGGCCGAAGGCCACCGCGTCGGCGTCGCCCACGCCACCGCCATGGCCGCCCGGCTGCTCGACGAGGGCGCGCCGGGCCTGCACTACATCACGCTCAACAAGTCCCTCGCGGCCTTGGACATCCACCGCAACGTACTGAGCTCAAGGAGCCTTCGTGTCAGCTGAATCCACCGGTGAGTTCACCGACTTCAAGGTCGCCGACATCGGCCTCGCGGAGTTCGGCCGCAAGGAGATCACCCTCGCCGAGCACGAGATGCCCGGCCTGATGGCGATCCGCAAGGAGTACGCGGCCACGCAGCCGCTCGCCGGCGCCCGTGTCACCGGGTCCCTCCACATGACGGTCCAGACGGCCGTCCTCATCGAGACCCTCGTCGCGCTCGGCGCCGAGGTCCGCTGGGTCTCCTGCAACATCTTCTCCACCCAGGACCACGCCGCCGCTGCGGTCGCCGCCGCCGGCATCCCGGTCTTCGCCTGGAAGGGCGAGACCCTGGAGGAGTACTGGTGGTGCACGGAGCAGGCCCTGACCTGGCCCGGACAGACCGGCCCGAACATGATCCTGGACGACGGCGGCGATGCCACCCTCCTCGTCCACCTCGGCGTGGAGAAGGAGAAGACCGGCAAGCTCCCCGAGGCGTCCAACGAGGAACTCGCCGTCGTCCGCGCCCTGTTGGAGCGCAGCACCCTCGACTGGACCGCCCTCGCCTCCGAGATCCGTGGTGTGACGGAGGAGACCACGACGGGTGTTCACCGTCTGTACGAGATGCAGCGTGAGGGTTCCCTCCTGTTCCCCGCGATCAACGTCAACGACGCGGTGACCAAGTCGAAGTTCGACAACAAGTACGGCTGCCGCCACTCGCTGATCGACGGCATCAACCGCGCCACGGACGTTCTCATCGGTGGCAAGACCGCGGTCGTCTGCGGTTACGGCGATGTGGGCAAGGGCTGCGCGGAGTCGTTGCGGGGCCAGGGTGCCCGTGTGATCGTCACGGAGATCGACCCGATCTGCGCGCTGCAGGCGGCGATGGACGGTTTCCAGGTCACGACGCTCGACGAGGTGGTCGACAAGGCGGACATCTTCGTCACGACGACCGGCAACAAGGACATCATCATGGCGTCCGACATGGCCAGGATGAAGCACCAGGCGATCGTCGGGAACATCGGCCACTTCGACAACGAGATCGACATGGCCGGCCTGGCCCAGATCCCGGGCATCGTGAAGGACGAGGTCAAGCCGCAGGTCCACACGTGGACGTTCCCGGACGGCAAGGTCATCATCGTGCTGTCGGAGGGGCGTCTGCTGAACCTGGGCAACGCGACCGGTCACCCGTCGTTCGTGATGTCCAACTCGTTCGCGGACCAGACGCTGGCCCAGATCGAGCTGTTCACGAAGCAGTCCGAGTACCCGACAGACGTCTACGTGCTGCCCAAGCACCTCGATGAGAAGGTGGCGCGGCTGCACCTGGACTCGCTCGGCGTGAAGCTGACGACGCTCCGCCCCGAGCAGGCCTCGTACATCGGTGTCGAGGTCGACGGCCCGTACAAGCCGGACCACTACCGCTACTGATCCCGTACGACGCATGACGTATGACGCACGATCAACAGAAGCGCCCCACCTTCGGGTGGGGCGCTTTCCGCGTTTCCGGGTAGACCGTGCCCGGCAGGGCGCTGTAGAAGATCTCCGACGGGCCCCTCGCCGGCGGGCAGCACCGGTTCGACGGCGGGCGGCGCCGGAACCGCAGGAGCCCTCGCCCTCGGATCGGATCGGACCAGGTCAGGGCGTCAGATCAGCGGCGGGCGGCCGAGCCGCGTCATCCGCCACACCGTGCGCCAGCGCATCGGCCGACGCTCACCGGCGGGCGCGCGCACGCCCTCCACGAAGCCGCCCGCCCACGCGCGCAGCCCGCCGAGCGAGCGCGTGCGCAGCAGCGTGATCCCGGTCCACACGCCCAGATAGACGGGGATCAGCAGGACCGGGAGGCGGCGGCGGGCCAGCCACACCCGGTTGCGGGCGGTCATCCGGTAGTAGACGGCGTGCCGGGCCGGGGACGTCTTCGGGTGCTGGAGCAGCAGGGACGGCTCGTAGAGCACCTTCCAGCCGGCGTCGAGCGCGCGCCAGGCGAGGTCGGTCTCCTCGTGCGTGAAGAAGAAGTCGGCCGGCCAGTCTCCGGTCTCGGCGAGCATGTCCATCGAGAAGGCGTGCCCGCCGCCGAGGAACGCCGTGACGAGCCCGCGCCGCATCGGGTCCTTCGCGCGCAGCCGCGGCACGTGGCGCCGCTGCGTCTCGCCGTGCTCGTCGGCGATGCGGAAACCGACGACGCCCAGCTTCGGGTCGGCCGCGAACAGGTTCTGGATGGTGGAGAACACATCGGCGTCGACGAGCAGACCGTCGTCGTCCAGCTCGACCGCCACGTCCACGTCGCCGAACTCGCGCAGCCGGGCCAGCGCCACGTTGCGCCCGCCGGGGCAGCCCAGATTGTCGTCGAGCTCGACCGTCGTGACCTCGAACGGGTAGCCGGGGTAGGCGGGCAGCACCGTGCCGTTGCCGATGAGGACGACCCGGGTCGGCACCACGTCCTGCTTGGCCACCGACTCCAGGAGGGCGTCCACGTCCTTGGGCCGGTTGCCCATGGTGACGATGGCCACGCCCAGGCGCGGGAGTTCGGTGATCGGGTGCCTGTCAGTCATGGCGGCGATGGTATCCGTTCACCTCGCGGCCCCTACGGGTGCGGGTGCCAGCCGGTCCGCTCCGCCCACTGCTCTGCGACGACCCCGACCAGATCGACGACCGGGTCCTTCACGTCCGCGTACGTCCCCGTGTCGGCGACCGCCCCGGCGAATACGTACTTGAAGCGCGCGTACGCGGGCACGGCCTCAGGAGTGGCCCGCAGCCAGTCCCGGAACAGCAGCGCGAGCCGCTCGTTCGGCGAACCCGCCCTGCGCACATGGAGGTTGACGCGCGGGGCATCCGCCGTGCGGCGCGACCAGTACCGCTTGGCCCAGTCGGCGGGGTCCTCGCGGTCCTCCCGCCCGGCGGGCACGTGATCGCGCAGATACGGCGACCGTACGAAACCGAGGGCGGCCAGCGGTGCCTCGAACGCGTCCGCGGCGGCATCCAGATCGGCGACGCTCACCTGCACGTCGTAGATGTCCTTGGCGTCCATGCCGGGCACGGACGTCGACCCGATGTGATCGACGTGCAGCGCCGACGGGCCGAGCGCGGCGGCCAGCCGGGCGCACAGGTCGCGCCCGCCCGCCTCCCACGCCGGGTCGTGCGGGACGACGACGGGCTTCTCGTCCAGGGCCATCAGACCCGGTCCAGCGGCGTGTGCGGCAGCGCCGGCAGCTCCACGTGGACGGCGTCGCCGGGGCGGACGGGCCCGCCCTGCCGGACGACGCCCATGATCCCGGCCTTGCGGACGATCGCGCCCGTCTCGGGATCGCGGCCCACGACACGCTTGAGCAGGCCGTCCTGGAAGGCGTCGATCTGGAGACACGGGTTGCGCAGCCCGGTGACCTCGACGACCGCGCAGCCGCCGTCCTCGTGGTCGCCGAACCGCAACAGGGTGCCGGTGGGCAGGGCGAGCAGGTCGATGCCGCGCGTCGTGACGTTCTCGCCGAGTTCGCCGGGGCGCACCCGGTGCCCGTCGGCCGCGACCTCGTCGAACAACTCCTCGTGGATCAGGTGGACTTGGCGCAGGTTCGGCTGCGTCGGGTCCTGCGCGACCCGGGACCGGTGCTTCACCGTCACGCCCGCGTGCACGTCCCCCTCGACCCCGAGCCCCGCGAGCAGCGTGATGCTGTCCCGGTTCGGCTTGGTGAAGGAGTAGACGCCGTTGCTGCTGACCGCCGCGACGACGCCGCCGTCGAACCCGCCCATGCCACGAACCCCCAGTTCGCCTGATCACCCGGACGTCCCGCAGCCTATCCGGCGGCACGCTCCGTGAGCCCGGCCAGATGCGCGCGGAGGGTGCCGCGGGCGTCGGGGGAGAGGGTGCTCAGGGCGACCAGGGCCGTGACGACCACGTCGCACAGCTCCGACTCGACGTCCTGCCAGGTGTGGCTGTGGCCCTTGCGCGGGTTCTGGCCGACGGCCCCGATGACCGCCTCCGCGACCTCGCCGACCTCCTCCGACAACTTCAACACCCTTAGGAGGAGGGCTTCTTGGGGCGGCCGCCGGTTGTTCTCGTCGAGCCACGCGCGGAGCCGGTCGATGGCGGCCCACAGGTCGTCGTTCTCGTCATTGGTCACGGCCGACGAGCCTATGCCCCTGCGGCTCTACTCCTCGGGGGCCGACTCCTTGACCCGCTTGTTGCGCGAGCCGACGACCGCGAGCGCCGCCGCTCCGGCCCCGACGAGCGCCGCGGGCACCATCCAGTGCCGGTCGAGGGCATGGCCGAGCGCGTGGTCGAGGGAGTAGCGCCCCGCGCCGGTCACGGCGAGGCCCGCCGCGACGAAGCCGAGGAACGCCGGGTACTCGTAGCCGCCGCCCATCGCGAAGAACCCGTTCGGCGCGTGCACGGCCGCCGCGCCCGCCATGGTGCCGGCCGCGGCCGCCCCGCCCACCGGCGTCGCGAGGCCGAGCGCGAGCAGCGCGCCGCCGCCCGCCTCGCCGAGCCCGGCCGCGAGCGCGCTCGCCTTGGCGGGGGCGTACCCCATGGACTCCATGGCGGCGGCGGTGCCGGAGACGCCGCCCCCGCCGAACCAGCCGAGCAGCTTCTGGGCGCCGTGCGCCGCGAGAACCCCGCCCGTGCCCAGGCGCAGAGCCAGAAGTCCCAGGTCGCGGCGGTTCGAGCAGGGGGTGAGCCGGGTCCGGGACCGGGCGTGGAAACGTGTGCAGGTCATGCCCCCACCGTCCGCCAGAGCCGGCCCGCGCACCCGGTGCGCGGGCCCGTTCGGGTGGCGTTCACCCGGCCCCGGTGCAAGCCTGGGCGCATGCCCATCCAGACCGCGAAGCTCAGTGACCCGGCGGTCCGCGCCTTCGTCTCGGCGCTGAACGCCCACGACCGGGACGCCTTCCGCGCGGTGCTCGCACCCGACGCGACGATGACGGACGACGGCTCCGAGCGGGACCTCGACGACTGGACCGCCCGCGAGATCTTCGACTCGAACGGCCACATGGAAGTCGAGAAGGAGACCGCAGAGGGCCGCACCCTCGTCGCCCGCTACCGCAACGACACCTGGGGCGAGATGCGCACCAAGTGGTCGTTCGACGTGACGGGCGGCAAGGTCACCCGGTTCGAGACGGGTCAGGCCTGAACACCTCCCCGGGACACGGTTACGGGATCGGCACCGCCGCCCCGCTCACCCGCACCCGCGCGTCGCCCTCGCGCAGCGTCACCGTCAGCTCGCCGGGGCGCCCCATGTCGGCGCCCTGGTGCACGGTCAGCTCGGCGGCGTCCGGCACCAGACCGAGTGCGCGCAGATACGCGCCGAACGCCGCTGCCGCCGCGCCCGTCGCCGGGTCCTCGACGACGCCGCCCACGGGGAACGGGTCGCGTGCGTGGAAGGTGAACTCGTCCTCCCGCCACACCAGTTGGACGGTCGTCAGATCCAGCCGGCGCATCAGCGCGGCGAGCCGCTCGAAGTCGTAGTCCAGCTCCGCGAGCCGCTCACGGGTGGCCGCGGCCAGCACGAGGTGGCGGGCGCCGGCGTAGGAGATACGGGGCGCGAGCGCCGGGTCGAGGTCGGCCGCCGGCCAGTCGAGCGCGGCGAGCGCCTCCGCCAGATCGGCGTCGGCGACACCCTCGACGTGCGGCTCCACGCTGGTGAGGGTCGCGCGCAGCGTGCCGTCGTCGTCGGCGTCCACGGTGACCGGCACCTCGCCGGCCTGGGTGCGGAACAGGAAGTCGCCGGTGCCGAGGCGCTCCGCGAGCGCGACGGCCGTGGCGACGGTGGCGTGCCCGCAGAACGGGACCTCGGCCTTGGGGCTGAAGTACCGCACGGTGTACGTACGGTCATCAGGGCCCGGCGTCAGGAACGCGGACTCGCTGTAGCCCAGGTCGGCGGCGATCTTCAGCATGCCGGCGTCGGTGAGGCCGGTGGCGTCGAGCACGATCCCGGCGGGGTTGCCTCCGGCGGGGCGGGTGGTGAAGGCGCTGTAGCGGAGCACGTCTGGTGTCATGCCCCGGATTCTCGCCGCTGCGGGGTGCGGTCGCGTCGCCGGGTGCGCCTTTCGTCGTGGCTGGTCGCGCAGTTCCCCGCGCCCCTGAAATGCAGGCGCTGCGCGCCGCATTTCCCCGATGAAGGCTGCGCGTAGCGCATGCCTTCTAGGGGCGCGGGGAACTGCGCGACCAGCCCCCACCGGCCCGCAGCCGAACCGATGCGCTCAACCCCGCCCCACATAAGGCATGTTCGTGGCAAGCACCGTCGCGAACTGCACGTTGGCCTCAAGCGGCAACTCCGCCATGTGCCGCACGGTGCGGGCCACATCCGCCACATCCATGACCGGCTCCACCGCCAGCTCCCCATTGGCCTGAAGGATCCCCGACCGCATCCGCTCGGTCATGTCCGTCGCCGCGTTCCCGATGTCGATCTGCCCGCACGCGATCCGGTACGGACGGCCGTCCAGGGACAGGGACTTGGTCAGCCCCGTCAGGGCGTGCTTCGTCGCCGTGTACGCGACCGAGTGCGGCCGCGGCGTGTGCGCCGAGATGGAGCCGTTGTTGATGATCCGGCCGCCCTGCGGATCCTGCTCCTTCATCTGCCGGAACGCCGCCTGCGCGCACAGGAACGCCCCGTTGAGGTTCGTGTCCACGACGTGCCGCCACGCGTCGTAGTCGAGGTCCTCCACGGGCACCCCGCCGGGCCCGAACGTCCCCGCGTTGTTGAACAGCAGGTCGAGCCGCCCGAACCGGTCCCGTACGGCGGTGAAGAGCGCGGCCACGTCGTCGGGGCTCGACACGTCGGCGCGGACGGCGAGGGCGTCCGTGCCGGGGGCCAGGGCCGCCGTCTCGTCCAGCGCCCGCGTGCGGCGGCCCGCGAGCGCCACCCGCCAGCCCGCGCGGAGCAGTTCGAGGGCGACGGCCCGGCCGATGCCGGATCCCGCGCCGGTGACCACAGCGGTCCTCGTCGTCGAGGTGACCGTCGAAGTGTCCGTCGATGCGTTCATGGCGCGAGGGTACGGCGGGACCGGACATCCGGAGATCACCGATCCGCCATGTGGCTGTTGTGTACGCGACAGTCGCGCGTCGTCCCGGGCCACTGCAATTCCCCTGACACCAGCAGTCAGGGGAGGGGCTCCATGTCACCCGTACCGCAGCACGCACCCGAACTCCGCGCGGCCGCCCAGCACTTGGGCCGCCGCCGGTTCCTCACGGTCACCGGCGCCGCCGCCGCGCTCGCCTTCGCGACCAACCTGCCGACCGCCGGCACCGCGGCCGCCGCCGAGCTGGACTCGGCGAAGATCACCGGCGACCCGTTCACGCTGGGCCTCGCCTCCGGCGACCCGCTGCCCGACTCCGTCCTGCTGTGGACCCGGCTCGCCCCGTCCCCGTACGAGCTCGGCGGCGGCCTGCCCGCCGAGCGCGTCGAGGTCCGCTGGGAGCTGGCGCTCGACGAGCGGTTCCGGCGTGTGATCAGACGCGGCACCGCCACCGCGCACCCCGAGTTCAACCACTCCGTGCACGTCGAGGTCGACCACCTGGCGCCCGGCCGCGTCTACTACTACCGCTTCCGTGCGGGCCGCTGGGTCAGCGAGACGGGCCGCACCCGCACCGCGCCCGCCGCCGCGAGCCACGCCTCGGCGCTGACCCTGGCCGCCGTCTCCTGCCAGGCGTACCACGACGGCTACTACACCGCGTACAAGCACCTGGCCGAGG
The DNA here is from genome assembly GCF_040679615.1 of Streptomyces sp. NPDC052225. Classification (NCBI taxonomy): domain Bacteria; kingdom Bacillati; phylum Actinomycetota; class Actinomycetes; order Kitasatosporales; family Streptomycetaceae; genus Streptomyces; species Streptomyces sp. NPDC052225. The sequence continues at coordinate 1,188 of NZ_JBFAVD010000057.1, read as the reverse complement.
ACGACGTCGACGTCGTCTTCCACCTCGGCGACTACCTCTACGAGTACGCCGTCACGTCCGTCGGCGGCGCCCGCAACTACACCGACCGCGTGCTGCCCGCCGTCTTCAACAAGGAGACGACGACGCTGGACGACTACCGGCTGCGGTACGCCCTCTACAAGACCGACCCGGACCTGCGGGCCGCGCATGCCGCCCACCCGTTCGTCGTCACCTGGGACGACCACGAGACCGAGAACAACTACGCCGGCGACGTCGACGAGAACGGCGACCCGCCCGCCGAGTTCCTGCTGCGCCGCGCCTCCGCGTACCGCGCGTACTGGGAGAACCAGCCGCTGCGCCGCCCGCAGCTGCCGACCGGCCCGGACGCCCGGCTCTACCGGCGCCTCCAGTGGGGCAGGCTCGCCCAGTTCGACATCCTCGACACCCGCCAGTACCGCACCGACCAGGCCAACGGCGACGGGTGGAAGTCGCCGACGCCCGAGTCCGAGGCCGCCTCGCAGACGCTGCCCGGGTTCACCCAGGAGCGCTGGCTGATCGACGGCTGGCGCCACTCGCGGGCCCTGTGGAACGTCGTCCCGCAGCAGGTCACGTTCGCCCGCCGCAACAACCCGGCCGCCGGGAACACGACCCTGTCCATGGACTCCTGGGACGGCTACCCGGCGTCCCGCGAACGCCTCCTCAAGGGCGCGGACGCGGCCCGCGTCCAGAACCTCATGGTCCTCACCGGTGACGTGCACGTCTCGTACGCCATGGACATCAAGCGGGACGTCGACGACGCGGATTCGCGCACGGTCGGTACGGAGATCGTGACGACGTCGATCACGAGCGGCAAGGACGGCTCGGCGCGCCCGTCGAACTGGGCGAACTACCTCGCCCGCAACCCGCACATGAAGCACTACAACGGCCAACGGGGTTACGCCACGGTGGCTCTGGGCGAGCAGTCCGCCCGGGCCGACTTCAAGACGGTCCCGGCGGTGACCGTCCCGGGAGCAGCCCTGACCACCGCGGCGTCGTTCGTGACCGAGGTCGGCAAGCAGGGGTTGCATCCCGTCTGACCGCCCGGTGGGGGGCTGGTCGCGCAGTTCCCCGATGGGACGCGCCCCTGAGATGCCGCACCGAAGGTGCGCATCTCAGGGGCGCGGGGAACTGCGCGACCAGCCCCCTCCGAACCCGCACCCGACGACCGAC
>NZ_JBFAVD010000056.1:0-13494 GCF_040679615.1 Streptomyces sp. NPDC052225 | reverse complement strand
TCGGCATCCCCGCCACCCTCGACGACGGCTCGCCGTTCCCGCACCGCGAACTCATCGTGCTCGTCACCGGCGTGGTGATCGTGGTGACGATGGGGGCGGGCGGGTGCGGCCGCTCGGGTCCTGCGGCGACCCCGGATCGCGGCGGCGCAGATAGCGCTCGAACTCGCGGGCGATGGCCTCGCCGGACGCCTCCGGCAGCTCCGCGGTGTCCCGCGCCTCCTCCAGCGTCTGGACGTACTCGGCGACCTCGCTGTCCTCCGCCGCCAGCTCGTCCACGCCACGCTGCCAGGCCCGCGCGTCCTCGGGCAGCTCGCCCAGCGGGATGCGCAGGTCGATCAGGTCCTCCAGGCGGTTGAGCAGCGCCAGCGTCGCCTTCGGGTTCGGCGGCTGCGACACGTAGTGCGGGACCGCCGCCCACAGCGACACGGCGGGCAGCCCCGCGTGCGTGCACGCCTCCTGGAGGATGCCGACGATGCCCGTCGGACCCTCGTACTTGGTCTCCTCCAGGTCCATCCGCGTGGCCAGGTCCGCGTCGGAGGTGACCCCGCTGACCGGCACCGGCCGGGTGTGCGGGGTGTCGCCGAGCAGCGCGCCCAGGATGACGACCAGCTCCACGCCCAGTTCGTGCGCGAAGCCCAGGATCTCGTTGCAGAACGACCGCCAGCGCATGGACGGTTCGATACCCCGCACCAGGACCAGGTCACGCGGCTTGTCGCCGCCCACGCGCACCACGGAGAGCCTGGTCGTCGGCCAGGTGATCTTGCGCACACCGTCTTCGAGGAAGACCGTGGGCCGGTTGACCTGGAAGTCGTAGTAGTCCTCGGCGTCCAGCGCCGCGAACACCTCGCCCTTCCACTCCTTGTCGAGATGCGCGACCGCGGTGGAGGCGGCGTCGCCGGCATCGTTCCAGCCCTCGAACGCGGCCACCATGACCGGGTCGACCAGCTCGGGAACCCCCTCGAGCTCGATCACCCAGCGCCTCCTTCCGACGTGCCCTCGCCTACCTGCCCACCTTACGGCGTCGACGGGGGCCCTCCGCAGCCCCCTGGAACCCGGGGGCTGCCCGGACACTGCCCCGAGTCGCAGGCCCGCACTCCCCGGACGTCGCGGAGTTCACGGGCGACGTTCACAAGGTCGAGCGCAGCCACTGCTCCACGCTCGCGATGTGCACGGTCGCCCAGGACCTGGCCGCCTCCGCGTCCCCGTCGCGCAGCGCGGCGAGGATCGCACGGTGCTCGTGCAGGGTGCGGCTGACCGCGTCCTCCTGGGTCAGGCCGCGCCAGATGCGGGCCCGCGTGGTCGGCCCGGACAGTCCGTCGAGGAGGGAGCACAGGACCGAGTTCCCCGAGGCCTTGACGATGCCGCGGTGGAAGTCGAGGTCGGCGGCGACCAGCTCCTCGACCGACGGCTCGGGCCCCAGGTCGTCGAGTTGCGCGGCGAGCTTGTCCAGCTGCTCAGGATCGATCTGCGTGGCGGCGAGGGCCGTCGCCGCGGGCTCCAGGATGCGGCGTACGGCGAGGAACTCCAGGACCGTGTCGTCGCGGTGGAAGTCGACGACGAAACTCAGCGCCTCGAGCAGCAGTTGGGGATCGAGACTGGTGACGTACGTGCCGTCGCCCTGCCGTACGTCGAGGATGCGGATCAGGGAGAGGGCGCGCACCGCCTCGCGCAGGGAGTTGCGGGACAGCCCGAGGTCGGCGGCGAGCTCGCTCTCCTTGGGGAGCCGGTCGCCGGGGCGCAGCGCGCCCGAGACGATCATGCCCTTGATCTTCTCGATCGCTTCGTCGGTGACGGCCATGGCAGCCCCCTCTGCTCGTGCCCGGAGGGCCCACACCTCCGATGTCTCGGACCATTATGGGCGTACGGGCGGCGCGGGGGCTGCCGGGTCGGACAGCTGCTCAGACGGACGAGGCCTGGGATTCGGCGCCGCCGCGGTACAGACGGCGCAGCCGGACCACGCCGAGGTCGTGCTGGTAGAGGTTCTCCCGCTGGTCCGCGTCGGCCGGCATGGCCTCCAGCATCACCCGGTCCTGTTCGAGGACGTCCCAGTGCCGCCGCTCGATCAGCGTCTTGTACAGGAACCGCCAGGTGTCGCGCTCCCAGCCCTGCACGGTGCGGTAGCGCCAGAAGAAGACGGCGCACCGCTCGGCGTCGACCGGCCGGACCATGCCGACGATGCCGAACGGGCCGCCCGGACCGGCGGACGGCGGGTACGGGATCGACAGGTCGACCCAGTCGACCCCCGTGCGGCACAGCTCCACCCAGTCGAAGTTGACGCCCCGCTGGTCCGTCTTCTCGAAGAAGTAGCCGCGGTCGGTCTCGCGGATGCGGAACTTGGCGGTGGTGTCGCCGTCGAACATCGTGTGCGAGTCGTGGTGCAGGAACTGGCCGTGCATGGGGTCGAGCAGGTTCTCGACGGCGTAGCGCCACGGCACGTTCCACTCGGCGTAGCACAGGATCGCGTCGGTGTCGGGGTCGGTGAGCGGCTCCGGCAGCGTCAACTCAGCCGGTTCCGGGTGGTGTTCGTCCCCGAAGTAGGCGAGGACGGCGCCCGCGACCTCCCGTACGGGAAGCGATGTGACGAGCTTCTTGCCCTCCAGGTTGCAGCCGGGCAGGCCCGGCACGGACGAGACGGTGCCGTCGGTCTCGATCTCGACGCCGTGGTACCAGCAGGCCACCCGGTCACCCAGGTGCTTGCCGAGCGACAGCGGGGCGCCGCGGTGCGGACAGCGGTCGGCGAGCATGCTCAGGGCGCCGTCGGAACGGCGGAAGAGCAGCCACTGCTCGCCGATGACGGTGACCTTGCGCATCGCGCCGGGCGCGACGAAGGACGACGGCACGACGGGGTGCCACTGGTTGCGCAGCCCGGTCGCGTAGATGTGGTCGGCGGTGAGGGTGGTGGTCACGGCGGTCACGCTCCCAGTCGGTGCATCTCGGCGCGGAAGGATTCCTCGGTCCAGGCGGCGCCGTCGGGGGCGTGCACCTGGCGGCTGTTCAACCCGCGTACGACATCGGCGAGTTGATGTCCTTCCTTGGTGAAGACCTCCTCGAGCGTGGCGGCCAGCTTGTACTCGTAGGGGGTCGGCTCGTGGGTACGGGACTGGTGGATCTCCAGGTACGGCCAGTCGGGCTCGGTGCTGCTCATCGATGTCTCCAGGAGGTCGTTACAGGTCGAGGACGAGGCGGGAGCCGGCGGCGCAGCGCGAGACGCAGATCATCATCGAGGCGTTCGCGGCGTGCTCGGCTTCCGAGAGGAGGAAGTCGCGGTGGTCGGGGGCGCCGTCGAGCACCCGGGTCTCGCAGGAGCCGCAGATGCCGTCGCGGCAGGAACTGGAGACGTCCAGGCCGGCCTGTTCGGCGGCGTCCAGGATGGACGTGTCGGCGTCGACGGTGAGGGTGAGTCCGGAGGTGCGGCACTCGACCTCGAACTCCCCGTCGTGCTCGGCACGTTCGACGACGGGCGCGGCGAACCGCTCCAGGCGCAGCCGCCCCTCCGGGCAGCGCTCCTCGACCGCGGCGAGCAGCGGCTCGGGCCCGCAGCAGTACACCAGCGCTTCGTCGGGCAGCCCGGCGAGCACCGCGTCCAGGTCGATGTGACCCAGCTCGTCCTGCGGTACGAGCGTCAACTCGCCCCCCAGTGCCGCCAGTTCCTCGGTGAAGGCCATCGAACCGCGCCCGCGGCCGCCGTACGCCATGCGCCACGCGGCGCCCCGCCGGGCGGCCTCCCTGGCCATCGCGAGGAGCGGGGTGACGCCGATACCGCCCGCGACGAAGACGTACGCGGGCGCGTCCTCCAGGGCGAAGTGGTTGCGCGGCTCGGACACGGTGAGGAGCTGTCCGGGCCGCAGTGCCGTGTGCACATGGCGTGAACCACCGCGCGAGGACGGCTCGTTGAGCACGCCGATGCGATACGTGCAGGCGACGGCCGGGTCGCCGCACAGGCTGTACTGGCGGATGTGTCCGCCCACGTGCACGTCGATATGGGCACCGGGGGTCCAGGCGGGCAGCGGCTTGCCGTCGGGGTGGGTCAGTTCGACGGACAGGACGCCCTCGGCCTCCCAGGTCATCCGGCGGACGAGCAGCTCCAGTCGGCGGTCGTCGGTCATGGGGGCCTCCCTACGTTCCGGGGATCTTCACGGGCGGGGTGAACGGGTTCTTCATCGGGCCGAGCGCGGCCAGGTCGACCTCGACGAGCGTCGGCCCTTCGGAGGCGACGGCCCGCTCGATCACCGGCCGGGCCTGCTCGGCGTCCGCGATCCGCAGATACGGCAACCGGCAGGCGCGGGCCAGGAGTTCGAAGTCGGGTGTGGTCAGGTCGACGCCGGAGCGCCGCTCGCTGTAGCGGTCCTGCATGTTGCGCAGCACGCCGTAGCCGCCGTCGTTGAAGACGAGGACGGTCAGGCGCGGCCGTTCCTGGGCGACGGTGAGCAGTTCGCCGAGGTGTACGGCGAGGCCGCCGTCGCCCGCGATGACGACCGTGGGCCGCTCCGGAGCGGCGAGCGCGGCGCCGATGCCCATGCCGAGGCCCTGCCCGATGCCGCCGCCGCGCGGGAAGACGTTGGCCCGCGGGTCGTACATCTCCAGGAGCCGGTTGCCCCAGCTGCTCGACGCGATGGTGACGTCCCGGGCGACGACGGCATCGCGCGGCAGCACGGCCCGCAGCGCGTCACAGATCGCCGCCTGCGGACCGATGGTGTCGTGCAGGGTCGCCCGTACGTCGTCGCGGACCCGGCGGACCCGGCGCGTCCATTCGGGGTCGGCGTTCCCCGCGTGGGGCAGGAGCGCGGCGAGCGTGGCGGCCGCGTCGCCGTGCAGCGTGTGCGCGGCGGGGTACGCCCGGCCCAGGGCCGCCGGGTCGATGTCGATCTGGATATGAGCGGCGGGCAGCTCAAGACCGTAGTCGGCGGTCTCGTTGGACCGGAAGTGGGTGCCGACGCTCAGCAGCAGGTCGGCGTCGGCCAGCAGGGCGCGTCCGGCGGGTGTGGTCGCGAAGTTCCCGATGACCTGCGGGTGGTCCTCGGGCACGGAGCCGCGGCCGGAGTTGGACGTGAGCAGCCCGGCGCCGGTGGCCTCGACGAGCGCGGCCAGTTCGGCGCGAGCGCCGTTCGCACCGCCGCCGGCCCAGACGAGGGGACGCCGTGCCGCGCCCAGCAGGGCTGCCGCGGACACGAGTCGCGCGGCGTCGGGCACCGGAGCAGTGGCCGCCGGGACGTCGGCGGTCTCGTCCGTCTGCGCCGCGTACTGGAGGTCGATCGGCCACTCGACGCTCGCCGGGCCGCCGGGCGCCGCGAGGGCGGCGCGCGCCGCCTCCCGCAGTGTCCGGCCCGCGTCGGCCGCGGACCCGACCGTGGCCGCGTACGCCGAGACGGCGCCCAACATGCCCAGCTGGTCCTTCGTCTCGTGGATGAAGCCCCGCCCGCTGCCCAGGAACCGGCTCTCCACCTGCCCGGTGACGTGCAGCACCGACGTTCCGGACGCGAGCGCCTCGATGAGCGACCCGGCCGCGTTGCCCGCGCCCGTGCCGGTCGAGGTGAGCGCGCAGCCGATCGAGCCGCGGGCCCGCCCGTAGGCGTCCGCGGCGTTCACCGCGGTCGCCTCGTGCCGCACGGGGACGAAGCGCAGTTCCCGGTCGACGGCCTCGACCAGTGGCAGGTTGTGCACGGACACGATGCCGAAGACCGTGTCGATGCCCAGTTCCTTCAGGACGGCGACGAGGAGTGTGCCCCCGTTGTCGTAGGTCATGGGATGCCCCTCAGAGAATGCCGCGGCCGACTCCGCCGCAGACGTCGATGCCGGTTCCTGTGATGTACGAGGCGCGGGGGGAGAGCAGCGCGAGGATCGCGTACGCGACCTCCTCGGCCCGGCCGAGCCGTCCGAGGGCCACACCGCGGTCGGCGGCCAGCTCCGCCTGCCAGTCCTCGTAGGGCATGCCGGAGTCCGCCGCGGCGTGCCGGCGCGTCCACTGCCCGGTGTCGATGAGCCCGAGGCACACCGAGTTGACCCGGATGCCCTCGGGGGCGAGCTCCTGCGCGAGGGACGTGGAGAGGTTGAGGATGCCCGCGCGGGCGGCGCTGGTGGTGATCAGCCGCGGCTCGGGCTGCTTGGCGAGGACGGCGTTGACGTTGACGACGCTCGCCGCGCCGGATGCCTTCAGGTACGGGCGTGCGGCCTGGAGCGGGTGCAGGACCCCGGCGAACTTCAGCTCCAGCTCGTCGCGCCAGTCGTCGGCCGTCGTGTCGTCGAGGCGCTTCATGCGGGACTGCCCGGCGTTGTTGACGAGCCCGTCGAGCCGCCCGCCGAACGCGTCGGCCGCGGCCCGCACGAAGTGCCGTACGGCATCGGCGTCCCGCACGTCGCAGACGCCGGTGAACAGGCGGTCGTGCGCGCCGATCCGCCGCAGCCGTTCGGCGTCGCGGCCGCACGTGGCGACGTGCGCGCCTTCGTCGAGCAGGGCGCGGACCGTGGCCAGGCCGACGCCCGAGCTGCCTCCGGTGACCACGTAGGTCCGGTCGGCGAGGCCCAGATCCATAACTGATAGCTCCAGTCGGTCAGTTCATGGTGAAGCCGCCGTTGACGGCGATCACCTGTCCGGTCAGATAGCGGGACTCCTCGGAGAGGAGGAAGGCGGCGAGGCCGACCAGGTCGTCGGGCTGCTGGGGCCGCTCGACGGCGCGCAGGGTGCGGTACAGCTCGTGCCGCTCGGCCGGGACCGTCTCGGTGGCCTCGCACTCGGTGAGGCCGGGCGCGAGCGCGTTCACGGTGATGCCGCGCGAACCGAGCTCCCGTGCCATCGCCCGGGTGAGGGCGATCACGGCCCCTTTGGAGGCGATGTAGTGCGCGAGGCGCGGCGAGCCGTAAAGAGCCGCGTCCGAGGCGATGTTGACGATGCGTCCGGTGGCCCCGAACAGCGGGTGCAGCGCCTTGGCGACGAGCCAGGGGCCGCGCGCGTTCACCGTCATCAGCCGGTCCCAGACCTCGACGTCGATGTCCTGGAACTCCTTGCCGCCGACGCCGTTGGCGAGCGCGGCGTTGTTGACGAGCCCGTACAGTCCGCCCAAGTCCGCGACGAATGCCGCGAGTTCGTCGACGGACGCCGGGTCCGCCACGTCGCACCGCACGAAGTGGGCGTCGACGCCGCCCGCGCGCAGGTCCTGTGCGGCCGCCGCGCCCCGTTCCGGTTCGAGCTCGGCGACGACGACCCGGAAGCCGTCGTCGCCGGCCCGGCGGGCCATGGCCTGTCCGAGGCCACGGCCCGCTCCGGTCACGACGACCGTGCGTACGGCGTCACGGGACTGCTCAGTCACGGGTGACGCCGTGCATCGGCGAGTACTCGGGGTACGACGGCACCTGCGGCTTCTGCGTGCCGATGACGACGCAGAACAGGGCGTCCGTGTCACCCTCGTTCTTCAGCGAGCGGGTGACTCCGGCGGGCACCACGATCATGTCGCGGTAGCCGAGGGTGCGGTACTCGGCCTCGTCGGGGCCGCGGTGGATGCCGACGCGGACCTCGCCCTCCAGGACGAAGAACGCCTCCTCCACGTCGTGGTGGGTGTGGGCCGGGCCTTCGGCGCCGGGCGGCAGCAGCATGTTGGAGAAGGTGAAGCCGCCCGACGGGATGATGCGGCTGTCGCTCTCGTGGTTGCCGGTGGCGCCGGAGCCGACGTAGCGGATCTGGCCGCGGCGGTACTGCGGACCCGCCTTCTCCTGGAAGGAGAGCGTGTCGAAGTCCGCGACGCGGGACTCCTTCGAGGCGATGAGGGAGTCGGTGTACTTCCCGAGGTCGCCGCCGTTGTCGTACTCGGTGGTGGTCAAAGGCATGGCTCAGCCCTTTCGCTGGTCGGTCGCGATGTGCAGGTGGGACAGGACCCAGGCGTTGAACCGCTCGGGCTGTTCCTGGTTGGCCAGGTGACCGGCGTCCTTGACGATCACGTAGGCGGTCTTGTGCAGGCCCCCGGCGAGGACCTGGGAGGCCTCGACGCCGGTGACCGTGTCCCGGTCGCCGCAGACGACGAGCGTCGGCGCGGCGATGCCGGGCAGTTCGGGGCGCAGGTCGGCGTCCGCCATGGACGCGGCGGCGTACGCGTAGCCGGGCAGCCTGACGGACGCGGCCATGGTGTCGACGACCCGCTCGACGAGCGCGGCGGGCGCCAGTTCGGAGACGAGCCGGGGCCCGCGCCGCTCGGCGAAGGCGCGCGGCCCCAGCGCGGCCAGTTCGTCGCACCGCGCCCGCATGGCCTCGGCCTTGCGCGGGTCGGTGCCGGAGCCGGCGCTGGAGTCGGCGACGATCAGCGAGTCCACGAGCTCCGGGTGACGGGCGGCGAGCCGCAGCGCGATCACGCCGCCCCACGAGACGCCCAGGACGTGCGCCGACTCGCCGTACGAGCGGATGACGTCGGCGGCCGCGTCCGCGAACCCGTCGAGGTCCAACGGGCCGTCCGGGTCAGGTGACTTGGCGTACCCGGGCGCGTCCCACGCGATGACGCGCACCTGGCCGGAGAGGCCGGCGAGCTGCGGGGCGAAGGCGGCCGAGGACGAGCCGATACCGTGCAGGCACAACAGCAGGGGGCCTTCGCCGCCCGCCTCTTCCACGTGTGTCACAGGATCTGCCCCGACCGTCCGGCGAGCGCCGCGAGCGAGCGCAGCACCGCGTACGGCACGACCTGGCTGGTCGCCGGGTTGCCCGGGTCGGGCGCGTGCGCCACCTCGAAGCGGTACGCGCCGTGCGTGCCGGACGCCTCGATGACGTGCCGGGTCCGTGTCGCTCCCGGATCGGCGACGACCCGGACCCGCACAGCGTCCAGGTCGCCGACGGCGAGCGCGACCGAGGCCGCGACGTTCGTCGACTTGGGGAACTTCACCGGCACGTCGCGCGCGGTGCCCGCCATCACCTCGACGGGCCCGGTCGCCGACCGCATCCGGCCCAGCAACTCCGCGTCCATCCACGGTTGTTCGAGGGTCGACGGCAGCTTCGTCGTCGTGAGGTGTACGTCGTCCAGCGGGCCCAGCGCCCGCACCGCCTGGAGGAGGTCGAGACCGCCGACGGCGCCGCCCGTGAAGTACACCCGGCCGGGCCCGGCGGCGAGCAGGCGCTTGGCCAGCTCGTCGTCGGTGAGGGCCCCGGTCGAGGCGACGAGCAGATCGGTGCCCGAGGTGAGGACGCGCTCGCCCCATTCCCGTACGACGCCCTGCCCGGCCGCTTCCACGACGAGGTCGCAGCGTTCGATGGCCTCCTCGAAGGCGACCTGCGGCGCGGGGGCCGTCTCGCCGAGCGGGCGGTTGTCGACCAGGCACGTCAACTCGGCGCCCTGGACCTGCTGTTGAGCGAGGGCGGTGCCGACGACGCGGCCGATGGCGCCCCAGCCGACGAGCCCGACCTTGAGCGTGCGGGTCACTTCTGCTCTCCTTCCGGTGAACCGGCCATGTGACAGCGGATCTCCTTCGACGGCGGCCCGGCCGTGCCCCACAGGTCGGACAGCTCCGGCACCCGCCGCCACACCTTGGCGATCCACCGGTCCTCGACGACCTGCGCGACCTCGGACGTGTACTCGCACACGAGCCCGGTCGGGTCGGTGAAGTAGGAGAAGGTGTTGTTGCCGGGGCCGTGCCGGCCGGGGCCCCACTGCGGGACGATCCCGTGATGGCGCAGCCGCCCGAGGCCGCGCATGAAGTGGTCGACCGAACTCATCTCGTACGCCACGTGGTTGAGGGAGACCCACTCGGCCTGGTTGAACGCGATGCAGTGGTGGTCGGCGTTGCAGCGCAGGAACGCCATCTGGTGCTCGGACCAGTCGGAGACGCGCAGGCCGAGCACGTCGCAGTAGAACGCGACGGCCGCGTCGATGTCCGGGGTGTTGAGCACGGTGTGGGTGACGCCGACGGGGATCGCGGCGTCGCGGCCGCGCGGCGCGACGGCCCAGGTGTCGGCGGACAGCTCGACGAGCCGACCCTCGTGGTCGTGGAAGCGCAGACCGTACCCGCCGCCCACCTGGTCGAGCGGCCCGGGCCCGGCCACCGGCACGATGCCGCGCGCCTCCAGGCGGCGTGCCGCCTCGTCGATCTCGGCGGGCGTGGCGACGGCGAACACGAGCCGGCCGAGTCCGGTGCGCTCGGACCGGGTCAGCTGGAGGGCGTGGTGCTCGTCGCCGGTGCCGCGCAGCCAGCTCGCGCTGTGCTCGGCTTCGACGACCTCCAGGCCCCACGCGTCCTCGTAGAAGTCGGTGGCCTCGGCGAAGGAGGGGGTGAGCAGCTCGACCGAGCGCAGCGCGCGCAGCCGGGCTATCGGGGGGTGGGGCATATCGAACTCCGTTGCAAGTGTGGTCAGTTGGCCCAGGGGAGCGGCGCGTCGGAGGTGCCCCAGTACAGGGACTTCTGCCGTTGGTAGGCGCGGATCGCGTCGCGGCCCTTCTCCGTGCCGAGCCCGCTGTCCTTCATCCCGCTGAACGGGGTGGACGCGCTGAACTGCTTGTACGTGTTGATCCAGACGGTGCCCGCGTCGATCCGCCGGGCCAGGCGCCGGGCGGCCCGGTGGTCGCGGGTCCAGATCCCGCAGGCGAGCCCGTACACGGAGTCGTTGGCCTGGGCGACCAGGTCGTCCTCGTCGTCGTAGGGCAGCACGACCAGGACCGGGCCGAAGATCTCCTCCTGGCAGGTCCGCGAGGAGTTCGGCAGTCCGGCCAGGACGGTCGGCAGGTAGTAGGCGCCGGACTCGAAGGCGGGCCCCTCCGGCGCGGTGCCACCGCACAGCACGTCGGCCCCCTCCGACCGTGCGAGGTCCACGTACGCGGCGACGGCGTCCCGGTGCTTCACGTGGACGAGGGGTCCCACCTGCGTGTCCGGCTCGGTTCCGGGCCCGACGCGCAATTTCCGCACCCTGGCGACGAGTTCGCCGACGAAGTCCTCGTACAGCTCCCGCGCCACGAACAGCCGGGAACCGGCGATGCACGACTGCCCGCTGGACGAGAAGATCCCGAACATCACGCCGGCCAGGGCCTGTTCGACATCGGCGTCGGCCCGCACGATCGTCGGTGACTTGCCGCCCAGCTCCAGCGAGGCGGGGATCAGCTTCCGCGCGGCGATCTCCGCGATGGACCGGCCCGTCTCCGTTCCGCCGGTGAAGCCGATCCGGCCGACCAGCGGATGTCGTACGACCGCGTCGCCGACCACCCGCCCGCTGCCGGGCAGAATCGACAACAGGGCTGTGGGCAGGCCGAGTTCGTCGAGTGCCCGGGTGATGATCCGGCCGAGCGCGAGCGAGACGAGCGGCGTCCAGGCGGCCGGCTTGAGCAGGACCGCGTTGCCCGCCGCGAGCGCCGGGGCGATCTTCTGCGCGTCGCTGGCGACCGGCGAGTTCCACGGGTTGATCGCGCCGACGACACCGATCGGCTCGTACACGCTCATCGTGACGTAGGGCCCGCGCGACGGGGTGATCGCCTCCTCGGCGGTCTCCAGGGCGGCGGCCGTGTACCGGAAGGTGCCGGCCGCGCTGAGCGCGAGCGCCTTCGTCTCGGTGAGGGTCTTGCCGGTGTCGGCGGTCTGGGTGGCGGCCAGATCGTCGGCGGCCTGCTCCGTCAACTCCGCGATGCGATACAGGAGTCGGGCTCGCTGGTGGGGGAGGAGGTCGCGCCAGGCCGGGTCGTTGGCCGCCTCGGCCGCCGCCCGTGCCGCCTCGTCGACCTCGTCGGCCGAGGCGGTGTGCACGGTGGCGAGCACCCGCCCGGTCGCCGGATCGACGGTGTCCAGGGGCTCGCCGCCCCCGCGGCGCCACTGGCCCGCGATGAGGATGTCGGTGGGGTGCGGCACGGCGTGACCTCCGGCGGGAGCTGGGCTGGTTTTGCTGAAGTGCTAGAAATCTAAGGGCTTAAATAAATATCCGCAAGACCCCGATCGCCCCGCTGGCTCTCGCCTTCTACTCGCTTATGGCCAGCGCGAGTTACGCGGCGGTGACGGTCGCATCACCTCTCAGATGTCTAAGCGCCTAACCATTGACCGCTAAGGCGTCGACTCCTACTGTCACCGGAACTCCTCTGTTCGCGTGTTCGCGGAAGGACCCCTCCATGACGACTGTGGCCGGTAAGCAGGGCCTCGGCTCGATCGCAGCCAGACTCGAACGGCTGCCGCACTCCCGCTGGCACGTCAAGGTCCGATTCCTGATCGGCGCCGTGACGTTCTTCGAGGCCTTCGACCAGCTCCTGGCCGCCTCCGCCCTGCCCGTCCTGATCAAGGACTGGCATCTGAGCACCGGGCAGGCCACCTTCGCGGTCACCGCCGGCTCGATCGGCATGCTGCTCGGCGCCCTGGTCGCGGGCTGGCTGGGCGACCGGATCGGCCGGGTGCGCACCGTCGCCCTCGGTGTCGCGGTCACCGGCGCGGCCAGCCTCGCGGTCGCCTTCGCCAGCGGCATCGAGCTCTTCTCGCTCTTCCGCTTCGCGCAGGGCCTCGGCATCGGGGGCGTCGTCCCGGTCGCGGCCACCTATATCAACGAGATCGCCCGCTCCGACAAGCGCGGCCGTTTCGTCCTGCTCTACGAGATGATCTTCCCGGCCGGGCTCGCGGCGGCCAGCCTCGTCGCCGTCTGGGTCGTGCCGAACCTCGGCTGGCGCGCCATGTTCGTCCTCGGCGCCCTGCCCGTCCTGGTCGCGGCGCTGCTGCCGCGGCATGTCGCCGAGTCGCCGCGCTGGCTGCTCTCCCAGGGGCGGACCGAGGAGGCCGAGCGGGTCATCGCCCGCATCGAGGCGGAGGTCGAGCGCTCCGTCGGCGAGCCCCTGCCGAAGCCCAGTGCCGAGCTCGGTGAGGAGGCGGCGCGCGGCCGGCTCCGCGACCTGTTCACCGGCCGCTACCTGCGCCGCACCGCCGTCCTTTCCGGCCTGTGGTTCGTCGCGTACTACGTCAACCACGGCATCTCGACCTGGCTGCCCTCGCTCTACACCAAGAACTTCGGCCTGGACCTGACCACGGCGCTGGTCTACACGCTGCTCAGCAACATCACCGGACTGTTCGGCACCTTCCTCGTCGCGCTCGTCATCGACCGGATCGGCCGGCGCCCCGCTCTGGTCGCCGCGCTCGGCGGCACCGCCCTCTCCCTCGGTGTCCTCGCCTTCACCGGGGTCACCTCGGGGCTTCAGGTCGCCGCCTTCGCGTCCTGCACGACCTTCTTCGTCTACGCGATCAACGCGGGTCTCTACCTCTACTCGCCCGAGCTGTACCCCACCGCCAACCGTGCCCGCGGCGCCGCCTTCGGCGGACTGTGGAACCGGCTCGGCGTCATCCTCGGCCCCGTCACGGTCGGTGCCATCCTCGGCGCGGGCGGCGGGCTCGGCCTGGTCTTCGCCCAGTTGGCGTGTGTCGCGGGCGTCGGTGCGGTGATCGCCCTGTTCGCCGTCGAGACGAAGGGGCGGACCCTGGAGGAGCTCAACGCGTAGCCGGAACGCGGACGCGGGGGGCGGGGCGTGCGGGAGGGTAGAGGGGACGTGGGGTATAAATACGCATAGCGGGTGT
>NZ_JBFAVD010000055.1:0-16115 GCF_040679615.1 Streptomyces sp. NPDC052225 | reverse complement strand
TCCAGCATCGCCTCCCGGAACTTCTTCGACCCGTTCGCGTTCGTCCGCTCACCGATCGCCATGTACGCGGTGTCCTGACGGAACGGCACCGTCTGGTAGAGGGAAGCCGCACCCGGCTCGGGACGCGGGTCGCGCGGGGTGGGCTGCGCGCCCCGGACGCGCTCGACGACCTGGCGCAGATGCTCGGGCGTCGTGCCGCAGCAGCCGCCGACGAGCGAGAGGCCGTACTCGCGGACGAACGTCTCCTGGGCGTCGGCCAGTTCGGGCGCGGTCAGCGGGTAGTGGGCGCCGTCCTTGGTCAGGACCGGCAGACCGGCGTTCGGCATCGCCGAGATCGGGATGCGCGAGTGGCGGGAGAGGTAGCGCAGGTGCTCGCTCATCTCGGCCGGGCCCGTCGCGCAGTTCAGCCCGATCATGTCGATGCCGAGCGGCTCCAGGGCGGTGAGCGCCGCGCCGATCTCGGAACCGAGGAGCATGGTGCCGGTCGTCTCGACGGTGACCGAGCAGATCAGCGGCAGGTTCGTGCCGGTGGCATCCAGGGCGCGGCGGGCGCCGAGCAGCGCGGCCTTCGTCTGGAGCAGGTCCTGCGTCGTCTCGACGAGCAGCGCGTCGGCGCCGCCGGCGATCAGACCCTCGGCGTTCTGCTGGTAGGCGTCGCGCAGCGTCGTGTACGGGGCATGACCCAGGGTGGGCAGCTTGGTGCCGGGGCCCATGGAGCCGAGGACCCAGCGCTGCTGGCCGGTGGACGCGGTGAACTCGTCCGCCACCTCGCGGGCCACGCGGGCGCCGGACTCGGAGAGCTCGAAGACACGCTCGGCGATGTCGTACTCGCCCAGTGCCGCGTGGTTCGCACCGAACGTGTTCGTCTCGACGCAGTCCACACCGACGGCGTAGTAGGCCTCGTGCACGGACCGCACGATGTCGGGGCGGGTGACGTTCAGGATCTCGTTGCAGCCCTCGAGGTTCTGGAAGTCCTCGAGGGTGGGGTCCTGGGCCTGGAGCATGGTGCCCATCGCGCCGTCGGCCACCACGACACGGGTGGCGAGGGCTTCACGGAGGGCGTCCACACGGGCGCGGGAATCGGATGCGGGCGTTGGCAACGAGGCCATGAAAGAGCTCCCTGAGGTGCGACGGCTGTCGGCTTTGCGGCTCCACTCCTGGAGGCGCACCCGGTCAGGGTAGCCGGGACCAAGGTCCTCCCGTGAAGGCGTCCACGGGCCGGAACGGTGTGGCCGAAAGGAAACGGGTGGAAATATTGGCGCACGCCGCGCTCGCAGGAGGTCGGCAACGACCGATACTGTTCGTCATTGCCGAACGTTGCACGGTGAGAGAACCGAGGGAGGAAGGGACTGCGATGGCACGCAACATCCAGTCGCTCGAACGGGCCGCGGCGATGCTCCGGCTCCTCGCGGGCGGTGAGCGGCGGCTCGGCCTCTCCGACATCGCCTCCGCCCTTGGCCTCGCCAAGGGCACGGCCCACGGCATCCTGCGCACGTTGCAGGCCGAGGGCTTCGTCGAGCAGGACGCCCCGTCCGGGCGCTACCAGCTGGGCGCGGAGCTGCTGCGCCTGGGCAACAGCTATCTCGACGTGCACGAGCTGCGCGCGCGGGCGCTGGTGTGGACCGACGACCTGGCGCGCTCCAGCGGCGAGGCCGTCTATCTCGGCGTCCTGCACCAGCAGGGCGTGCTGATCGTGCACCACGTATTCCGGCCCGACGACAGCCGGCAGGTCCTGGAGGTCGGGGCGATGCAGCCGCTGCACTCGACCGCCCTCGGCAAGGTGATCACGGCGTACGACCCGGTCGCGCACAGCGAGGTGGTCGAGGCCGAACGCAAGGAGTTCACGGCGCGAACGGTGTGTGACATCGCGGACTTCGAGTCGGTGCTCGATCTGACCCGCGCGCGCGGGTACGCCGCCGATGTCGAGGAGACGTGGGAGGGCGTGGCGTCCGTCGCGGCACCGATCCACGACCGGCACCGGATGCCAGTGGGCGCTGTCGGTGTGACCGGCGCCGTGGAGCGGGTGTGCACCAAGGACGGCGAGCTGCGGCCCGAACTCATCGCCGCCGTACGGGACTGCGCCCGCGCGGTCTCCCGTGACCTGGGCGCCAGTCGGTTCTGACCGGACCCGCGCCGCATCCGCCACTCCCAAGCCCCGCTCCCGAGCGGGGCTTTCGCCGTTCAAGGTGCAGGTGGCACCTTTCCGCGCGACCATCGGGGGACGCCCCCGGCACACCCGGCGGGCGATAACCGGAAACGATCAATAACGATCGTGCTTTCGATAACACAACCCTTGACGAGCGAGTAACCACAGAGCGAGACTCGCGTCCATCGGTCGGCATTGTCGAACACCTACCGGCAATACGCGCTAGAGTGGCGACAGGCCAGGCCGCAACCCGCCCCTCCTGTGGGGGCTCGGACCACCGGAAAGGGACCCGGGGGTTCGTACTCGGGTTTTCCCCTGGACGAAGGACAAAGGAGTCGCGGGTGTCCAGCCACGACATCTTCCTCGGCGAGACCATCGGTACCGCCGTACTCATCCTGCTGGGCGGTGGCGTCTGCGCCGCCGTCACGCTCAAGCGCTCCAAGGCGCAGAACGCCGGCTGGCTCGCCATCACCTTCGGGTGGGGCTTCGCGGTCCTGACCGGTGCCTACCTGGCGGGCGGCGTCTCCGGCGCCCACCTCAACCCGGCGGTCACCATAGGCCTCGCCATCGAGGGCGGCACCAAGTGGAGCGACGTACCGCTCTACCTGGCCTCGCAGCTCCTCGGCGCCATGATCGGCGCGGTGCTCGTCTGGCTGACCTACTACGGCCAGTTCCAGGCCCACCTCACGGACGAGGACGTCCTCAAGGCCCACGCGGGCAACGGTGAGGAGGGCATGGTCGACCCCAAGGCCGCTCCCAAGGCCGGCCCGGTGCTCGGCATCTTCTCCACCGGCCCGGAGATCCGGAACGCGGTGCAGAACCTCCTCACGGAGATCATCGCCACGATCGTGCTCGTCCTGGCGATCCTCACGCAGGGCCTGAACGACGGCGGCAACGGCCTGGGCACGCTCGGCGCCCTGATCACCGCACTGGTCGTCGTCGGTATCGGCCTCTCGCTCGGCGGCCCCACCGGTTACGCGATCAACCCGGTCCGTGACCTCGGCCCCCGCATCGTCCACTCGCTGCTCCCGCTGCCCAACAAGGGTGGTTCGGACTGGTCGTACGCGTGGATTCCGGTGGCGGGACCGCTCATCGGCGGCGCGCTCGCCGGCCTCATCTACAAGCTGTTCTGAGCGACGCGACCGACACCGACCACCGCTGTTACGACCAGGAGCACACCGTGACCGACGCACACACCGCAGGACCCTTCATCGCGGCGATCGACCAGGGCACCACGTCCAGCCGCTGCATCGTGTTCGACAAGGACGGCCGGATCGTCTCGGTCGACCAGAAGGAGCACGAGCAGATCTTCCCGAAGCCGGGCTGGGTCGAGCACGACGCGAACGAGATCTGGACCAACGTCCAGGAGGTCGTCGCCGGGGCCATCACCAAGGCCGGCATCACGCGCGACGACATCAAGGCCATCGGCATCACCAACCAGCGCGAGACGACGCTGCTCTGGGACAAGAACACCGGTGAGCCCGTCCACAACGCCATCGTCTGGCAGGACACCCGCACCGACGCCCTCTGCAAGGAGCTCGGCCGCAACGTCGGGCAGGACCGCTTCCGCCGCGAGACCGGCCTGCCGCTGGCCTCGTACTTCGCGGGCCCCAAGGCCCGCTGGCTGCTCGACAACGTCGAGGGCCTGCGCGAGCGCGCCGAGGCGGGCGACATCCTCTTCGGCACCATGGACAGCTGGGTCATCTGGAACCTGACGGGCGGTGTCAACGGCGGCAAGCACGTCACCGACGTCACCAACGCCTCGCGCACCCTCCTGATGAACCTGCACGAGATGCGGTGGGACGAGCGCATCTGCTCCTCCATCGGCGTGCCGATGAACATGCTTCCGGAGATCCGTTCCTCCGCCGAGGTCTACGGCGAGGTCACCGGCGGCAAGCTCGGCGACGTGCTCGGCGGCATCCCCGTCGCCTCCGCGCTCGGCGACCAGCAGGCGGCCCTGTTCGGCCAGACCTGTTTCGCCGAGGGCGAGGCCAAGTCCACGTACGGCACCGGCACCTTCATGCTGATGAACACCGGTGACAAGGCCATCAACTCGTACTCGGGCCTGCTGACCACGGTCGGCTACCAGATCGGTGACCAGAAGCCGGTCTACGCGCTCGAGGGTTCCATCGCCGTCACCGGTTCGCTGGTGCAGTGGATGCGCGACCAGATGGGCCTGATCAAGTCGGCCGCGGAGATCGAGACCCTCGCCTCCTCGGTCGAGGACAACGGTGGCGCGTACTTCGTGCCCGCCTTCTCCGGCCTGTTCGCCCCGTACTGGCGCTCGGACGCGCGCGGCGTGATCGCGGGTCTGACCCGCTACGTCACCAAGGCGCACATCGCGCGTGCCGTGCTCGAGGCCACCGCCTGGCAGACCCGCGAGATCACCGACGCCATGACGAAGGACTCCGGCGTCGAGCTGACCGCGCTCAAGGTCGACGGCGGCATGACCTCCAACAATCTGCTGATGCAGACCCTCTCGGACTTCCTCGACGCGCCCGTGGTGCGTCCGATGGTCGCCGAGACGACCTGCCTCGGCGCCGCTTACGCCGCCGGTCTCGCCGTCGGCTTCTGGTCCTCCACCGACGACCTGCGTGCCAACTGGCGCCGGGCCGCGGAGTGGACCCCCCGCATGGACGCGGACATCCGCGACCGTGAGTACAAGAACTGGCTCAAGGCCGTCGAACGGTCCATGGGCTGGCTCGAAGACAGCTCTGTCGAGGAGTAAGACCCCAGATGAGTACCCCCACCCTGCAGACCGTGCCTGCCCTCGGAACGCACCCGGTCGCCGGCTCCAACCCGAGCCGCGCCGAGACCCGCGAGCAGCTTTCCAAGGCGACGTACGACCTCCTGGTCATCGGCGGCGGCATCCTGGGCATCTCCACTGCCTGGCACGCCGCGCAGTCCGGTCTCAGGGTGGCCCTGGTCGACGCCGGCGACTTCGCCGGCGCCACCTCCTCCGCGTCCTCCAAGCTGCTCCACGGCGGTCTGCGCTACCTGCAGACCGGCGCGGTGAAGCTGGTCGCGGAGAACCACTTCGAGCGGCGTGCGGTGTCGCGCAACGTGGCCCCGCACCTCGCCAACCCGCTCACCTTCTACCTGCCCGTGTACAAGGGCGGCCCGCACGGCGCGGCCAAGCTGGGCGCGGGTGTGTTCGCGTACAGCGCGCTGTCGGCGTTCGGTGACGGGGTCGGGCACCTGCTCTCCCCCTCCAAGGCGCAGCAGGACGTACCGGAGCTGCGCACGGAGAACCTGAAGGCCGTGGCCGTGTACGGCGACGACCAGATGAACGACGCGCGCATGGCGCTGATGACGGTGCGCGCCGCCGTCGACGCGGGGGCCGTCGTCCTCAACCACGCCGAGGTCACCGGCCTGCGCTTCACCCGGGGCCGCGTCACGGGCGCCGACCTCAAGGACCGCACGAGCGGCGACGAGTTCGGGGTGACCGCGCGCCTCGTGCTGAACGCGACGGGCCCGTGGGTCGACCACCTGCGCAAGATGGAGGACCCGAACGCGGCTCCCTCCATCCGCCTGTCCAAGGGCGCGCACCTGGTCATGAAGCGCACCTCCCCCTGGAAGGCCGCGCTCGCCACCCCCATCGACAAGTACCGCATCACCTTCGCCCTCCCGTGGGAGGACATGCTGCTGCTCGGTACGACCGACGAGGAGTACGAGGGCGACCCGGCGGACGTGTCGGTCACCGAGAAGGACATCGAGCAGATCCTCGACGAGGCGGCCTTCTCCGTACGGGACCAGCAGCTGAAGCGGGACCTGATGACGTACGCGTTCGCGGGTCTTCGGGTGCTGCCCGGCGGGCCCGGCGACACGTCGAAGGCCAAGCGGGAGACGGTCGTCACCGAAGGCCGCGGCGGGATGCTGTCCGTCGCGGGCGGCAAGTGGACCACCTTCCGGCACATCGGCCGTACGGTCATGCAGAAGCTGGAGTCGTTGCCGGGCCACCCGCTCGGCGACGACTTCGAGCCCATCAAGGAGCTGCCGAAGCGGCTGCCGCTGCCGGGTGTCGCGAATCCGCGCGCCGTCGCGCACCGCCTTCTCGTCGACAGCCCGGCGCCGGGCCCGCGGATGGCCGCCGACACCGCGAAGCACCTGGCGACGCACTACGGTTCGCTGGCCTTCGACATCGCGCGCCTCGCCAACGAGAACCCGGAGCTCGGCGAGCGGGTCCACCCGGACGCGCCGGAGATCATGGCGCAGGTCGTGTACGCCCGCGACCACGAGTGGGCCGAGACGGCCGACGACGTGCTGCGCCGCCGCACGACGCTGACGATCCGCGGCCTCGCCTCCGACGAGGTGCGCGGCAAGGTGCAGGACGTGCTCGACAAGAAGTAACTCCGTCTGCTTCTACGGAACTTGAGGGGCGGCTCCCACGGGGGGAGCCGCCCCTCTCGGCTGTCCCGGGGCGCTGCCATGCCGCGTACACACGCCCGCAACGCCCGCGGGTGACAGTGGGGACATGCCTCAGAACCCCTTCCTTCTCGGGCTCGCGCTCACGGGCGATCCGAGCCAAGGCCCCGACGACTTCGTCCGTCTCGTGCGCCGCGCGGAGGCGGCCCGGATCGCGTTCGTGAGCGTGGAGGACGGTCCCGGCAGGCTCGACTCGACGGTGCTGCTCACGCTCGCGGCGCGGGAGACGACGCACATCGGTCTCGTGCCGCTCGGTCCCGTGCTCGGGCAGCCCGCCGGGTACGCGGCCCGCTACGCGACGCTCGATCTGGTCAGCGGCGGCCGGGCCGGAGTGCGGCCCCGGATCGCGGCGGACGACATCGAGCACGACCGGATCCTGAAGGTGCTCGGCACGCCGGAGGGCGACACCCTCGTGGCCGAACTCTTCGAGCAGGCCGCGGAGTTCACCGGCCGGGTCGCGGCGGAGTGGGACAGCTCGGGCGCCGCGCCGCAGGGCAGACCGCCGCTGATCTCGCTCGCGCACGACACCGTGCCGTACCGGTTCGCGGCCCGGCGTGCCGACGTCGTCCTGGTCACTCCGTTCGACGTACCGGGGCTGCGCCGCATCCGCTCCGAGGTGGACGCCCTGGCGGCCGAGGAGGGCCGCGCCCTCAAGGTGCTCGCCGATCTGCACGTGCTGCTCGCCCCGACGGACACCGAGGCGGCCGAACGGCGCGCCGCCCTGGGCGAGTTCGAGTCCGACGCCGCTCTGTTCACCGGCACCCCCGAAGGGCTCGCGGACCATCTGGAGGCGTGGCATCGCGAGGGCGGCGCCGACGGTTTCCGGATCCGCCCCGTCTCCGTACCGCAGGACGTGTACGCGCTCGTGGACCGGGCGGTGCCCGAACTGGTCCGGCGCGGACTGCTCCCGGACGCGTACGGGACGCGGACGCTGCGCGGGCACCTGGGCCTGACGGAGGTGGCGGCGTGAAGTTCCAGGTCCTGTCCATCATCGGCCACGCCCCGCACCCACTGACCGGTGCACTGCCCTCCCCCGCGGACCGGTTGGCGCAGGTCGTCGACGTCGGGGTCGCGGCGGAGGAGCTCGGCTTCGACGCGTACGCGGTGGGCGAGCGGCATGCCGGGCCGTTCCTGTCGTCGAGTCCGACCGTGGTGCTCGGCGCGCTGGCCGCCCGTACGAACCGGATCAAGCTGCTCACCGGCGTCACCGTGGTCGCGATCCTCGATCCGGTGCGGGTCGCCGAGGACTACGCGACGCTGGACCAACTCTCGCGGGGGCGCGTCGAGTTGGTGATCGGCAAGGGTGCCGAGGCGGGCCACTTCGATCTGTTCGGGCTCGACGAGGCGCGCCAGTGGGACCTCCAGAAGGAGAAGTACGAGCTGCTGCGCCGGCTGTGGACGGAGGAAG
Organism: Streptomyces sp. NPDC052225; assembly: GCF_040679615.1. Lineage (NCBI taxonomy): Bacteria > Bacillati > Actinomycetota > Actinomycetes > Kitasatosporales > Streptomycetaceae > Streptomyces > Streptomyces sp. NPDC052225. Next base: position 8,136 of record NZ_JBFAVD010000055.1, on the reverse strand, counting down.
GCGTCGACTGGGAAGGGGAGTTCAGGCCCGCCCTGAAGGGGGTGACGACGGTGCCGCGTCCGTACGCGGGTCTCCCCCGCGTCTGGCACGGCTCGGCGACCTCCCTCAACTCCCCGGAACTGGCCGCCCGGCACGGCGATCCGCTCTTCACGGCGAACGCGATCCAGCCGCGGGCCGCGTACGCGAAGCTCATCGACCACTACCGGGAGCGGTTCGAGGCGTACGGGCACGACCCGGCCAAGGCGCACGTCGCGGCGGGGTCGGGAGGGCTGCTCATCGCGGACACGCCCGAGCAGGCCCTCGCGCGCTACCGGGACCTGTACGAGGCGAAGGTCGCCCAGTCCTTCAAGCCGCACCTGGAGGGCAGGGCGGGCTACAACACCCCGTTCCGCACGATCGAGGAGGCCGTCGCGGACGGTCCGCAGCTCATCGGGTCGCCGCAGCAGATCATCGACAAGATCCTCGGGTACCACGAGGTGTACCGGCACGCGCTGCAGTCGGTGACGGTGGACGCCTTCGGGCAGGGCACGAGCGAGCAGGTGGAGACCTTGCAGCGGTTCGCGGAGGAGATCGCGCCGGTGGTGCGGCGGGAGGCGCCGAGCTCACTGTGGGAGTGAGCTCCGGTCAGTCCTCGCCCTCCAGGTCGTCCGAGTTCACGATCGAGTGCTCCAACTTGCCGAGCAGACGGGCGAGTTGACGGCGCTCGGACGGCGAGACGCCGGCGAGCATCCGGCGTTCGTTGTCGAGGTGCTCGGCGAACACCTCGTCGACCCTGGCGAGGCCCGCGTCGGTGAGGCGCGAGTAGACGACACGGCGGTCGTCGGCGTCGCGCTCACGCACGATCAGGCCGTCCTTCTCCAGACGGTCCATGCGCAGCGTGACGCCGGCGGAGGAGACGAGGCCGGAGTCGGCGAGCTGTCCCGCGGTGAGCCGGTAGGGCTTGCCCGAGCGGCGCAGCGCGGTCAGCACGTCGAACCCGGCGACGGACAGGCCGTGCCGCTCGATCGACGCGTTCAGCCGGGTGTTGTACCGCAGGAACGATCGGTGCAGGCGGGCCAGGACTTCCAGGGGCGAGGTGTCCAGTTCCGGCCGCTCCCGCGCCCAGTCCGCCACGATCTGTGTCACGGCGTCCTGCCGCACCGGCTTCCGCTCGGCCACTGTCGCCCCCTCGCACGTCTCACGGGTGGAGCGTGAAGTCGTACGCCCCTGAAAATTCTACCCCTGAAGCGATCGCGTCCGGCGTCGGCCGAGGACGCGGATCAGGACCACCGCGGCGAGGACGGCGGCGGCCGGGGCGGCGGCCTTGCGCAGCAGCACCGGCAGGACGGCGGCACCGAGGTCTACGGCCTCCGGTTCGGCGGCCGACGCCACCGGGGCGGCTTCCGGCGCCCTGAGCAACTCCGCCAGCCGGTCGGCGAATTGGCCCACGATGCGGTCGCCGACCTCCGTCATGATGCCACGCCCGAACTGGGCGGGACGACCGGTGATGTCGAGGTCGGTGCGGACCCGGACCCGGGTACCGGCCGGGTCCGGGACGAGTTCCGCGGTGACGGCCGCGTGCGCGGTGCCCGCGCCGCGGGTCTCGCGGCCGCTGAGGTCGAGGCGCATGCTCCGCGCCGAGTCGTCGCGGGCGACGGTGCCCTCGCCCAGGTAGCTCATCTGCACCGCGCCGACCTTGACCTTCACCCGGCCGGTGAAGGAGTCGCCGTCGAGGGTGTCGAGGACCGCGCCCGGCATGCACGGGGCGATGCGGGCGAGGTCGTGGAAGAGCTTCCAGGCGTCGTCGGGGGCCGCGGGAACGGTGAAGGAGTGGTCGAGCTGCATGGTCGGGGGCGTCCTGTCGTGTGTCAGCGGGTGGAGGTGCGGAGCAGGTCACGGAGGCGGCTGGGCGAGAGCGGGCCGCGTCGCACGACGACGTCGAAGGGGCGCAGGGCGTCCTCGACGGCGTTCGCGAGAACGGCCTGCGGGGCGATGGCGCCGCCCTCCCCGAGGCCCTTCACACCGAGGTCGTTCATGGGACTCGGAGAGTGGATCTCGTCCATGTCGAGGTCGGGTATCTCGGACGAGGTCGGTACGAGGTAGTCCATGTAGGTACCGGTGCGCGGCTGGCCGTCGGGGCCGTAGATCATCTCCTCGTAGAGCGCGCCGCCGATGCCCTGGGCGACGCCGCCGGTGACCTGGCCTTCGGCGATCAGGGGATTGACGATGACGCCGGCGTCGTGGACGACGACGTACTGGAGGATCTCCAGCTCGCCCGTGCGTGCGTCGACCTCGACGACCGCGGCGTGCGCGCCACTGGCCACCGCGAAACCGGGCGGGCGGAAGTGGACGGTCTCGCTGAGCTCGGTGCCGTACCGCCCGTCGGTGGGTTCGGGGGTGCCGGGGAGCGGGGCTCGGCCCGCGAGTTCGGCGAGGGTGAGGGTCGGCCCTTCGGGCGCCTTCGTGGTGAACACGCCGTCGGCGAGGGTGAGTTCGGCGACGGGGACGCCGAGGCGGCGGGCCGCGGCGTCGAGCGCCTTCTCGCGGACGAGCCGCCCGGCACGGTGGGTGGCGTTGCCCGCGTTGACGAGGGCGCGGCTGGCGATGGTGCCGACACCGAACGGCGTGCGGTCGGTGTCGCCGCCGACCACGTCGATGACGTCCAGGGGCACACCGAGGGCGTCCGCCGCGATCTGCGCCATCGACGTGCGGTGGCCCTGGCCCTGCGAGGGGGCACCGATGGCGAGCTTGACGCGGCCGCTGGGCGCGATGTCGATCCGGGCGGTCTCGAAGGGGCCGAGGCCGGTCGCCTCGATGTACATCGCGTAGCCGACGCCGACGTACTTGCCCTCGCCGGGCTCGGTCGTGGGGACGTCGACCTTGGCGCGGGCCCTGCGCAGCAGTTCGGGGAAGTCTCCGGAGTCGTAGGACTGGGGGTTGCCCGAGCGGTCGACGAGGCCCGTGGTGTACGGCATGTCGTCCGGGCCGACGAGGTTGCGGGCGCGCAGCTCGGCGGGGTCGAGGCCGAGCCGGCGGGCGAGCCGGTCCATGGCCCGCTCCATGGCGAACACCGTCTCCGGACGTCCGGCACCCCGGTAGGGCGTGGCGAAGGCCGTGTTGGTGAGGACTCCGACGACGTCGATGTCGACGTTCGGGATCCGGTAGGGGCCCAGGAGGTGGCAGAGCGAGTTGTACGGGACCACCAGGCCGGTCATGTTGTACGCGCCGAAGTTGACGGTGATCCGGTCGCGGACGGCGAGGAGTGTTCCGTCGGCGTCGGCGGCGAGTTCGATGCGGTGGATCTGTTCGCGGGCGTGCGAGGCGGCGGTGAGGTTCTCGCCCCGGTCCTCGCGCCAGACCACCGGGCGCCCCAACTCCCGTGCCGCATAAGGGATGAGCAGCTCTTCGACGTAGAGGATGCCCTTCTGCCCGAAGCCGCCGCCGACGTCGGTGGCGATGACGCGGACCGTCTCGGAGTCGGCGCCGACGGTGTGCGCGATGGCCTCGCGGACCCGGTGCGGGGTCTGGGTGTTGGACCAGACGGTGAGGTCGCCGCTGTAGGGGTCGACGCGGGCGGCGACGGCACGGGTCTCGATCGGCGAGGCGACGTAGCGGTGGGCCTGGAACTCCTCGCTGACGACGGTGTGCGCGGCGGCGAACGCGCCCTCGGGGTCACCGACCCGCGTGGTGACGGCGACGGCGGTGTTGTCCGGCAGGTCGTCGTGGAGCAGCGGAGCGTCGTCCGCGAGGGCGCTGTCCGGGTCGACGAGGACGGGCAGGGGCGCGTACCGCACGTCGATCAGTTCGAGGGCGTCCTCGGCGAGGTAGCGGCTGTCCGCGAGGACGAGTGCCACGGGCTGTCCGACGTACAGGACCTTGTCGTCGGCGAGCAGCGGCATCGGGGTCATCGCGACGCGCGGGTCGAGCAGCTCGGCGAGGCGGGGCGGGGTGCGCAGCTCCTCCTTGTTCAGGAGCGGCGGGAGGTGGGCGACGTCGGCGCCGGTCCACACGGCGACGACACCGGGGGCTTCGAGGGCGGCGCTGACGTCGACCGAGACGATCCGGGCGTGGGCCTGCGGGCTGCGCAGGACGGCGGCCTCGGCGGCGCCGGGCAGGTCGATGTCGTCCACGTAACGGCCGTCGCCGCGCAGCAGGCGGTCGTCCTCGACGCGCGGGACGGGCCGGCCGATCCAGGTGGTGGCCATGCGGGTCACTCCCCTCCTTCGGTGGTGTACGTCTCGTCCAGGGCACGGCTCACGGCGCGGCGGATGTTGCGGTAGCCGGTGCATCGGCACAGGTGGCCGCTGAGCGCGTCGGCGACCTCGGCGTCGTCGGGCCGCTCGCCCTGTTCGGTCAGGGCGGTGGCGGTCATCAGGAAGCCGGGGGTGCAGAACCCGCACTGCATGCCGTGGCAGGTGTGGAAGGCCCGCTGGACCGGGGTGAGCGGGGCGTCGCCCGGCGCCAGGCCCTCGACGGTGCGCAGCCGCGCGCCCTCGCACTGCACGGCGAGGGTGAGACAGGCGCGGACGGGCTCGTCGTCGACGAGGACGGTGCAGGCGCCGCAGACGCCGTGCTCGCAGCCGACGTGTGTGCCGGTCAGCCGGAGCCGGTCGCGCAGGAAGTCGCTGAGCAGCAGCCGGGCTTCGACCTGCGCGGTGACGGGTGTGCCGTTGACGGTGAGGTTCAGCTCGTGCCAGCCGGTGGGTTCGGCGAGCGGCGGCGTGCGGACGCCCGCCGGGTTCGGTGCGGTCATCGGGTGCGCTCCCATGCGGTGGTGCAGGCGCGGACGAGGAGGTGGGCGGCGGCCTCGCGGCGGTAGGCGGCCGTCGCGTGGACGTCGCCGGACGGGGCGAGGTGGGTGAGTACCGCGTCGCGCGCGGCGTCGAGGGCGGCCGGGCCGAAGGCGGTGCCGGTCAGCGCGGCCTCCGCGGCGGGCAGCCGGACGGGGGTGGGGCCCGCGCCGCAGAAGACGACGCGGGCGGCGCGCACGGCGTCCTCCGCGCGCTCGACGAGGACGGCGACGCCGATGGTCGCGAAGTCCCCGTGCCGACGCGTGAGTTCCTCGAACGCCCAGCCCCCGCGGCACGGCGGGACGACGACCTCGGTGAGCAGCTCGTCGGGTTCGACGGCCGTCTGGAAGGTGGCGACGAAGAAGTCCTCGGCGGCGACGGTACGGGTTCCGGACGGGCCCGCGATCACGAAGCGGGCTTCCAGCGCCAGCGCGGCGGTGGGGAGTTCGGCGGCCGGGTCGTGGTGGACGAGGCTGCCGCAGACCGTGCCCCGGGCCCGGATCTGCGGGTGTCCGATGTGTCCGAGGGCCGCGGCGAGCAAGGGCCAGCCGTGCCGGACGAGCGGGTCCGCGGCGGCGCGGGCCTGCCGGACGGCCGCGCCGATGTGCAGGGCGCCGGACGCGTCGACGGTCAGCTCGTCGAGGCCGGGGATGCGGGTGATGTCGACGAGGAGGCCGGGGCGGGCGAGCCGCATGCCGAGCATCGGGATCAGCGACTGGCCGCCGGCCACCACCTTGGGGTCGCGGTCCTCGTCGGCGAGCAGGGCGAGCGCCTCGGGGACGCTGCGCGGGGCGCTGTAGTCGAAGGGTGTGGGTTTCAAGCCGTCTGCCACCTGATCTCTCGGGCGCCGTCCGGTCGGCTCTCAAGCCGTCCAGCTATCTAATAGCTGAAATGATTGACACTGAACTATCTTCTTGGCAAGAGGCTCCGGCGAAAGGTTCCGATGAGATGCGTCAGGTGATCGAGCAGGCGGCCGTCTGGCAGGCCGCCGGGGTCCGGTTCGCGATGGCGTCGGTGGTCGGGGCGTGGGGCTCGGCTCCGCACCCGGTCGGCACATCGATGCTGGTCGCCGAGGACGGGCGGATCGTGGGCAGCGTCTCCGGCGGGTGCGTGGAGGCGGCGGTGTGCGCCGTCGCGGAGGAGGTGCTCCGGCGCGGGGGTTCGGCCCGCGAGTCGTACGGCGTGAGCGGGGACGATCCGTTCGCGGTGGGGCTGACCTGCGGCGGGACGATCGAGGTCGTGGTGCGGGACGTCACCGGCGAGCTCCCGCTCGCGCGGGTCGCGCGGGATGTCGCGGCGCGCGTTCCGGTGGCGCTCGTGACGCCGCTCGACGGGCCCGGCGCGCTCGCGGTGGGCACGGCGGGACGCACGGGCACCCTGGGCGACCCGCGCCTGGACCGGGCCGCCGCCGATGCCGCCGAGGGGCTGCTCGCCCGGGGCGGGAGCGGTGTGGTGCGGGCGGGCGGCGCGGACTGCGGGCCGGAGCGCGACCTGCTCGTCCAGTCCTTCGGCGCCGCGCCCCGCCTGCTGGTGTTCGGGGCGGTGGACTTCGCGCGGCCCCTGGTGCGGATGGGTTCGCTCCTCGGGTACCGCGTGACGGTGTGCGACGCACGGGCGGCCTTCGCGACGAGCGCGCGGTTCCCGGCGGCGGACGAGGTGGTCGTGGAGTGGCCGCACCGGTGGTTCGCCGCGCACGCGGACCTGGTCGATGCGTCGACGGCGGTGTGCGTGCTGACGCACGACGCGAAGTTCGACGTGCCGCTGCTCGCGCTGGCGCTGCGCGGCCGGGCCGGGTACGTCGGGGCGATGGGCAGCCGCCGCACGCACGAGGACCGGCTCGTCCGGCTGCGGGAGTCGGGGCTCGACGCGGCCGCGCTCGGCCGGCTCCGCTCCCCCATCGGACTCGATCTGGGCGGACACGGCCCGGAGGAGACCGCCGTGTCGGTCCTTGCGGAGATCGTCGCGGTGCGGCGGGGCGGGAGCGGGCGGCCGCTGACGGAACTCTCGGGGCCGGTGCACGCCCCCTCGGGGGCAAGCTCCGCCCCTGGTCGCCACACTTTTGAACACTCGTTTTAAAGATGCTCATGATGACGCCTTTTTGAACGGCCGTACAAACTCGGACCGGGTCGGCGCCTCGACTAACCTGGGCGGGTGGACGCAGAACTGGAGACATCACCGGCCCCCGAGCGGCGGCGCGGCCGCTCCCACGACCCCGAGGGGAACCGGCGCTCCGTACTCGAAGCGGCCCGCCGCCTGTTCGCCGCCCAGGGGTACCGGGGAGCCGGAATCCGCGCGATCGCGGCCGAGGCCGGGGTGACGCCGGGACTCGTCATGGCCTACTTCGGATCCAAGGACGGGCTGTTCCGCGCGGTGGTCGGCGAGGGCACCGGCGTCACGGCGCAGGTGCTCGCGGACGCGGGCAACGATCCGGCCGGGCTGCCGCGGGCCCTCGCCCACTCCTATCTCGACCGCTGGGACCGGCTCTCGGCCGAGGACCCGCTCGCGGCGCTGATCCGCTCCGCGCTCAACCACCCGCCGAGCGCCGCGCAGTTGGCCGAACTCCTGGAGCGGCTGGTGACCGAGCCGCTGACCGGCGTGCTCGGCGACGCCGCGCAGGCGCGGACCAGGATCGGGCTGATCCGCAGCATCCTGTTCGGCGTCATCATGGAGCGCTACGTCTTCGCCCACGAGCCGGCCCGGTCGGTGGCGACGGCCGACCTGGAACCGCTGCTGACCGAGGTGCTCGCGACGGCGATCGGCCCCGCGGCCGACCCGTCGGGCACCCCCGCGGCGGCCGGCGGCCACGCCCCGGCCACGGACGCCGACCTCCGGGTCTTCGCCGCGCTCACCGAGTGCGCCGACCGCTACCGCACCGCGATCTCCCACGTCGTGAAGCGGCACGGAATCGGCCTGGCCGCCTTCGAGCTGCTGACCGATCTGCGCCGGGCGGGCTCTCCGTACCGCCGCACCATGGGGGAACTGGCCGCGGCGGGCGCGGTCCGGGCCGGTGGCGTCACGCAGCACGCGGACCGGCTGGAGCGGGCCGGGCTCCTGGAGCGGGAGCGCGACGAACGGGACCGCCGCGTCGTACGACTGCGGCTCACGGACGCCGGGCTCGACCTGGTCGACCGGGTGGCCGAGGAACGGCGGGCCGAGGAACGGGCCCTGCTGGACGGCCTGCGGCCGGACGAGCGCCGTCGACTGGGCGCGCTGCTGGGCACGTGGGGGCGCACGCTCACCGACCCTGCCGCCGCCCGCACGAGCGACCGGACAAGCGACTGAACATGCGGACGGCGCCGGTCCCCTGTGCACAGGGGACCGGCGCCCGCGCCGGGGCGCGCGGCGGTGGTGCTCCTACAGGGGGGGC
>NZ_JBFAVD010000054.1:0-16755 GCF_040679615.1 Streptomyces sp. NPDC052225 | reverse complement strand
CTCATGCCGAAGATGGCATACGCGTTAACCGGATTTGTGACTGGTGTTCAGAGGTTTGCTCTTCCTTTCTCGCGCGGTCTGCTCCGCAGACACGACGCGCCGCCGCTACGCGGCGGGAAAGAGGAATTGCTCCGCAATTCCGTATTCCGGCTCCGCCGGAATACCCGGCCAACTCCGTTGGCCGGTGCCCGAATTCGCTCCGCGATTCGGGCTGGAACGGAATTCACTCCGTGAATTCCTGGGGCGGGCTGCGGGGTGGGGTCCTGCTGGTTTTCGGCTTTCCTCATCGGGATTTGATGCCCGGTCAGGTCACGTGTTCTGGGGGCCTTGTTGGATCTTCCCCGCTCACCCAGCTGTCCGTCGCTGGGAAGCGGGAGAAGAAGGCGATCACCCAGGGGCAGCGCCGGGCGGAAGGGGACGGGGAAGCCCGCCGTAGCCCGCCGACCGCGTTAACTGCGGTGCGGCGGTTAGGGCAGCGCCTTGATCCACTCCGTGACGACATCGACGTACTGCTGTGCCATCGGCTCGTGCATAGTGTGCGGGGCATCGAGCGGCCTGAAGGCCACGGGCTGGCCGGTGGATTCCATCAGGCGGCGGGCCTGGGCGGCCTGGATGTCCGTCATGGCGCCCATGAGCTGGCCGGTGTCGGGGTCGGTCATGTGGAAGTGGTGCGTGAGCAGCACCGGGGTTTTGACCTGGGCGAGCATCGTGGCGTGGTCGACGCCGGCGTTGGCGGTGTCGTCGGCCCACGCCTGGCCCCATTCGGGGTCGTACTCCTTCAGGTGCTGCACCGGGGTAGCGGATGCGCCGGCTTCGGGGTTGCCGTCGCCCATCATGAAACCGATGCCGGGGTGCAGGAAGGTGGGCAGCTCGCTGGGAGCGGCCTCGACCATCCCGGTCCAGTCACCGATCGACCATTGCGGGCCGAGCCACTTCGCCCACAGGGCGAAGATCGGCCCGAGGGTCTGCATCATGCCGGGCCCGTAGGGCGGAGTGGCCTGGGAGGAGAACAGCGGCGGGTCCTCCAGGATCGCGCCGCGGACCAAGCCGGGCTTCCCGTACGCGGCAACGTAGGCGGCGATGATGCCACCGGAAGAGTTCCCCGCCACAATCGCGGGGCGCTGGACCACCAAGTCGATGAACCGCTCCACGTCCGCGCCCCAGGTGCCCAGGTTGTAGCGCCCCGGCGTCCAGGTGGAGCGGCCCTGCCCGCGCAGGTCAATCGCGAATACCTGGAACTCGGAGCTGAGCAGCCCAATCGCGTCCTCGTAGCCCCACCAGGACTCGCCCTGCGCGGGAACGAGCAGCAGCGCCGGGGAACTCGGGTCGCCTTCGACGACGTAGTTCATGCGGATCTCGCCCAGGTCCACCAGCTGCTCGGTGAACCGGTGCGCAACGAAGGTATCGGCGCGTTCGGCGCCCTCTGAGATGCCCATGGTCGTACTCCTCGCATGTGCGGCAGGCAGCCCAGGGGTAGCGGCTGCCTGCGTCATCCTTGCTGCGAGCCACCAGATCGGCGACCCAGAGCGACCGTAGGGGCCATCTAGGACAGATATGGTCCTCAACCCGCATGCAGACCATTGCGACCTCGCAGCTTGTTCGAATGACGAATCCCAGCGGATGCTGTCGGAACTGGTGAACATCTGCTGTCGGAACTCATGAACAGAATCACGTAGGCCTACCCGTCGGTGACCGCACCGCTTGTCCTTTGTCATCCAATCGAGGCGTTTGACAGCGAACCCAGTCGTTTCGGCATGCCCCGGACTTCTTCGTGCGTCTGGACCGCCACGACCGCCTGGTCAGAGACCACAGCATCCGCCACTGCATCGACTACACGCGACCCCGGACCGGACCGCGTCAGCAAGGGCGGGCTCGTTGGCATCCGGTCCGGTCGGCTTAGTTCAGCTCGCCGAGCGCCGTGACGATCCGATCTCTCGGCATGACGGTCGTTATAGGCGGGGAGTACGCTGGAACCCGTCTATAACGACTGTCATAGGAGGATGTCGTGACGATCATTACGGTGAACACCGCCAAGGGCCGCCTGGACCTGGAGCAGCGCCGCACACTGGCCGGGACACTGACGGACGCGGTGCTCGTGCCGGAGGTCGGGCAGTTCGCGCCGCCCGCGCGGGTCGGGTTCCAGGTGCACTTCGTCGAGCGTGAGCGGGACATGATGGCGATTGGCGGGCGGCTCCTGGCCGATGCCGGGCCGGAGGCCGATGCCATGGTGATCGACGTGGCGGTGATGGATGGCGACTGGCGACAGGAGGTGCGCGCCGAGGTCATCGAACGTCTCCTGGCCGCGATGGCCGACGCCTGCGGGCTGGCCGAGCCGTCCCCGGCCTGGTGGGTCAACTTCCGTGTCATCGACGAGGGCAGCTGGGGATCGCGCGGCGGCGTGCTGTCCGTCCTCCCTCTCCTCGACACCGGCGTGTTCACCGAGGAGAAGGCCAAGGCCATCCGCGCCCTCCTCGGCGCCTGACCGGCTCACGCCCAAGTCCCCGACCGGCAGAAGGGCGGCGGGGGCTTGAGCCGGTTCGATCACCGGCCATCGCAGGCCGATCCGCCCTTTACGCCATCCCCTGCTCAGCTCTTGGCAGTCGTCGCGATGAGGGCCTGCAATTGTTCGGCCGTGCGGTCGAGCGGCCGGGTGCTGCGCTGGGCACGGCACATGGCCACCGTTCCCTCGACGGCCGCGACGATGAGCGTTGCGAGTTGCGCGGCCTGTTCCACCTCGGCGCCGTGCGCCCGGAGCGAGTCGGCGAGCAGGCCCTCCCACTGCTCGAAGACCTCGGCCGCAGCCGCCAGCGCGGGCGGGACCTCATCGGCCGGCGGCTCCTCGATGGCCACGGCCAAGACGGGGCAGCCCGCGTGGAAGTCGCTCTCCACGACGATCTTCCGCCACAGGGCGAGGAAGGCCCGCAGCCCTTCGGCCGGACCCGCTTCCAGTTCCTTGCGCAGGCTGTGCGCGACCCACTCGCCCGTGTAGCGCACGGCCTCGGTGGCCAACTGCTGCTTGCCCTCGGGGAAGTAGTGGTACGTCGAGCCGAGCGGCGCCTCGGCGTGCTTGGCCATCTCCCGGATGCTCGTCGCGCTCAGCCCGCGCCGGCTGATCATGTCGGCCGCCCCGGCCACGATCCGCTCACGCGACGGCGTACTGCTCCTTGGCATCTGCGCATTTCCCCTCTGGCTATAACGGTCGTCATAGTCTACCGTCATCGGCGTCTATAACGAGCGTCATAGGAGGCGCCATGCCCATGATCCGGTTGACCGTCCCGACGGGTGCCCTCGGAGAGGAGGGCCGCGCCACCGTGCGGCGCGACCTCGCCGCCGTCCTGCTGCGCTGGGAAGGGGCACCCGACACGGCCTTCTTCCGCGCCCAGGCGTGGAGCTACCTCGTCGAGCTGCCCGAGGGCGCCCAGAGCACCGCGGAGGACGACGCGCCGCGCTTCCTCGTGGAGGTCACCGTCCCGCACGGCGCCCTGTCCGAGCGGCGCAAGGCCGGGCTCGTCGAGGACGCGACGAAGACCGTCCTGGCCGCCGCCGGTCTCGGCCCGGACGACGCCCTGCGGGTATGGGTCCTCGTCCACGAACAGCCCGACGGCACCTGGGGCGCGGGCGGCTCCGTGATCCGCTACGCCGACCTCGTGGCGATGGCCAAGGAGCAGCGCACCGATGCGTGAACTGACCTACGTCGCCCGGCATACCGCCGAGTGGCGCGACGTACCCACCCCGAAGCTCCAGTCGGACGGCCAGGCGATCGTCGCGCCGATCGCCGCGACCTCCTGCGACGTCGACTCCGCGATCCTGGCCGGGCACGGCTTCATCGACCCGCCCTTCGCGCTGGGCCACGAGTGCGTCGCCCGGGTCGTCGAGGCCGGCGACACGGTGACCACGGTCGCTCCCGGCGATCTGGTCGTCGTGCCCTGGTCCATCAACTGCGGCACCTGCGACCACTGCCGCACCGGACTGACCGCGCACTGCACCGCCGTCCCACACATGGCCATGTACGGAGCGCCGATCGGCGGGAGTTGGGGTGGGCTCTTCTCCGACCTGGTTCGGGTCCCCTTCGCGGACGCCATGCTCGTCCCCCTGCCCGCCGGACTCGACCCGGTCGCCATGGCGTCGGCCAGCGACAACTGGTCCCTGTCCTGGCGCCTGGTCGCCCCACATCTCAAGGTCCGCCCCGGAGCGCGCATCCTGGTCGTCGCCCGCGGCAGCATCGGCCTGTACGTGTGCGACATCGCCCGCGCGCTCGGCGCCTCGGACGTCCTCTACGTCGACCCCGACCCCGAGCACCGCCGTATCGCCGAGAGCTTCGGCGCCCGTACCGCCGAGGCGATCGAACCCGTCCAGCACGGCTTCGACATCGCCGTCGAGGCCACCGGTCGCGTCGACCAGCTAGCCCTCGCCGTCAACTCCCTTGCCCCGGAGGGCATCTGCGAGTCCGCGGGCAACCACTTCCGGCCCGGCGAACTACCGCTGCTCGACATGTACCTCACCGGCGTCACCTTGCGGATCGCCCGCGACAACGTACGCGCCCACCTTCCCGAGGCCCTCGCCCTCGCCGCCGGCGGGAAAGTCGCGCCCGAGCGCGTCGTCTCCCACGTCCTGGACTGGGAGCAACTCCCCGAAGCTCTGCCCGAGAAACACCTCAAACCCGTCTTTGTCCGGGACCCCGCCCCGGCCCCGGTCGCACGCTGACGACCGCATCACCGACTACACGACCACCTACGCACCACAGAGACAGTTGATGAACGCGCCACGAACCACGACGAGCTCCCCGCCTCGAAGTCCCGCACCCGAGGACCTGCAACACCAACGCGAAGCCATCGCCGCGCTCGGCCACGAGTTGCGTCTGCTCGTCGACGCCACCGTCTGCACCACGGCCGCCGTAGAGACCCTGCACCGCCCGGCCGACGACGTCCGCGCTCTGACGGGGCAGCTCACCGGCCGCCGCCGTCAACCAACGGACATCCCCGCCGTGGACGAATTCCCAGGCGGAGTACGCATGTACAGCCCCGTCACCGGTGCCGGCAGCCCGCTCGCACCGCCGATGCGGGTGACTCCGGTCGACGGCGGCGCCGAAGGCCGGTGTGTCCTGGGCATCGCACACGAGGGACCGCCTGGCTACGGCCACGGCGGCGTCAGCGCGATGCTCCTCGACGAACTGATGGGCTGGGCATGTGCCGCCGCCGGCCACCCGGGCATGACCATCTCGCTCCGGATGCGCTACCAGGGCCCCGTACCCCTGGAGACGCCCTTGCTGGCGAGCGCTCATGTCACGGGAACCGACGGCCGGAAGATCTACGTGACGGGCTCGATCACCACGGAAGAGACCCCGTCCACCGCCCTGGTTGCAGCGGACGGCATCTTCGTCACGCCGACCCCAGAGCTTGCCCGCGCCCTCTTCCCGTCCCTCAACCACACGACGTGAATTGAACGCGGTGCCGTGCAGCTCGCAGTCGAACATCACCGGGTCCTCGCGCATGGGCGCGAGGTTGGCGTAGACCGCCTCCCAAAGGTCCTGCGAGTAGGGGTAGATGTGAACCGGCTCAGCTGCTGACATTCCCCCCTCGGCGACGTCGATGTACGGAAACTGGTGTCGTGCGGCAAGGACGCGCGGGTCGTCCCACGGATCGAAGGCAACGGCCGGGTTGATCCAGAGGCGGATACGCCCGTCGACCTTCCCCTCCAGAAGCGGCTCCACGAGCACGAGACGGCATAACCATCCGCCCACGACGTAGACGACGCTCAGGAATCTGCACCACCACGACGAGCTGGTCCCCCGCCCGTGACACGCCGTACAGCCCGGTGACAACACCACTCAGATTCGCACCTGTGCCTGAGCTCCGGAGTACGGGCCCTCAGGCGCTGAATCCCACATTTGTCACGTACTCGTACTCGCCCCACTGTGAACCGAGGTCCACGACCGCGTCGTCGATCCAGGCCTCGTCCAAGGCGCGGGTGTCCCCCGCGGCCCAGGCCGTCACGATGCGGTCCCAGCGGCGGACGTTCAGCGTGCGGTAGTCGATGACGCGCTGGCGGGGGCGAGGGACCTGGGACTGGTTGAGGGGATGGAACTCGACTCGGGTGCCGCGGCCCTCGCGGTTGAGGCGGGCCAGCAGATGGCGGGCCACGTTCTTGCGGCGTACCGTGCGGTAGGCCTCCTCGATCCGTTCCAGATTCCGCTTTGACGGCTTTTGCCTGCCGTCCAGCCATGCTTTCAGGGTGCGGTCCGTGACCGTCAGCCCTGCCTCTCGCGCGGCCTGCCTCGCGTGGTCGGTGCGGGTCAGGTAGTGCAGGCGGGCCATCAGGCCTCGGCGCTGTGTGACCGGTGTCGTGATGAAGCTTGCCAGGCGGTCCAGCTGGCGGGCCGCAGCCTCGAAGCTCTTGATGCCCTGGGCACCGAACTTGCCGAAGTCCTTGTTTCTCTCTAGCACTTGGCCGCCCTTTCGCACCATGGTCTTGTGAACGTCACCGAACAGCTAACGTTCCAGCGGCGTGGAAGCGACGGGGTGGCAGCGCGGTGGTCCTGACGCCCCGACGCCAGCGTGAACAGCGGCGCGGACATGGCTGCCGCCAGGCCGGGGTCGGTGGCCGTGGGCCCGGCCAGGCCCAGGGGGGCTGTAGGTCTGCTGGGGGGTGTTGATCAGTCCGGAGGCGGTGGTTGGTCGCCGCGGGTGCGTTGCCGGCGTTGCGGGAGTCCGCTCCGGTCAAGGTAACTGACTGGTCGTCACTTTCCTTGTATGCGGTGTTGGTTGGAGCTTTAAGGGGGTGCAGGGCTCGTGTCAGGGGGCCTCGATCAGGTGGCGTAGCAGTGCTTCGGCTGCTCCGCCTTCCGCGCAGGAGACGCCGGCCAGCCATTCACGTAGTTCGGTGCCGTTGAGGAGTGACCGTAGACGCTCTGTGGGGATTTCCGGTGTGGTCGCGGCTGTGGCGGGGTGGGGGTCGTGAGTGTCTGGCTGAGGCTCGGTTTCCTGGGTGGTTTTCCTGGTGTCGGCGGTCATGTGTCAGACCGATCGTTGCTCTTGTATTGGGTGCGCGTGGCGATTTGGTTCATCCTGTGGAGGAGTTCTGACTGCCGCAGGGTGTCGCCTGTGTCGGGTGGGGTTGCGGTGTGCACTGCGGCGGCGAAGGCCTTTGCGGTGGCTGTCACCTGGTCGTGTGGTTCCAGGCGGATGTGCTCGGTCTTTGCGCCGCGGTGGAGGGTGATGACGGGGATGTCGTCGGCGGGCGGGGTGAATGCCCGGTCGACGGTCAGGCTGCCTTCGCTGCCTTGTAGTTCGTAGGTTGAGCGGTAGGTGTGTTCCATGCCGAAGGTGATGTGGGCCGTGATGCCGGCGGGTGTGCGCAGTAGTGCGGCGCCGGAGGTTTCGACCTGTCGTCCGGCTCCCTGGATGAGGCAGGCGCCGATGATGTCGAGTTCGGGGCCGAGTATGTGGAGCGCTGCCCGCAGGGGGTAGATTCCGACGTCCATCAGGGCTCCGCCGCCGAGTTGTGGGCTGTACCTGATGTCGGTGTCTGCGAGTGGCGGGATGGTGAATGCCGCGTGGAATGAACGCAGTTCGCCGAGTGCGCCGTCTGTGATCAGGTGTCGTACGGCTTGGTGGCGGGGGTGGTGAACGAACATGACGTTTTCCATGAGTACCAGGTCGCGGGCGGCGGCGAGGTGGAACAGGTCGCGGGTGCGGGGGTGGTGGGCGGATATGGGCTTCTCGGCCAGGACGTGTTTGCCGGCGCGGAGTGCTGCTTCGACCCACGGGGGGCGCAGGGCTGCGGGCAGTGGCACGTAGATGGCGTGGATGTCGTCGAGTTCGAGGAGTTCTGCGTAGCCGTGGATGGCGCGGCAGTGGAAGCGTTCGGCGACTTGTTGTGCCTTGTGCGGGTCGCGGCTGGCTACTGCTGCGAGTTCGATGCCGGGGGTGGCTGTGAAGGCAGGAAGCATCCGGCGTACTGCGATGTTCGCGCATCCGAGCACTCCCACGCGTAGTGGGGTGGTCATTGGCGTGGGGTCTTGGTCGCGTTGAGGCAGGCGAGCATGGTGCGGGCTTGGACGTTGAGGTAGTGGCTGTGCTGGGCCAGGGAGGTGAGTTGTGCGTGGGAGGCCCAGGTGTAGCCGTGTGGTGGGTCCAGGAGGGTGTCTGTTTCGACGATGAGGCAGCGGCTTTCGGCGTTGAGGAAGCGGCCTCCTTCTTCGGCGTGGATGGCGTCGTAGCGGATGTGTTTGTCGGTGGCGTGGAGTATCGATTCCGCGAATGGGGGGTGCTCGTTGTCGTGCAGGTGGGCGTAGTTGTGGGGGGTGTACTGGACGGTGGGTGCCAGTTCGATGGTGTCGACGAGGCCGGGTTCGACGCGGGCTTGGACCAGTACGTGCGGGGTGCCTTCGATCTCGTGGGTGAGGAGGGCGAGGATGCCGGGGCCGGCTGGTTCGAAGAGGGGTTGGGTCCAGCCGGTCACTTCGCGGTTCTCGGCGTGTGCGGATACTGCGACGACGTTGAAGTAGCGGCCTGTTTCGTGCTCGATCGCGTTGGCGGTGTGTTTCCAGCCGGGGAGGCGGTTGAGGGGGGCTTGTTCGGTGCGTACGCAGCGCCGGGTTCGTTCTCCGGTGATCCATGAGAGGAGTTCGGTGTCGGAGTGCAGGGCGTCGTGTGAGGTGTGCTGGGTGGGGAGGCAGGAGAGGACTGTGCGTGAGTCCATGTTGATGACGTTGTCGCGGTGGAGCAGTTCGTTGATCTGGCCGAGGGTCAGCCAGCAGAAGTCGTCCATCAGGGGTACGTCGCCGGTGGCTTCGACGACCATGTTGCGGTTGGTTTTCCGGAAGAACCATGAACCGTGTTCGGATTGGCGGACGTCCACGATGGTCTGGCCGCGGTGGGGGCCGAGGAAGTAGTCGATGTACTTGACGTCTGCGCCCTGGTGGGCCTTGGTGTAGTTGCTGCGGGTTGCCTGGACGGTGGGTGAGAGCTGGAGCAGGTTGGGGTTGCCTGGTTCCATTTTTGCCTGCATCAGGAAGTGCAGTACTCCGTCGAATTCTTTGACGAGGAGGCCGAGGATGCCGACCTCGTGCTGGCGCATGATGGGCTGGTACCAGTCGCTGTGCGGGCCGTCGCCGTAGGGTTGGCCGTCTTCTGTGAAGTGGAGTCCTTCGACGGTGAAGAAGCGGCCGCTTTGGTGTACCAGGTTCCCTGTGTGTTCCTGGAAGGACCAGCCGTTCATTTCTGCGAACGGTATGCGGTCCACGCGGAACGTGTTGGCTTTGCGTCGTTGGGCCAGCCAGCTGTCGAAGTGTTCGGTGGGTAGTTGGACTCCGTGTGTGGTGGCGGCTGATGTGGCGATGCGTGCCGGTGGGGTCTGGGCTTCGCGCTTTTGGAGAACGTGGGTCGGCATCGGTGTGGCTCCCCGTGGTTTGTGGTGGTGTGGATGCGGCGGGTTCTCAGCTGCGTTGGGCGACGAACTCCTTGATGGTGGCGACTACGTAGTCGAGCATTTCGTCGGTGAGTCCTGGGTAGACGCCGATCCAGAAGGTGTGTTCGGTGATGATGTCGCTGTTGGTGAGGTCGCCGACGATGCGGTGGGGGCGGCCGATGTAGGCCGGCTGGCGGGTGAGGTTGCCGGAGAACAGCCGGCGGGTTCCGATGTTGCGCTCTTCCAGGTGTGCGACGAGTTCGGCGCGTGTGTAGCGGGCCTTGGGGTCGACGGTGATGACGAAGCCGAACCAGCTGGGTTGGGATCGGGGGGTCGGTTCGGGGAGCAGGAGGCCGGGGAGGCCGTCCAGGCCTTCGCGCAGGCGGCGCCAGTTGTGGCGTCGGGCTTCGATGAAGGTGTCGAGTTTGGTGAGTTGTGTGAGGCCGAGTGCGGCCTGGATGTCGGTTGCTTTCAGGTTGTAGCCGACGTGGGAGAAAATGTATTTGTGGTCGTATCCGGGGGGCAGGTTGCCCATGTGGTAATCGAACCGTTTGAAGCAGGTGTTGTTCTTGCCGGGTTCGCACCAGCAGTCTCGTCCCCAGTCGCGCAGGGATTCCACGACGCGTGCCAGGCGGAGGTTGTCGGTGAGGACGCAGCCGCCTTCGCCCATGGTGAGGTGATGTGCGGGGTAGAAGCTGACGGTGCTGAGGTCGCCGAAGGTGCCGGTGATGCGGCCGTCGTAGAGGGTGCCGACGGCGTCGCAGTTGTCTTCGATGAAGAAGAGGTCGTGGTCTTTGGCGAGTTGGGCCACTTCGGCTGCTTCGAAGGGGTTGCCGAGTGCGTGGGCGATGATGATGGCCCGGGTTTTGGGGCCGATGGCCTGTGCCACCCGGTCGGCGGTGGTGTTGTATGTGGGCAGGTCCACGTCCACGAAGACGGGGATGAGTCCGTTTTGCAGGATCGGGTTGACGGTGGTGGGGAACCCTGCTGCGACGGTGATCACCTCGTCCCCTGGTTTGAGGCGGCTGTCGCCGAGCGTCTCTGAGGTCAGTGCGGACAGGGCGAGGAGGTTTGCTGAGGAACCTGAGTTCGTCAGGTGGGCCTTGCGTCGCTTGAGGAGTTTGGCGAAGTTGGACTCGAACTTCTTGGAGCTGGGTCCGGCAGCGATGCGCAGGGTGAGTGCGGCTTCGACGAGGGCGACCCGGTCTTCTTCGTCCAGAACCGCGCCGGACGGCCAGATCTCCGTCACTCCGGGTTTGAACGCTTCGTGTGATGCGGTGGCCCGGTGGTAGCTGCGGACCGCATCCAGCACGATGTCCTTGTTGTCGGTCATCGTCGTTCCCTTCTGTTGGCCGGCGCTGTGGTCGGGGAGGGTTCTGTAGCGGGGTGTTGTGGGTGCGCCGGGGCATTCGTCAGGAGGCGCAGCGTTGGTGGGCGTTGCTGCGCCTCCTGTCTGTGGGGCTCGGGGTTCGGCGGCTTTGTTGTTTTCAGCCGGTTGTGCTTTCGGGGTGGTATTTGGCGGTCTTCCACCAGCCCGGGTTGTCGCGGTACCACTGCACCGTGGCGGCGAGGCCCTCTTCGAAGCTGGTCAGGGGGGTGTAGCCGAGTTCTTCACGGATCTTGGTGTCGTCGATGGCGTATCGCAGGTCGTGTGCTTCGCGGTCGGCGACGTGGCGGATCATGTCCTGTCCGAGGCCGGTCAGTTCGAGGAGGTGTTCGGTGATGGCGCGGTTGGTCCGGTCGTTGCCGCCGCCGATGTTGTAGATCTCGCCGGGCCGGCCGTTGTCGAGGACGAGTTGGATGCCGCGGCAGTGGTCGTCCACGTGGAGCCATTCGCGGATGTTGCGTCCGTCGCCGTACAGGGGTACTTGGTTTCCTTCGAGCAGGTTGGTGACGAACAGCGGGATGAGTTTTTCGGGGTGCTGGTAGGGCCCGTAGTTGTTCGAGCAGCGTGTGATGGAGAGGTTCACGCGGTGGGTGGTCCAGTAGGTGCGGGCGACCAGGTCGGAGCATGCTTTGGAGGCTGCGTAGGGGCTGTTGGGCAGCAGGGGGCTGTCTTCGGTCCAGGAGCCTTCTTCCACTGATCCGTACACTTCGTCGGTGGAGACGTGGACCATCCGCTGGACCTTGCTGTTGAGCACGGCGTGGAGGAGTGTCTGGGTGCCCAGGACGTTGGTGCGGTAGAACTGGCCGGCGTCGGCCAGTGAGCGGTCCACGTGGGATTCCGCGGCGAAGTGCACTACGGCGTCGTGTCCGGGCAGCAGTTCGTGGAGCAGTGCTGCGTCGCAGATGTCGCCCTGGACGAATTGCAGGCGTGGGTGTGAGGCGGGGAGGTTGCTGCGGTTGCCTGCGTAGGTCAGTTTGTCCAGGACGGTGACGTGGGCGTTCTCCCAGCGGGTGTAGGTGTTCGCGAGGAGGTTGCGGACGAAGTTGGAGCCTATGAAACCGGCGCCGCCGGTGACCAGGATCTTCATGCCGCGACTTCCACTTGGGTGTGGTCTCCGACGACCAGGCGGTAGCGGTCGGTGCTCTGTGTGGTGGTGCCGACGGAGGCGGAGCGGCCGACGAGGGAGCTGTGCAGGCCTTGTACGCCGGTGACGGATGCTCCTTCGAGGACGATGGAGCGTTCGAGGCGGCTGTTGGTGACAGCGCAGTCGCGTCCTACGGAGGTGTGCAGGCCGATGTGGCTGTCTTCCACGACGGTGCCTGCGCCGATGATCGCGGGTCCCTCGATGCGGGAGCGGACGATGCGTGCTCCCTTTTCTACGACGACTGGTCCCACGAGCACGCTGGTGGCGTCGACCGTGCCGTGTACGCCGGGGTGGAGGCCGTCCAGGATGCGGGCGTTGCATGCCAGGACGTCTGCGACCTTGCCGGTGTCTTTCCAGTAGCCCTGGTAGTCGCTTGCGCGTACGTCCGCGCCGTTGGTGACGAGCCACTGGATGGCGTCGGTGATCTCCAGTTCGCCGCGGGCGCTGGGGGTGATGGCCGCGATCGCCTCGTGGATGGCGGCGGTGAAGAAATACACTCCGATCAGGGCCAGGTCGCTGCGTGGCTGCTTCGGCTTCTCCACCAGGCGCAGTACTTCGCCGTCGGGGCCGAGTTCGGCCACGCCGAAGGCGCACGGGTCTTCGACCTTGCAGACCACGATGTGGGCTGCGGGGCGGCGGGCGGTGAATTCCTCGGCGATGTCGGAGATTCCGTCGGGGAGCATGTTGTCGCCCAGGTACATCACGAAGTCGTCGTCGGCGAGGAAGTCCTGGGCTATGGCGACGGTGTGGGCGAGGCCGAGCGGGTTCTCCTGGCGGATGTAGGTGAGTTGGGCTCCGAACTGTGATCCGTCTCCGAGGGCCCGCTGGATCTCGTTGTCGCGGTCGTTGATGATGATGCCGATCTCGTTCACGCCCAGGTCCAGGATGTTGCGTACGACGTATTCGAGGACCGGTGTGTTCGCGATGGGGATGAGCTGCTTGGGCATCGAGTAGCTGAAAGGCCGTAGGCGGGTGCCCGATCCGCCGGCCAACACCAGAGCTTTCATCGTGTTCCTCTCGCTTCCTGTGTGCTGCTTTTCAGCAGCGATGCTCCCTGGTCAGCCTCTCCACTGTCGGGACGACGTCTTTGGGGGCCGGGGCGGCCAGCATGTCCTCGTACAGGTCGCGGGCTCCGGCCTGGAATGACGGTTCGGTTATCAGGCGGACGAGGTCTTTTCGCATGCTGTCGACGTCGATGGCCGCGGGGTCGACGATCAGTCCTGCGCCGCGGGCGCTGATGTAGCGGGCTATGACCTTCTCGTCCCACATCGGGATCGGCACCATCAGCTGCGGTACCTGGTAGGCGACGCAGGCGCCGGAGGTGCCTCCGCCGCCGTGGTGGATGACTGCCGAGCTGGTCGGCAGCAGCTGGTTGAGCGGCACGTAGCCGATGGCGCGGACATTGTCCGGGAGCGTGCCTGCGGTGGAGAGCTGGTCGTTGTTCAGGGTGGCGACCATTTCCAGGTCCAGGTCGGACACGGAGTCGAAGAACTCCCGCAGCGGGAAGCCGCCTTGGGGGCCGTTGAGGAGCCGGCGGGTCTGGCCGAGTGTGAAGACCGCCCGGGGCCGCTCGGGCCGGGTGTGCAGCCACTGCGGGAAGGTGCTGCCGCCGTTGTACGGGATCCATCGGACGGGGACGTACCTCAGGTCCAGCGGGTACTGCATGCGTGCCGCGGTCAGGTCCAGGGTCCACTGGCCGAGCAGTGTTTCTTCGGTGAAGTCGAGTCCGTAGCGCTCCAGTACCGGGCCCAGCCACGGCATCCAGGGGTCCTCTGTCAGGCCGGAGGAGGGGTCGGCCAGTTCCTGCAGTGTCTTGGTGCGGACCAGTCCGACGTTGTCCATGCCGAACAGGAGGCGGGCGTGGGCGGCGCCGCAGGCGCGCGCGGCCACGGCGCCTGTGGGGGCCAAGGGGTCCCACAGGACCAGGTCCGGGCGCCAGTTGCGGGCGAATTCCACCAGGGTGTCCAGGACCGGGCGGTGGTCGCTGCCGGCCTGTGGGGGCGGGTAGTGCGCGCCGAGGAGGTCGATCAGCATGTCCCGGCAGGTGCGCCAGGCGTTCTCGTCGTCCGGGTCGATCTCGGCGGTGCGTCGGTCGGGGCGGTTCGCGGCGGCGAGGTGGGGGGCCAGGGAGGCGGCGATTTCCTCCTTGCCGCCCAGCGGTACCGCGGTGAGGCCGGCCGAGGCGATGTTCGTGAACAACTTCGGGTCGAGCCCGGCCTCGGTGGTGGCCATCACGACTTCGTGACCGGCGCTCTGGAGTGCCCATGCCAGTGGGACGACTGGAAATACGTGTGACGATGCCGGAAAGACGTTGAAGAGAATGCGCACCGCTGACCTTCCTCAAAGTTGTCCGTACGATGCTGGCGACTGACGTTCGCCAGCAGCGTGCAGCCCGGTTCTAAAGGTCCACTTGCGGCTGTGGGTCCGGGGTGAGGGTGATTGCGGTCGCGGCGCGGGGATCGGGCCGGCGTGACCGGCTGTGCGGCGTGGGCGGGCGCCGTCCGCGTGTTCTGCCGTGCTGGTGCGCTGTGCGGGGCGGCCGTGGCGGCTGGTGCGGCCGTGGGGTCAGCGGATGCTTTGGCCAGTCACAAGTCCTTCCTCCTAGCGTGCGGTTCAGTCGGCTTCGCTGCGCGTTCGCCGTCCGCGACGTCTAGAGAGGGGGCGGCCGGTGGCCGTTCTGGCACTGGAAAGCAAAGAGAAAGACGGAGAGGCACCCAGGAAGACGGTGCGGCGTCTGGACCGGGTGGTCATCCGGTTTGCGGGGGACTCCGGTGACGGCATGCAGCTCACGGGAGATCGCTTCACGTCGCAGACGGCATCGTTCGGGAACGATCTGTCGACGCTGCCGAACTTTCCCGCCGAAATCCGGGCGCCGGCAGGGACGCTTCCGGGTGTGTCGTCGTTTCAGCTGCACTTCGCCGACCACGACATTCTCACTCCCGGTGACACACCGGATGTATTGGTGGCCATGAATCCGGCCGCGTTGCGGGCGAACATCGGCGATGTCCCGCGGGGCGCGGAGGTGATCGTCAACACGGACGAGTTCTCGCCGCGGGCGCTGGCGAAGGCCGGCTATGCCTCCAGCCCGTTGGAGGACGGTTCGCTGGACGGGTACAGCGTGCACAAGGTGCCGCTGACCTCGCTGACCCTGGAGGCGCTGAAGGAGTCCGGCCTTTCGCGCAAGGAGGCCGAGCGCAGCAAGAACATGTTCGCGCTCGGGTTGCTGTCCTGGATGTATCACCGGCCCACCGGCGGTACCGAGGCGTTCTTGAAGCAGAAGTTCGCCAAGCAGCCCATGGTCATGGCAGCGAACCTGACGGCGTTCCGCACCGGCTGGAACTTCGGTGAGACGACGGAGGATTTCGCGGTCTCCTACGAGGTGGCTCCGGCCGGTGCGGGTGCTTTCCCGGCCGGGACCTACCGGAACATCTCCGGGAACCTGGCCCTCTCGTACGGGCTGGTCGCCGCCTCCAAGCAGGCGGGGCTGCCGCTGTTCCTGGGCTCGTACCCGATCACGCCGGCCTCGGACATCCTGCACGAGCTGTCCAAGCACAAGAACTTCGGCGTACGGACCTTCCAGGCGGAGGACGAGATCGCCGGGATCGGCGCGGCGCTCGGCGCGGCGTTCGGCGGGTCGCTGGCCGTCACCACCACCTCCGGGCCCGGTGTGGCGCTGAAGTCCGAGACGATCGGCCTCGCGGTCTCCCTGGAGCTGCCGCTGCTGGTCGTCGACATCCAGCGCGGCGGCCCGTCCACCGGCCTGCCGACCAAGACCGAGCAGGCCGACCTGTTGCAGGCGATGTACGGGCGCAACGGCGAGGCCCCGGTGCCCATCGTCGCGGCCGCCACTCCCTCGGACTGCTTCGGCGCGGCGATGGAGGCCGCCCGTATCGCGCTGGCCTACCGCACGCCGGTGTTCCTGCTGAGTGACGGCTATCTCGCCAACGGCTCGGAGCCCTGGCGGATCCCCGAGGTGGGGGGGCTCCCCGATCTGCGGGTGCAGTTCGCCACCGGCCCCAACCACGAACTGGCCGACGGCCGCCGTGTCTTCTGGCCCTACAAGCGCGATCCGCAGACCCTCGCGCGGCCGTGGGCCATCCCGGGCACCCCGGGCCTGGAGCACCGGATCGGCGGCATCGAGAAGCAGGACGGCACGGGCAACATCTCCTACGACCCGGCCAACCACGACTTCATGGTCCGCACCCGCCAGGCCAAGATCGACGGCATCGCCGTCCCGGACGTGGAGGTCGACGACCCGGATGGTGAGGCGAAGCTGCTGGTCCTGGGCTGGGGCTCCACGTACGGGCCGATCACCGCGGCGGTGCGCCGGCTGCGCGGTGCCGGGCGGCAGGTGGCGCAGGCCCACCTGCGTCACCTCAACCCGTTCCCGCGGAATCTGGGGGACGTGCTCACGAGGTACGACAAGGTGGTGATCCCCGAGATGAACCTCGGCCAGCTCGCCACCCTCATCCGTGCCACGTACCTGGTGGACGCCCACAGTTACAACCAGGTCAACGGAATGCCGTTCAAGGCTGAGCAGCTCGCCACGGCTCTCGAGGAGGCCATCGATGGCTGAGACCCGCACGCACCCGGGCACGGGCTCGGGCAGCCTGCTGCAGCTGGTTCCCCCGGCCCAGGGCCGGCAGTCGGTGAAGGACTTCAAAACCGATCAGGAGGTGCGCTGGTGCCCCGGCTGCGGCGATTACGCCGTCCTGGCCGCGGTGCAGGGCTTCATGCCCGAACTCGGCCTGGCGAAGGAGAACATCGTCTTCGTCTCCGGCATCGGCTGCTCGTCCCGCTTCCCGTACTACATGAA
>NZ_JBFAVD010000053.1:0-19355 GCF_040679615.1 Streptomyces sp. NPDC052225 | reverse complement strand
TCGCCGGCATCGGGTCGTCGGGCCGCTGACGGTGGGTGGTGGGCGGCGCCGACAACGGGCCGTCGGGCCGCTGACGGTGGGTGGTGGGCGGCGCCGACAACGGGCGGACCAGCCGCTGACGGTGGGTGGGCGGCGGCGACATCAGGCCGTCGAGCCGCTGGCGGTGGGTAGGGGTTGTGGGCGTTGGGTGGGCGGTCATGGGGTCGTTCCTCCGATCAGCGTCAGGAACGCGTCCTCCAGGCGGCGATGGGGGCCCAGGGAGTTGACGGGTACGTCGAGGCGCATCAGGTCCGCCAGGAGGTGGGGGGCCGTGCCGGTCGGGGTCAGGCGGATGAGGAGGTTCTCGTCCGCCCTTGTCGCCGTCTCCACGTCGGGGAGCGCCGCGATCTTCTCCACCAGCGGGTCAGGGATCGGGGTCTCCAGGCCTACGAGGAGGGTGTCGCCGTTGCCGACGATGTCCGCCACCGGGCCCGCCTGGACGAGGCGGCCGCGGTCCATGACGACGAGGTGTGTGCAGGACTGCTCGACCTCGGCCAGGAGGTGGCTGGAGACGATGACCGTGCGGCCCGTGCGGGCGTAGCGGATCATCACCTCGCGCATCTCCCGGATTTGCGGCGGGTCGAGGCCGTTGGTCGGCTCGTCCAGGATCAGGAGGTCCGGGAGGCCGAGCATGGCCTGGGCGATGGCCAGGCGCTGGCGCATGCCTTGCGAGTAGGTGCGGACCGCGCGGGCCAGGGCGTCGCCGAGGCCTGCGATCTCCAGGGCCTCTTCCATGTGCGCGTCCTGCGCCGGGCGGCCGGTGGCCTTCCAGTACAGCTCCAGGTTCTCCCGGCCGGAGAGGTGCGGGAGGAAGCCGGCGCCCTCGACGAACGCGCCGACCCGGGAGAGGACCGGGGCGCCCGGGCGGATGGCGTGGCCGAAGACCCGGATCTCGCCCTCGTCGGGGCGGATGAGGCCCATGAGCATGCGCAGGGTTGTGGTCTTGCCCGCGCCGTTCGGGCCGAGGAGGCCGAGGACCTGGCCCTTTTCCACCTGGAAGGAGACGTCCCGGACCGCGTAGCGGTCTGCGGACTTCGCGTAGCGCTTGGTCAAGTTGCTGATGCGGAGGGGGACTTCGGTCAGGGTGGGGGGTGGGGGTGTCGTGCGCCTGCGGGTTGTCAGGAGCAGGGTCGCCGCCGTGACTGCTGCTGCGAGCGGTAGCCACCAGACCCAGGACGGGAGGGGGGCTGCCGCTGTTTTCACGTGTGGTGCCGTCGGCAGGCTCAGGGCCGCGTCGTGCAGCGAGACCTGGTACGTCGCGGGCTGCGTCGGGGACGCGTAGCCGAGGTCCGTCGAGGAGAGGACCAGGCGGAGGCTGTGGCCCTTCTGCACCTCGTGGTCGATCGCCGGGAGGGTGAGGGTGACGTCCTTGCCGTTGCCTCCCGCTCCGGTCACCTTGGTCGGTGTGACCAGTTGGGAGGGGAGGACCTCCCGGGTGCCGCCGGGGCCCGCGTCGTAGACCTTCGCGAAGAGGACCGCCGTGCCCGTGGACGACTTGACGTGCGCCTTGACGGTGGGGGTGCCCGTGATGCGTACGTCACGGGTCAGGGGGGCCGAGTCGAAGCGGGCGAACTGGCCCGGGAAGTCGAGGGAGACGCCCACGCCGAGGGAGGAGAGGCGCGACACGCTGCCGAGGCCCGGGACCGCCGAGATCGACGGGGGGCCGCCGCCCGGCGGGTTCTGGAATGTCTCCGTCGCCGATTTGAGGGGGATGTGCTGTTGGTGTTCGCCTCGTAGGCCCGGGTACGTGTCTGCGCTCGCGCCCCTCTTCGTGGCTGCGCCGTCCGTCGAGTCGACGCCGCCGGTGCGGGTGACCCGGAACGCCGGGCCCGTGTCGGCGCTCTTGTCCTGCTTCAGGTAGCGGTCGAACCAGGAGGCCACGCGCGCCTCGGTCCGCCCTGTTTCCATGTCGCCGCCGTCGTGGCCGCCCGCGAGCCAGTCGACGTCGACCGGTGCTCCGTTCGCCTTGATCTGGCGGGCCATCTCGTCCGCCTGGCCGAGGGGGAAGAGGGAGTCCGTCTGGCCCTGTGCGATGAGGGTGGGGACCTTGATGCGGTCACCGACCGCTGAGGGGCTCCGGGCAGCGAGGAGTTTTCTGGCCGCCTCGTCCGGTTCGCCGGAGACCGCGACCCGTTCGTACATGTCGCACAGCTGCTTCTGGAACTTGCCGCAGTGCAGGCCTGCCTCGCTGGTGCGCGCGCCGATGTCCGCGGACCCGGTGGTGAAGAAGATCCCCGCCCACAGCTTCTTGAAGACGCCGTCCGGGAAGAGCGCGTCGGCCAGGTTCCAGTACGTGATCTGCGGGGCGATCGCGTCGACCCGGTGGTCGTGGCCGGCGGCGAGGAGGGAGACCGCGCCGCCGTACGACGCGCCGGTGACGCCCACGCGCGGGTCGCCCGGCTTGTCGAGCTGCACCTCGGGGCGGGTCGCGAGCCAGTCGATGAGGCGGGAGACGTCGGCCACCTCGCCCTTGGGGTCGTTCAGGCCGATCTTGCCCGTGGACTTGCCGAAGCCGCGCGCCGACCAGGTCAGGACCGCGTATCCGTCCCTGGCGAGCTTCTCGGCCTCGCCCCGGACGTCGGCCTTGCTGCCGCCGAAGCCGTGGGTCAGCAGCACGGCCGGGCGGCGGTCCGTGCTGCTTCCCGTCGTGAAGTAGGACGTGTCGAGCCGGACTCCGCCGGACATCGGCATCGTCCGGTCCTGCCGCTTCACGGCGGGCTGCCCGTCGTCCGCGGCCGCGACGGACCAGGTCCCCGCGCCCGCGAGCACGACGAGTGCGGCCGCGGCGGCGATCCACCGCCGCGGCCGTCCTCGTACGCGCTCGCGCCATGCGCCCAGTCGTAGATCCATACGACAACGGTAGGGGGCGCCACCGACAACCACGGCAGCCCCCGGTCGGAACCGGGTGACCTCCCCGGGGAGTAGGGTCCGCCGTCGCCGTACCGCGTACGCGGTAGCCGGTGTGGCCGACGGGTCCTGCCGGGTAGGACAAGCCCATGCGAATCGCCCGTGCGACCGAATCGGCCCAACTCCTCG
The DNA here is from genome assembly GCF_040679615.1 of Streptomyces sp. NPDC052225. Lineage (NCBI taxonomy): Bacteria > Bacillati > Actinomycetota > Actinomycetes > Kitasatosporales > Streptomycetaceae > Streptomyces > Streptomyces sp. NPDC052225. The sequence goes on along the minus strand of NZ_JBFAVD010000053.1, from coordinate 16,280 downwards.
CCGCTGCCCGCCTTTTCGACGATCCACCGCGGGAGGAGTGGGCCGTCGACTTCCTCGCCGCCCCCGGCCATCACCTGTTTCTCGCCTACGAGGACGGGGACCCCGGGGACACCCCCGTGGGGTTCGTGAGCGGGGTGGAGACCCTGCATCCCGACAAAGGGCGCGAAATGTTTCTTTATGAGCTCTCGGTGGACGAGGAGCACCGGCGGCGGGGTATCGGCCGCGCCCTCGTGCGCACCCTCGCGGATCTCGCCTCGGAGCTGGGTTGCTACGACATGTGGGTCCCCGTGGACATGGACAACGACCCCGCGCGCGCCACCTACCTCAGCGCGGGCGGCAAGGACGACGGTCCGTGCCGCACCCTCACCTGGGATCTCCGGAAGTAGCGGTCCGGTTGCGGGGCGGCGCGACCGGCAACCGCTCTCCCTCACCACCTCGCAAGCGCTCGCGGGATGCATGCCGGGGGCGCCCCCCGGCGGGGCTGCCTGCTCTGACCGTGCCGCCGTCGACGAGCGCCTGCGGCACGGTCATGGGGGCCGGGGAGCGCCGTGACCCGGCCTACGCCTGGGCGTCCTCCGGCAGCGACACCAGCCAGCGCGTCTCGCGGCGCGGGCGCAGGTACAGGGCCCAGTAGACGGTCGCCGCGGCCGTGATGCCGCCCGTCCACAGGAGGTACGAGGTCTCCTGCTGGCTGAGGATGTAGGCCATGACGGCGATCAGGACCACCGGGACCGCGGGCCACAGCGGCATCCGCCAGGCCGACTGCTCGCGGTGGCTGCCGCGCCGGGAGAGCAGGGCGGCCACGGCGACGAGCAGGTACATGCCGGTGACGGAGACGCCCGTCACGCCGTACAGGGTGTCGAGGTTGACGAAGCAGAGCGCGGCGCCGGGGACGCCGACGACGAGCGTCGCGACCCACGGCGAGCCGAAGCGGCCGAGCTTGGCCAGGCCCTTGTTGACCGGCTCGGGCCAGGCCTTGTCGCGGGCCGAGGCGAACAGGACGCGGGAGTTCTGGATGACCATGACGATGCCCGCGTTGATGATCGCGAGGGCGACGCACAGGGAGACGAAGGTGCCGACGGCCGAGTTCGACCAGGCCTCGACCATGCCGCTGATGTCGCCGGAGGTGAGGGTCGAGAGGTCGCCCGCACCCAGGGTGATCGCGACGACCGGAACCAGGATGATCACCGTCGAGATGGCGAGCGTGGCGAGGACCGTGCGGGCCACGGACTTGCGCGGGTTCTCCAGCTCCTCGGAGAGGTAGACGGCGGTGGAGAAGCCCTGGGTGACGAAGAGCGCGATGGCGAGCCCGGAGACGACGAGCATGCCCGTCACCGTGTCGGCGTGGCCGCCCGTGCCCGCGACCTCCATGGAGACCAGCGAGCCCGCGCCGCGCTCGGAGTGCGCGAAGCCGAGGACGGCGACGACGGCCGCCGCGATGACCTCCAGGACGAGGAAGACGCCGGTGATCCAGGCGTTGGCGCGCAGGTCGAGCAGGCCGGCGAGGGTGGCGAGCAGCATGACGCCGGCGCCCGCGACCGACGGGTTCAGATGGACCAGCGGGGCGAGGTAGTCGGCGGTGCCCATGGCGATCACGGGCGGCACGATCATCACGACCAGCAGGGACAGGACGAAGACCAGCCAGCCGGCGAGGCGGCCCGCGAGGGTCGACACCATGGCGTATTCGCCGCCCGCGCTGGGGATGAGGGTGCCCAGCTCCGAGTAGCAGAACGCGACGCCGATGCAGAGCAGCGAGCCGATCGCGATGGTGAGGGCGGTGGCCGTGCCGAGCGTCCCGAACAGGTCGGGGACGACGACGAAGAGCGTGGAGGCGGGCGTCACGCACGACAGCGTGAGCAGGGTGCCGCCGACGACGCCGATGGAACGCTTGAGCTTCTGGGGCGGTGCCGTGTTCGGCAGGGGCTCCACCGCTGGGGAGGCGGTGGGGCGAAGCGTGTCGGTCATGGAGCGGTTCCGATCGACTCGTGTGGCAGGTGGTTCGGCGGGGAGCGCTATCGCCTCCGAAGGCTGTGATGGTGCTGGTGGGGGTGGTTCTGCGTCGCTCCCGGCGCGTTATGGAACCTCGCCGATATCCGGAACGTCAACGGCCGTTTCCCTGCGGATTCCGCACTCGTGACCTTGTGCAACTACCGGCGCTTCTTTACTTGTTCGCAAAGTCGGCCGAGTTCCATGTAGGGACTTGGCCAATTGACCTTGCTATTGAAGGCGTACGGCTCATTCTGGCTGCGGCACCCGATTCGTCCCCTACGTATGGGAACCGCAGCCTGAGACCCGAACTTCGCCGGAATTTGTCCGCAGTCCGGACACCGAAGCGCTAGAGTCCGCTCCTCATCACGCGCACACAGCGCGCACACAGCGAGCGCACAGGGATGCGCCTAGGGGGCGGAACACATGAAGTACACCCGGGTGCCGGCATGGGCCGGGATCACCGCGGCCGTGCTGGCCGCGACGACCGCCTGCGGGTCGGTGGCCGCGCAGAAGACCGCCGACGCCGTGAGCCACGCGGACACGATCATGGCGGCGCTGACCCGCGCCTCCGACAAGACCGAGGCGCTCGGCTCGGCCGAGGTGGAGACGACGACCCGGCTCACCGCGACCGGCGGCAAGCCGGTCTCCATGGACGGCACGTACTCCTGGGGCGACGGCGCCGCTCTCGACGTCCAGATGGACACCAGGGCCGCCCAGATGCAGACGCTCCAGGACGACCCGAAGCTGACCGTGAAGATGGTCGACGGCGCGTACTACTACGAGATCGACCCGCAGCCCAGTGGGCCGCTCCAGGGCAAGCACTGGATGCGTGTCGACGTCTCCGCGGTCATGGGCGAGGCCGGCGCCGACAACGTCGCGGACAACGCCGACCCGACCGCGGGCCTGCGCTACATCGGTGCCTCGAAGAAGGTGAAGGACCTCGGCGAGGAGACGATGCTCGGCAAGAAGACGCACCACTACCGGGGCACCGTCGGCGCCGCCGAGATCAACGCCTCGAAGATGACCGCCGCCGAGAAGAAGGCCGCCGTCAAGGCGCTGGGCGCGAACGGCGGCACGATGACGTGCGACGTCTGGGTCGACGGCGAGGACCTGCCCGTGCGGATGTTCCAGCGCGGCGGCGGCATGGAAGTGACCATGGACTTCCTCAAGTTCGGCGCGACGAAGCCGGTCAAGGCCCCGCCCGCCGCCGACACCGGCGACCTCACCGAGCAGGTGCGGGAGCAGCGCGACCAGTCCCTCGGGCAGTAGCCGAGGACGCGCGGACGCCGCGGACGCGTGAAGGGCCCGGCCGTCTCGGCCGGGCCCTTCAGTGACGTGTACGGGGATCAGGTACCGGGATCAGTGGTTGCGCGGGAAGCCCAGGTCCACGCCCGAGGGGGCCTCGGACGGGTCCGGCCAGCGGGTCGTGACGACCTTGCCGCGGGTGTAGAAGTGCGTGCCGTCGTTGCCGTAGATGTGGTGGTCGCCGAAGAGGCTGTCCTTCCAGCCACCGAAGGAGTGGTAGCCGACGGGGACCGGGATCGGCACGTTCACGCCGACCATGCCGGCCTCGATCTCCAGCTGGAAGCGGCGGGCCGCGCCGCCGTCGCGGGTGAAGATCGCGGTGCCGTTGCCGAAGGGGGAGGCGTTCATCAGCGCCACGCCCTCCTCGTACGTGTCCACGCGCAGCACGCACAGGACCGGGCCGAAGATCTCGTCCTGGTACGCCTTGGCGGAGGTCGGGACCTTGTCGAGGAGCGAGAGACCGATCCAGTGGCCGTTCTCGTGGCCCTCGACGGTGTAGCCGGTGCCGTCGAGCACGACCTCGCAGCCCTCGGCCGCGGCGCCCTCGACGTACGAGGCGACCTTGTCGCGGTGGGCGGCCGTGATGAGCGGGCCCATCTCGGAGGCCGGGTCGTTGCCCGGGCCGATCTTGATCTTCTCGGCGCGGTCCTTGATCTTCGCCACGAGCTCGTCGCCGATGGCGCCGACCGCCACGACCGCGGAGATCGCCATGCAGCGCTCGCCGGCGGAGCCGTACGCCGCCGAGACCGCCGCGTCGGCGGCCGCGTCCAGGTCCGCGTCCGGCAGCACCAGCATGTGGTTCTTCGCGCCGCCGAGCGCCTGCACGCGCTTGCCGTTCGCGGAGGCCGTCGCGTGGATGTGGCGGGCGATCGGGGTCGAGCCGACGAAGGAGACCGCCGAGACGTCCGGGTGCTCCAGGAGGCGGTCGACGGCGACCTTGTCACCGTGGACGACGTTGAAGACGCCGTCGGGCAGGCCCGCCTCGGAGAGCAGCTCCGCGATCTTCAGCGACGCCGACGGGTCCTTCTCGGACGGCTTGAGCACGAACGTGTTGCCGCACGCGATGGCCATCGGGAACATCCACATCGGCACCATGGCCGGGAAGTTGAACGGCGTGATGCCGGCCACGACACCGAGCGGCTGGCGGATCGACGACACGTCGACGCGGCTCGCGACCTGCGTCGACAGCTCGCCCTTCAGCTGCACGTTGATGCCGCACGCCAGGTCCACGATCTCCAGGCCGCGCGCCACCTCGCCGAGGGCGTCGGAGTGCACCTTGCCGTGCTCGGCGGTGATCAGCTCGGCGATCGCGTCCCGGTTCGCGTCGAGCAGCGCGCGGAAGCGGAACAGGATCTCGGTGCGCTTGGCCAGCGAGGACTGGCCCCACGTCGCGAACGCCTCCTTGGCCGCGGCGACCGCCGCGTCCACCTCCTCGACCGAGGCGAAGTCGACGCGCGTGGTGACGGCGCCGGTCGCCGGGTCGGTCACCGGGCCGTGGTTGCCCGATGCGCCCTCGACGGTCTTGCCGCCGATCCAGTGGTGGACCAACTTCGTGTCAGACATATGGGGCAACTCCTGTTACGTCTCAGAGGTGGCGGCGTCGGGCGGTGACGTGCCGGTCGTACTCCTCGCGGGCCTTGACCGCCGACGGTCGGTCGGCCGTCTCGGCCACGGGCACATCCCACCACGCCTGCGCGGGAGGCGGGCCCGACACTGTGTCTGCCGTTTCGGTCTCGACGTAGACACATGTGGGGCGGGTCGCCGCCCTGGCCGTGGCGAGAGCTTCGCGCAGCTCACGGACGGTCTTCGCGCGATGTACGGCCATGCCGAGGCTGGCCGCGTTGGCGGCCAGGTCGACGGGGAGCGGGCCGCCCGCGTACGGGGCCCCGTCCTCGCCGTCGTACCGGTACGCGGTCGCGAAGCCCTCGGCGCCGACGCTCTCGGAGAGCCCGCCGATCGACGCGTACCCGTGGTTCTGGAGGATGACGGCCTTGACCGGGACGCCCTCCTGGACGGCGGTCACCAGCTCCGTCGGCATCATCAGGTACGTGCCGTCGCCGACCAGCGCCCACACGGGCCTGCCGGGCGCGGCGAGCGCGACACCGATCGACGCCGGGATCTCGTAGCCCATGCACGAGTACCCGTACTCGACGTGGTACTGGTCGCGGGAGCGGGTCCGCCAGAGTTTGTGGAGGTCCCCCGGGAGTGATCCCGCGGCATTGATGAGGATGTCGTCCTCCGTGGCCAACTCATCCAGCACGCCGAGGACTTGGGCCTGCGTCGGCCGCACGAGATCGTCGTCGGCGGCGTAGCACGCGGCCACGCGGTGCTCCCAGCGCTCCTTGTCGTCCGTGTACTCCGTGACGTAGGCGGGCTCGGCGCGGAAGCTCTTGCCCGCTGCTTCGTGGAGTGCGGTCAGGCCCGTACGGGCGTCCGCGACCAGCGGGGTCGCGGAGAGTTTGTGCGCGTCGAACGGTGCGATGTTCAGGTTCAGGAAGCGGACGTCCGGCGCGGCGAAGAGGGTGTGGGAGGCCGTGGTGAAATCCGTGTAGCGGGTTCCCACGCCGATGACGAGGTCGGCGGTGCGGGCCAGTTCGTTCGCCGTGGCGGTGCCGGTGTGGCCGATGCCGCCCACGTCACAGGGGTGGTCGTGGCGCAGCGCCCCCTTGCCGGCCTGGGTCGACGCCACGGGGATTCCCGTCGCTTCCGCGAATTCCTTCAGCGCGTTCTCGGCTCCGCTGTGGCGGACTCCGCCGCCCGCGACGATGAGGGGGCGGCGGGACTTCTTCAACTGGCCCACTGCTGTGGCCAGTTCGGTGGGGTCCGGCGCCGGGCGGCGGATCGTCCAGGTGCGTGGCGCGAAGAAGGCGTTCGGCCAGTCGTACGCCTCCGCCTGTACGTCCTGCGGCAGCGCCAGCGTGACCGCGCCCGTCTCCACCGGGTCGGTGAGTACGCGCATCGCCTGCAGCGCCGCCGGGATCAGCTGCTCCGGGCGCGTGATCCGGTCGAAGTACTTCGACACCGGGCGCAGGCAGTCGTTGACCGACACATCGCCCGCGTACGGGACTTCGAGCTGCTGGAGCACCGGGTCGGCGGGGCGGGCCGCGAAGACGTCGCCGGGGAGGAGCAGGACCGGGAGGTGGTTGATGGTGGCCAGGGCCGCGCCGGTGACGAGGTTCGTCGCGCCCGGGCCGATGGACGTCGTCACCGCGTGGGTGGACAGGCGGTCGCTCTGGCGCGCGTAGCCGACCGCCGCGTGGACCATCGCCTGTTCGTTGCGTCCCTGGTGGAACGGCATCTCCTCGCCGTACTGCACCAGCGCCTGGCCGAGCCCCGCCACGTTGCCGTGGCCGAAGATGCCCCAGGTCGCCTGGATCAGGCGGGTGCGGGTGCCGGTGCCGTCCCTTTCCGTGTACTGGTGAGCCAGGAAACGGACCAGGGCCTGGGCCGTCGTCAGCTTTGTGGTCGAGGTCATCGGTATCCCTCCGTGACGTGGTCCGGATGGAAGCAGATCTTCCAGTCCCGCTCCTGTCCCGGTCCCGCCATCACATTCAGGTAGTACATGGCGTGGCCCGGCTGCGCGATCGACGGGCCGTGCCAGCCGTCGGGGACGAGGACCGCGTCGCCGGAGCGGACCTCGGCGAGGAGGTCGGTGCCGCCGGGGCGGGACGGGGAGACGCGCTGGTACCCGTATCCGGGCGGGCCTTCTGGCGTCTCCTCGATCTCGAAGTAATAGATCTCCTCCAGGACCGACTCCTGGCCCGGCCTGTGCTCGTCGTGCTTGTGCGGTGGGTACGAGGACCAGTTCCCGCCCGGGGTGATCACCTCGACCGCGATGAGCTGGTCGCAGTCGAAGGTGTCCGCCGCGGCGAAGTTGCGGACCTGGCGGGCGCTGATGCCTGCGCCCCGTGCCTCGACGGGAACCTCCGGCGCGGGGCCGTAGCGGGCGGGGAGTCGTCGCCCGCACTTCGCTCCTGCCAGGGCGAAGCGGCCTCCCGCACCGGAGGCGATCTCTGCGCGGGTCTCGCGCGGGATGTACGCGAAGTCGCTCGCGCCGCTGAACACGGTTTCCCTGCCCAGCAGTTCGATGATCCGCCCTGATACGTGGACGGAGCAACCACCTGTCAGCGGCAGGACGATCCATTCGCTCTCACCGGTGTCGAAGGCGTGGCTCTGTCCGGGCTCCAGTTCGAGGATCCGGAGGCCCGCGCGGGACCAGCCGGTCTTGTCGGGGCCGATGGACAGGGCGTACGGGCCGTCGGCGGCGGTGCCCTGGGGCAGGTGTGTCACGCGTCCACTCTCCTCTTCCTGCTTCTTCCTGCGGTGCGTTTGTGCGGCCCGTTTCAGAGCAGGCCTGCTGCCGTGTCGACCGCCGCCGCCACGTCTCCGTCCGGCGGGTACAGCAGCGCGCGGCCCGCCACCAGGCCCTGGACGGTGGGGAGTCGGAGGGCGCCGCGCCATTTCTCGTACGTGGCGTCCTGGTCGCCGTCCTTGATGTCGCCGCCGAGCAGGACCGCGGGGAGCGCGGAGGCGGACAGGACGCGGGGCATGTCGTCGGGGTCTTCGGTGACGGGGAGTTTGAGCCAGGTGTAGGCGGAGGTGCCGCCGAGGCCGGAGGCGACCGCGATGGAACGGATGACGGCGTCGGCGCCGAGGTCGTTGCGGAGGACGCCGGTGGTGGGGTCGCGGTGGGAGACGAACGGCTCGACGAAGACGGGGAGTCGGCGCTCGGCCATGGCGTCCACGGCGCGGGCGGCGGACTCCAGGGTGTGCAGGGAGCCGGGGTCGTCGTGGTCGATGCGCAGGAGGAGCTTGCCGGCGTCGAAGCGGCGTCGGAGGAGGTCGTCGGGGCGGTGGCCGGTGAAACGGTCGTCGAGCTCGAAGGAGGCGCCGGCGAGGCCGCCGCGGTTCATGGAGCCGATGACGATCTTGTCGTCGAGGGCGCCGAGGAGGAGCAGGTCGTCGAGTACGTCGGCGGAGGCGAGGACGCCGTCGACGCCGGGGCGGGACAGGGCGAGACAGAGCCGGGTCAGCAGGTCGGCGCGGTCGGCCATGGCCCAGGGGCGGTCGCCGGCGGCGAGGACGCCGCGGGCGGGGTGGTCGGCGGCGACGATCATGAGACGGGCGTCGGGGTGCGGCACCAGCTCCCGTCGTCGGCGCCGCTCGGCGGCTTCGGCAACGGCTTCGGGGCGGGTGGCGCGGAGGCGGGCGAGGGCGCGTACGTCCAGCGCCCCGCCGGTGGGTGGGGCGGGGCCGCGGCGGGGTGCCTCCTCGGCCGGATTGGTGTCGTCGCCTCCGGACGACCAAAGTCGGGTGCGGCTGCACTGAGTGCCTGCGGAGTCCTGCGGGGGCACCCCGCCGCGTCCCCTCCCGTCCGCTTGCGAGTGCCGGTTGAGTTCGGTCGACGTCTCATCGCCGGTCAGCTGATCTCCGGCCAGCTTCGGGGCCCAGCCGCGTCCCGTCCCATCCGCTTGCGAGTGCCGGTTGAGTTCGGTCGACGTCTCATCGCCGGTCAGCTGATCTCCGGCTTCCTTCGGCGCCCCGCCGCCTTCACTCCCGGCCCCTTGCGCGTGCGCGTTCAGTCGTCCTGACGTCTCATCGCCGGTCGGCTTCGGCGCCCCGTCAGGGGCGCGGGGAACTGCGCGACCAGCCCCCACGGCGGGAAAGCCGCCCACGACCGGGCGCTCCCCGTCCATAGGCGCCACAGCAAGCCCAGCCCCGCCAGGGGCGCGGGGAACTGCGCGCTCAGCCCCCACGGCGGGAAATCCGCCCACGACCGGGCGCTCCCCGTCCATAGGCGCCACAGCAACCCCAGCCCCGCCAGGGGCGCGGGGAACTGCGCGCTCAGCCCCCACGGCGGGAAAGCCGCCCACGGCCGGGCGCTCCCCGTCCGTAGGCGCCACAGCAAGCCCAGCCCCGCCAGGGGCGCGGGGAACTGCGCGGCCAGCCCCCGCGGCGGGAAAGGCGTCATCGGGCGCGGCCTCACCGGACGTACGCGATGCCGACGCAGTCGGCGCTCTGAGGACCCGGCCGGCCGAGAGGGCCGCCGATACCTCCTCCGGGCGCGGCATCGCCGAAGAACACTCCAGCCGCGACGCCACGATCGCCCCGGCCGCATTGGCGTACCGCATGATCCGCCCGAGCCCCCACCCGGCCAGCACCCCATGGCACAGGGCCCCGCCGAACGCGTCGCCGGCGCCGAGCCCGTTCAGCACCTCCACGGGCAGCGGCGGCACCTCCACCGTCTCCCCGTCGGACGTCATCGCCAGGACCCCCTTCGGCCCCTGCTTCACCACCGCGAGCCGCAACCCGTACGAGAGCAGCTCCCGCGCCGCGTCGACCGGTTCCCGCACCCCCGTCGCGATCTCGACCTCGTCCAGGTTGCCGACGGCGATCGTCGCGTGCCGCAGTGCCTGCGCGTAGTACGGCCGCGCCTCATCAGGGTCCGCCCAGAACATCGGCCGCCAGTCGAGGTCGAACACGGTGTCCCCGGACGCCCTCGAACCGGCCGCCCGATGCGCGAGCGCCGCCAGCGTCGCGGAGCGGCTGGGCTCCGCGCTCAGCCCCGTACCGGTCATCCAGAAGATTCGCGCGGAGCCGATCGCGTCGAGGTCGAGCTCGTCCCCCGTGATCTCCAGGTCCGGCGCCTTGGGCTGCCGGTAGAAGTACAGCGGGAAGTCGTCGGGCGGGAAGATCTCGCAGAAGGTGACCGGTGTCGGCAGCCCGTCCACGGGCGTCACCCACCGGTCGTCCACCCCGAACTCCCGGAGCTGGTGGTGCAGGTACTCCCCGAACGGGTCCCGCCCGGTCCGCGTGATCGTCGCCGTACGCAGCCCGAGGCGCGCGGCGGCCACGGCGACGTTCGCCGAGGACCCGCCCAGGAACTTGCCGAAGGCGGACACTTCGGTGAGCCGCACGCCCGCCTGAAGCGGATACAGGTCCACCCCGATCCGGCCCATGGTGATCAGGTCGAGCTCGGTGCGGCCCATGCAGAGGTCCCTTCTCGACAGCCGGGGCGGTCACGTTCCTCAGCTGCCAGATCTAGCCCTGCCGCGACCCTGCTGTCAACATTTTGTCCTGACATTCGGACCACCCCTTGGAACTCGTCCCCGGCGGGCCTGAAGGCTTGACGCGTGAACCTCCGTGCGGCGCAACGGAGTTGTGTCGCGACCGCCGTGCAGGGCATGCGTCCCCGCGGACCGGGCCGCCCGCCGTACACGGGGCTACCTCAGGTCGTGCGGCGTGTAGCACTATCGGCGGATGAGTTCTCGCGTCCCGGGTACCTCACGCCCCGCCATCCGCCCCGCTCGCTGCCCGGACGGCACATGGGAGACGGCGTCCGCACGGCCCCACCCCCGGCTGCGCCCCGGCGTCATCGGCTACCGCGGCTTCCGGCTCGACTTCCCCGGCCCGCGCTCCCGCCTGGAGGCGCCGATCGGCGCGGTGACGCTGATGCTCGGCTTCCGCGGTTCGGTGCGGATCACGGAGGCGGGCGGCGGCTGGGTCGGCGTCGGCAAGGGCGGCGGCCCGCGCCCCACCGGCCTGCGCACGGTGGAGCTGCCCACGGTTCTCTCGGGTCTGACGACGACCCCGGTCCTCGGCGAGCACTCGGGGCAACTCGCGGGCGTGGAAGTCCTGTTGACCCCGTGGGCCGCGTTCCGGATCTTCGGTACGGAGCTGTACGAGCTGTCCCGCTGGAAGATCCACCCGGACGACCTGGGGGCACTCCCGGCGGAGGCGGTGGCCGAACTCTCGCACGCACTGGGCGAGTTGCCGTCCTGGCGGGCCCGGTTCCGGCTCCTTGACGCGACCCTGGGGCGCTGGCTGGAGACCGGGCCGCACTGCGCGAGCGGCACGGTGCACGCCTGGTACACGCTGACGCACAGCGGCGGCACGATCCCCGTGACCCGGCTCGCCGATGAAGTCGGCTGGAGCGTACGGCACTTGGAGAACCGCTTCCGGGAGCAGATCGGCCTGAGCCCGAAGTCCGCGGCACGGGTGCTGCGGCTTCAGCGGGCCCGGCGGCTGCTCTGCACGGGCAGCACCCAGGCCGAGACCGCGGCCGCCTGCGGCTACTACGACCAGGCCCACCTGAGCGGCGAGTTCAAGACGATGACGGGCTGCACGCCGCGCGAGTTCGCCCTGGCGCGCGCGACGCGGCCCGACCCCGGCGGTCCGCCGGCCACCGACCGGCTGAGCGGGGAGGCGACGAGCCTGGTCCTGCGGCGCGGGGCCAGGAACGGCAGTGCGCATTTCTCCAAGACCGCAGGTAAGCGCTGACGGCACCCTTGTGCCCTCAAGCCACCTGGCCGGGGGGAGCGGGGGTGGGGCGGGCCTGGCGCAGCAGGCCCGCCCCACCGCGCGTTCTCCCTTTCCGCGCCGGTGTATGCGCCCACAGAGCGCCCTCTTTGCATCATTCACGTCACAAACGCCCCCTTCCTGTCACGCTTGTCAGCCCTACGCGGGTTCTGCGTCACAGAGGTCCCACAGCCCCTCCCTTCACCTCGGTGCCCCTCGTTCTCCGGGCACAGGGTGAGTGATCGCCGGCGGCCACCCCCGAGCCGCCGTCGCGACACCCGCCAGGGAGGAGCCACTGATGACCGACCGCAGGCTCTGGTCGTACAAGGACATCGCCGCGCACATCCGGGTCCAGCCCGACACGGTCCGCTCGTACCGCAAGCACGGACTGCTGCCGCCCCCGGACCACGTGGAGGGCGGCAAGCCCTACTGGTACGCCGACACGGTGAGAGCCTGGGTGGCCTCCCGCCCCAGAAATCGCGGGCGCGCCTCGGATTGACCGGATGAGAGGGGGCCGGCAACGGCCCCGCCAGGGGCGCGGGGAACTGCGCGACCAGCCACGACGGCGCGGCACCAGCGGACGGTTCAGCAACCGGCAAGGGCGCGAGGCCCCGGGGCTCCGCCCCAGGGCCTCGCTAAGCGACGCTATGCGGCTCCACCACCGTCACCCCCGCCCCACCCCCACCCCCGATATCCGCAAGCGCACCCCCCGCCTCCTCCAGCGAGATCACCGACGTCACCAGCAACTCCGGCCGCAACACCCCGCCCCGCACCATCTCCAGCATCCCGGGATACGTGTGCGCCGCCATCCCATGACTCCCGATCAGCTCCAGCTCCCACGCGACGGCCCGCCCCATCGGCACCACGGGATCCTCCGGCAGCAACCCCACCTGCACATGCCGCCCCCTCCGCCGGAGCGAGCGCAGCGACCCCGCACAGGTGGCCGCCGACCCGAGCGCGTCCAGGGAAAGATGCGCGCCCCCGCGCGTCAACTCCCGGACCGCTTCAGCCACATCACCCACGCGTCCCGCGTCCACGACCTCAACGGCCCCGAATTTCCTGGCCAGTTCAAGGGCGCCCGGCGCCACGTCCACCGCCACCACCCGCGCCCCGGCCGCCGCGGCGATCATCACCGCGGAAAGGCCGACCCCGCCGCACCCGTGCACCGCCACCCATTCCCCGGCCGCGACCCGCCCCTGCTGCACCACGGCGCGGAAGGCGGTGGCGAACCGGCAGCCGAGGCCCGCGGCGGTGGCGTAGGACATGTCGTCCGGCACGGCCACCAGGTTCACGTCGGCATGGTCCAGGGCCACGTACTCGGCGAAGGAACCCCAGTGCGTGAAGCCCGGCTGGGTCTGCCGCTCGCACACCTGCTGGTCCCCGGCGGCACAGGCCGCGCAGCTCCCGCACGCGCACACGAACGGCACCGTCACCCGGTCCCCGGCCCGCCACTCCCGCACATCCGCGCCCACGGACTCGACCACACCGGCGAGTTCATGGCCGGGGACGTGCGGCAGCACGATGTCGGGGTCGTGGCCCATCCATCCGTGCCAGTCGCTGCGGCACACCCCGGTCGCCTCGACCCGTACGACGACCCCGTGCGCCGCGGCCACCGGATCCGGCACCTCCCGCACCTCGGCCGGCTCCCCGAACCGCTCGAACACCACAGCGCGCATCAGCCACACCCATCTCCCGTAGGACGATCAACACGCCCACGCTATGGGCAGGCCCTCACCACGACTCACCGCCCCTGATCGGCCCCTTCGGCATGGCCCGTTCGCCCTTTCCGGCCCGGAGTTTCAGCCCGATCAGCGGGAAGACGAGAACCGAGACCATGCCGGCGCCGACGAGCGCCGCGGCCTCCCGGGTGTCGAGCACCCCGTCGCTGACGCCGATCGTGGTGATGGCGACGACGAGCGGCAGCGCGGTCGACGCAAAGACAGTGAGCGCCCGCCGGTCACGCCGGCCCAGGTCCGCCGGCGCGAGCGCGTACACGGGCCCACCCCGCACCAGCAGGAACAGCACAAGGAAGACAGGCAGCAGAGCGAGCGCCCACCCCCCGTCCAGCAAGGCGTCCAGGTCAAATTCGATCCCCGTCACCACGAAGAAGATCGGCACCAGGAACCCGAACCCCATGGCCTCGACCTTCTCGACGACCTCGTGGGCGCTGTCGGGCGCGGCGCCGTGCAGCACGAGCCGTACGACCATGCCCGCGGCGAACGCGCCGAGCAGCATGTCCACGCCGAGCGCCGTCGAGGCCCCGAGCATCACCGCGAGCAGCAGCACCACGAGCCGCACCGCGAACTGCCCGCTGCTGTGCAGGGTCTTGGCGATGACCCGCGAGAACCACGGCGGCCGCGGCCGCATCGCCCAGAACACGGCCCCGGCGATGATCACCGCGAAGGCGGCGAGCAGCGCGGCGGACTCCACCGGCGAGCGCCCGCTGAGCAGCAGCGCCATCGCGATGATCGGCCCGAACTCCCCCACGGAGCCGAACGCCATCATCACGGACCCGAACCGCGAGTGCAGGTCGTCGGAGTCCCGCAGCACCGGCAGGACCGTACCCAGGGAGGTACTGACGAGCGCGGTCCCGATGTAGACGCCCTTCGCGTACGACCATCCGGACAGCGCGCAGGCGAGCGCGAACCCGAGAACCATCGAGACGATCCACGCCCATCCGGCGCGCTTGAGGGTGTCGCCGCGGACCTTGTCGAACTCGATCTCGTACCCGGCGAGAAAGATCAGCATCGCGAGCCCCAGATCGGACAGCGCGTCGATCGTCTGCCCTCCCGAGGCCCACCCCAGTACATCGGGCCCGACCACGATCCCGAGCACGATCTCGAAGATCACCAGCGGCACGGGCAGCCAGCGTCCCACCCCATAGGCCAGAAGGGGTGCGAGCACCGCGATGGCCATGATCAGAATCAGCGTCCCGTACTGCGACATATCGGGTTCCTACCATAAACTTCGGGCAAATCGCCCAAGTCCACAGCCAGTTACGTACGCACCGAGGGAGCCGTCGTGACGCACCCCCAGCCCCCCGGGGCCCCGCAGGCCCGTATCCCCCAGCAGCCGCCGCCACCCGGCCCCCAGATCCGTCCGGGCCTGTGGAAGCGCTGCCTCTGGGGCGGCCTGGCCCTCTGGCTCCTGACGGCCCTGGTCACCTACGCGACGAAGAACACGACGCTCCTCCCCACCCTGATCCTGCTCGGCAGCTTCCTGGTGCCGGCCACCTTCGTCCTGTGGGCGTACGAGCGTCACGGCCGTGACCTGGGTGTGAACGTGATCCTGGGCTGCTTCCTCGTGGGCGGCATCCTCGGCGTCCTGGGCGCCTCGGTGATGGAGTACTACCTCCTGCACCCCTCCCTCTGGATGTTCGTCGGAGTGGGGCTGATCGAAGAAGCGGTCAAGCTCCTGGCTCTCATGTACGTGCTGCACCGCTACCCGCGCATCAGCGGTCTGCGGGCGGGCCTGGTCCTGGGCGCCACGGTCGGCTTCGGCTTCGCGGCCTTCGAGAGCGCGGGCTACGCGTTCAACGCGGCGGTCACCATGAAGGGCATCGACCTGCGCTCACTCCTGGAGACCGAGGTGCTGCGCGGCCTGCTCGCCCCGTTCGGCCACGGCCTGTGGACCGCGATCGCGGGCGCCGCCCTCCTCTCCTTCCGCAAACCGAACGGCCGCTACCGCTTCCCGGCCCCGGTGATCGCCACCTATCTGGGCGTGTCGCTCCTGCACGCCCTGTGGGACTCGATGCACGGCATCGCGATCTGGCTGGTAGCCCGCCTCACCACTACCGGCCTCTCGCGAACCCTCTTCGCGGACGGCTACATCCCCACCCCCACCGACGCCCAGAAGCACCTCTTCACCCTCTTCTCGGTCGGCGGCCTGGTCCTCGTCTCCCTCGTCGGCCTCGCCTGGGTCCGCTCCCTCGCCCGCCGTGACCCGTCTTGGAAAAATACCCCCTAGGGGTATAGAGTCGAGTGCGTCAGGAGATGCCGGGGGTACCCGGCAGCCCCGCCACGGCCCATCAACAAGGAGAACGACATGAGCGCCCAGACCGAGCTCCCCCAGATCGGAACCGACTCCTCCGAGGCCACCGGTTCCTGCTGTGGCGGTTCCTGCCACTCCGACGCCGCGCCCCAGTCCACCGAGGGCGCCGTCACCACCGTCTACCAGGTCAAGGGCATGACGTGCGGCCACTGCGAGGGCGCGGTCTCCAGCGAGATCTCGGAGATCGAGGGCGTCTCCTCGGTCAAGGCCGTGGCGTCCACGGGCCAGGTCACGGTGGTCTCGGCAACGCCCCTCGACGAGGAGGCGGTCCGCGCCGCGGTGGACGAGGCCGGCTACGAGCTGATCACCCAGGCCTGACGGAGACCCCACACCCACCACGGGGGCCCGGAACACGACTGGGCCCCCGTAGGCTCGAAACACAATGACGGACGACGCACCCCAGCCCCCGACCACGCCCAGCCCCACCCCCGCCACCCTCGACCTGGCGATCGGGGGCATGACCTGTGCGTCGTGCTCGTCCCGCATCGAGAAGAAGCTGAACCGCCTGGAGGGCGTGACAGCAACGGTCAACCTCGCCACGGAAAAGGCAAAGGTCACCTACGACCCCACGGTCGCCCCCGCCACCCTCATCTCCACGATCACCAAGCTGGGCTACACGGCGAAGCCGCTGACGGAAG
>NZ_JBFAVD010000052.1:0-19761 GCF_040679615.1 Streptomyces sp. NPDC052225 | reverse complement strand
TTCCGATCCGATTTCCTCGGTGCTTTCCGGCCTTTCGGCCTTCCGGCGGTGTTGACTCTATCAGATCCTTTCGGGCCTGATTCCCAGTCAACCGGCTTGTCTTTGCGGCTGTTGGGCCGTTCCGACGTCCAGAACATTAGCGGATTCCCCGCCCCGGACCTAATCGGGGTCGAAATTGAATTCGGGTACACCGAAAACAATCCCGAAGGAGATCGTGCTGATGTTTTGGTTGCCGCTGCTGCGGCAGGAGGTGTCGTCCCGAGCCCCTGGCGAACCTGGTGGCCCCCGGACAACTCGCAGGACTCTACGCCACGATCGGCGGTAGTACAAAAGCGGGGCCCGGCGCTACGGATCGCGCCGGGCCCCGCCACGCGGAGTCACACTCCGACCGGCTCCTTCTCCACGCCGGCCCCGCCGTCACGCGGTGCCGGGAGGTCCTTGGCGTCGTCGCCCGTGTCGAGCAGGGTGCGCTCGTCGAAGGGGAGTTCGCCGGCGAGGACGCGGCGCACGCGGTCCCGGTCGACCTCTCCGGTCCACGTACCGATGAGGAGCGTGGCCACGGCGTTGCCCGCGAAGTTCGTCAGGGCGCGGGCCTCGCTCATGAAGCGGTCGATGCCGATGATGAGGCCGACGCCGTCGACGAGGCCGGGCTTGTGGGACTGGAGGCCGCTCGCGAGGACCGCGATGCCGGAGCCGGAGACGCCCGCGGCGCCCTTCGACGCGACCATCATGAAGAGGAGCAGGCCGATCTGCTGGCCGATGCTCATCGGCTGGTCCATGGCGTCGGCGATGAAGAGGGACGCCATGGTCAGGTAGATCATCGTGCCGTCGAGGTTGAAGGAGTAGCCCGTCGGGACGGTGATGCCGACGACCGGGCGGGAGACGCCGAGGTGCTCCATCTTCGCGATGAGGCGCGGCAGCGCCGACTCCGAGGACGACGTCGAGAGGATCAGAAGGAACTCGCGGCCGAGGTACTTCAGGAGCGAGAAGATGTTGAAGCCGGTCGCCAGGCGCAGGATCGCCGCCAGGACGATGCCGACGAACAGGGCGCAGGTGACGTAGAAGCCGATCATGATGGTGGCGAGGGCCTTGAGGGCGTCCACGCCGGTTTCGCCGATGACGGCGGCCATCGCGCCGAACGCGCCGACCGGGGCGGCCCACATGATCATGCCGAGGACGCGGAAGACCAGCTTCTGGATGTGCTCGATGCCGCGCAGGACCGGTTCGCCGCCCCGGCCCATGGCCTGGAGGGCGAAGCCGACGAGCAGGGCGACCAGGAGGGTCTGGAGGACCTCGCCCTCCGTGAAGGCGGAGACGAGGGTCGTCGGGATGATGCCGAGGACGAAGTCGACCGGGCCTTCGGCGGCGTCCTTGGCCGCGGTCTGGCCGACGTCCTTCGTGGCATCGGTGAGGTGCATGCCGGTGCCGGGGTCCAGGATGTTGCCGACGATCAGGCCGATGGCGAGGGCGACGACCGACATGCAGATGAAGTAGCCGAGGGCGAGGCCGCCGACCTTGCCGATCTTGGCGGCCTTCCGGACCGAGCCGACGCCGAGGACGATCGTGCAGAAGATGATGGGCGAGATCATCATCTTGATCAGGTTCACGAAGCCCGTGCCGACGGGCTTGAGCTCCTTGGCGAAGTCCGGCCAGATGAAGCCGACGGCGATGCCGAGCAGCACCGCCACGATCACGGCGATGTAGAGATAGTGCGTGCGGTCCCGCTTGGCGGGGGGTGTCGTGGGTGCTTGCCCGGTCTCGGCCACGGTTCCTCCTGAACGACGACGTCGGCGTACTGGAACGGTCTGAAGAGTTCACGTACGCACAGGCCGTGCGGCTCACGGTCTGCGGATCCCGGCGACTATCTCCCAGGCCGTGAGGGCCGTCACCCTTCCGTTCATTTAGTTCGCGCTTATACGAACAGGGGGCGACGAGGCAGACTGGGCGCATGCGCCTCCCCCGTCCCCGCAGCCTGGCCGGCCAGCTGTTCGCGATGCAGGCCGTGCTGGTCGCGGTCGTGGTCGCGGGATGCGCGCTGTTCACGTATCTCAGCGATCGGGGTCAGGCCGAGACGGCCGCGCGGCGGCAGGCGACGGCCGCGGCGACGGCGGTGGCGGACTCCGCTTCGGTGCGGGAGGCGATCACCGGCGGGGGCAGTCCGACCGTGAGCCTCCAGCCGTACGCGCGCGCCGTGCAGCGGCACACCGGGGTCGACTTCGTGACGATCATGGATACGGACGGCATCCGGTGGACGCATCCGAAGAAGGACCGGATCGGGGAGCGTTTCCTCGGGCACATCGGGCCCGCGCTGAAGGGGCGGACGTTCTCGGAGACGTACACGGGGACGCTCGGTCCTTCCGTGCGGGTCGTCACTCCGGTGTACGGGGGTGAGCACCGGGTCATCGGCCTGGTGAGCGCCGGTATCACCGTCGACGAGATCACCGAGCAGGCCCGCGGGCAGGTGCTCGCGGTGGCCGGGGTCGCGATCGCCGCGCTGGTGCTCGGCGGCATCGGTACGTACGTGATCAACGCCCGGCTGCGGCGGCACACGCACGGCATGAACGCGACCGAGCTGAGCCGTATGCACGCCTACCACCAGGCCGCGCTGCACGCCGTACGCGAGGGGCTCGTGATGCTCGACGCGCAGCGGCGGGTCGCTCTGATCAACGACGGGGCGCGCGAGCTGCTCGGTCTGGGAGAGACGGCCGTCGGGCGGGGGGTCGCCGATCTCGGGCTGCCCGCGCCGCTGACGGGGGCGTTGCTGTCCGCCGAGCCGCGGGTCGACGAGGTGCATCTGACGGCCGACCGGGTCGTCGTCGTGAACACGTCGCCGGTGACGAGCGGGGAGCGGCGGGGCACCGTCGTGACCCTGCGCGATCACACCGAACTCCAGTCGGTGATGGGCGAGCTGGACTCCGAGCGGGGGTTCACGCAGGCGCTCAGGTCGCAGGCCCACGAGGCGGCGAACCGGCTGCACACGGTGGTGTCGCTGATCGAGCTGGGCCGGGCGGACGAGGCCGTGGAGTTCGCGACGGCGGAGCTGGAGCTGGCGCAGGCGCTGACCGATCAGGTGGTGGGCGCGGTGAGCGAGCCGGTGCTCGCCGCGCTGCTGCTCGGCAAGGCGGCGCAGGCCAACGAGCACGGGGTCGAGCTGGTCGTGTCCGGTGACACCCGGATCGACGACGGGCTGCTGCCGCGGACGCTGCCGGCCCGCGATCTCGTCACGGTGCTCGGCAATCTGATCGACAACGCGGTCGACGCGGCGCAGGGTTCGCCGCGCGCCCGGGTCACCGTCACCGCCCGCGCGGACGCGGACGGCTGTCTGCTGCTGCGGGTCACGGACACCGGGCCCGGCATCGACCCGGAGCACGCCGACGCGGTCTTCGAGCGCGGCTGGTCGACGAAGCCGGCCGGGCCGGGCGGGCGCGGCCTCGGTCTGGCGCTCGTACGGCAGGCGGTGGCGCGCGGCGGCGGGACGCTGGAGCTTGCCGGGGCGCCGGACGGCGGCGCCGCGTTCACGGTGCGGCTGCCGCTGGCGGGCGCCGTGCCGACACAGCGGCCGAGGTCGCTGCGGAAGGAGGCGACCGCATGAGCGACGACGGGCAGGACGGATCCCTCAAGGTGCTTGTGGTCGAGGACGACCCGGTGGCCGCGGACGCGCATGCGCTGTACGTGGACCGGGTCGCCGGCTTCCGTACGGTCGCCGTCGTGCACACGGCCGCCGAGGCGCGGCGCACGCTGGAGCGCACGCCGGTCGATCTGATCCTGCTCGATCTGCATCTGCCCGACGGGCACGGGCTCGCGCTGGCCCGTTCGCTGCGTGCGGCGGGGCATCAGGCCGATGTCATCGCGGTGACGTCGGCCCGCGATCTGGCGGTGGTCAGGGAGGGGGTGTCGCTCGGCGTGGTCCAGTACGTGTTGAAGCCGTTCACGTTCGCCACGCTGCGGGACCGGCTCGTGCTGTACGCCGGGTACCGGACGTCGACCGGGGAGGCGACCGGGCAGGACGAGGTCGACCGGGCGCTCGCGCATCTGCGTTCGCCGGCGCCGGCCGCGCTGCCGAAGGGGCTGAGCGCGCCGACCCTGGAGCGGGTGACGCACACCGTGCGGGAGGCGGGGGCGGACGGGGTGACCGCGGCGTCGGCCGCCGAGTCGGTCGGCATCTCGCGGATCACGGCCCGCCGCTATCTGGAGCACCTGGTCGACGCGGGGCGTGCGGTGCGCAGCCCGCAGTACGGGCAGGTGGGCCGCCCGGAGCTCGTCTACACCTGGAAGTGAGCGTCCCGCGTTCACCGCCGGGGCTCGATAACAACGTTGTCACGGCATCGGCCTGCACGCTTGCACACCCATTGACCCTGATCGGAGACGGACCGTACGTTCACGGGCAGCCCCGCGGGCGACGGAGCCCGCGCTGTGCTCCGTAGGAGGTCGTGCCCGTGCGCCCCACCGCCCCTCTCCTCGTCGCCACCGCCCTGCTGGCCGCCGGAACACTGACCGCCTGCGGCGGGGGTTCCGGCAGTGACTCGAACACGATCAAGGTCTCGTTCAAGCAGTCCACGGACAACCAGATCAAGGTCATGGACACCTACCTGGCCGCGATGAAGAAGCAGTTCGAGAAGGCCAACCCGGGCAAGAAGGTCGAGCTCGTCCCGATCAAGGCCCCGGACTCCGAGTACTACACGAAGCTCCAGCAGATGCTGCGCTCGCCGAAGACGGCGCCCGACCTGGTCTACGAGGACACGTTCCTGATCAACTCGGACATCACCAGCGGGTACTTGAAGCCGCTGGATCCGTACCTGGAGAAGTGGTCGGACTGGGGCCAGTTCATCGACACGGCGAAGACCGCGGCCAAGGCGCAGGACGGCAAGACGTACGGCGTCCCGGACGGCACGGACACCCGTGGCCTCTGGTACGACAAGGGCATCTTCGCGAAGGCCGGCATCAAGACGCCGTGGCAGCCGAAGAACTGGGCCGAGGTCCTGGACGCGGCGCGCACCATCAAGAAGAAGGTCCCCGGCGCGATCCCGCTGAACGTGTACAGCGGCAAGCCGAACGGCGAGGCCGCGACGATGCAGGGCTTCGAGATGCTCCTGTACGGGACCGAGGGCGCCGACAGCGCCGATCCGCTGTACGACAAGTCGAGCGACAAGTGGATCGCGGGCTCGCAGGCGTTCAAGGACAGCCTGAAGTTCGTGGAGACGGTGTTCAAGGAGAAGCTCGGGCCCGATGTCTCCGACGCCCTCGACCCGAACCTCGCGACGAACGTCCGCGGTGAGCTGCTGCCCGAGGGCAAGCTCGGCATCAACCTCGACGGGTCCTGGCTGCCGCAGGACTGGCTGAAGGGCAGCGGCCACGAGTGGCCCGAGTGGTCCGACAAGCTGGGCCTCGCGCACATGCCGACGCAGCACGGCCAGGCGCCCGGCAAGGTCTCGATGTCGGGCGGCTGGACCTGGGCGATCCCGTCGAAGGCGGCCAACCCCGACCTCGCGTTCGACTTCATCAAGACGATGCAGACCAAGGAGAACGCGCAGCGCTGGTACATCGCCAACTCCGGTATCGCGGTGCGCAAGGACGTCGCCGCCGACCCGGCGTACGTGAAGGCGCAGCCCGGCATCAAGTTCTTCACGGACCTGGTGGCGAGCACGCACTACCGGCCCGCGTATCCCGCGTATCCGAAGGTGTCGACGGCGATCCAGGAGGCGATGGAGTCGGTGACCACCGGGGACGCGTCGGTCGACAAGGCGGCATCCACGTACGACGAGCAGCTGAAGACGGCGGCCGACGGGAAGGTCGTCAGCAAGCCGTGAGCCGCGCCAGGTCCGCGCTGCGCGCGCTGCCGGTCGCTCCGGCGACGATCCTGATGGCCCTGTTCCTCGCGGGCCCGATCGCGTACTGCGCCTACATCGCCTTCACCGATCTCCAGCTCACCGGCCAGGCCTCGTCGTCGTTCGTCGGGTTCGACAACTTCAAGGCCGCGTTCAGGGACGACGCGTTCCTGAACGCGGTGTGGCTGACCCTCGTCTTCACGTTCCTGTCGTCGATCGTCGGGCAGAACACGCTGGGCCTGGCGCTCGCGGCGCTCATGCAGCGCGCTTCGAAGCCGGTCAGGACCGTCACCGGCGCCGTGGTCGTGACGGCGTGGGTGCTGCCGGAGGTCGTCGCCGGGTTCCTCCTCTACGCGTTCTTCCGCCGTGAGGGCACCCTCAACGCGATCCTGGACTGGCTCCATCTCCCGTCCCAGAACTGGCTCTTCACGCTCCCGATCCTCGCGGTGTCGTTCGCGAACGTGTGGCGCGGGACCGCGTTCTCGATGCTCGTCTACTCGGCGGCGCTCTCCGAGATCCCGAAGGAGATCACGGAGGCGGCCGAGGTCGACGGCGCGAACTCCTGGCAGCGGCTGTGGCATGTGACGCTGCCCATGATCCGCCGCTCCATCGGCACGAACCTGATGCTGAACACGCTCCAGACGCTGTCCGTCTTCGGTCTGATCTGGGTGATGACGCGGGGCGGTCCGGGCAATCGCAGCCAGACCCTGCCCCTGTTCATGTACGAGCAGGCCTTCCAGAAGAGCATGATCGGGTACGGCACCGCGGTCGCCCTGCTCCTGCTCGTGGTCGGCTCCCTGTTCTCGCTGGTCTACATGCGCCTGCTGCGCACGGAGGCATGAGTGAAGGCCCGTAACCGCAGGCGCCTGACGGCGGACGTGTCCCTGGTCCTGGTCGGGGCCGCGTTCGTCCTCCCGCTGGCCTGGGTGGTCCTGTCCTCGGTGGACGCCGACGCGAACCTGAGGGTGAAGCTTCCCTCGCACCCGACGCTCGACAACTTCGACGCGGTCCTCAAGCCGGACATCACGTTCACGCCGCTGCTCAACTCGCTGATCCTGTGCGGCGGCGCGACCCTGCTCACGGTGGTCTGCGCGGCGCTCGCCGCGTATCCGCTCTCGCGCTACCGCTCGCGTCTGAACAACCCGTTCCTCGCGACGACGCTCTTCGCGACGTGTCTGCCGATCACGGCGGTGATGGTCCCGGTCTACGCGCTCTTCGTGCAGGTCAATCTGATCGACACGATGTCGGGCACGATCTACTTCTTCACCGCGTCCCAACTCCCGTTCGCCATCTGGCTGATGAAGAACTTCATGGACGGCGTGCCGAAGGAGCTGGAGGAGGCCGCCTGGACGGACGGCGCGAACACCTTCCAGTCCCTGGTGCGGATCGTGCTGCCGCTGATGGGGCCGGGCGTCGCCGTCGTCACGGTGTTCTCCTTCACCATGATGTGGGGCAACTTCTTCGTGCCCTTCATGCTGCTGCTCTCGCCCGACCAGATGCCGGCGTCGGTCAGCATCAACGACTTCTTCGGCAACCGCGGCACGGTGGTCTACGGCCAGCTCGCCGCGTTCTCGATCATCTACTCGACGCCGGTGATCCTGCTGTACGTGCTCGTCTCGCGGCGCTTCGGCGGCGGCTTCGCCCTGGGTGGCGCCATGAAGGGGTGACGTGAGTGACCGCTGTACGTTCCTACGACATGTGACCCAAGGCGAACGCACCGTAGCCAAGCGGCCCGTTCCCCCCTACTTTGTGGCCGTGCAGCCCACCCCCTCGGCCAACCAGCCCACCCCGCCCTTCAACGCCCCTGCCGCCCGCCGCCTCCGTGAGGCACTCGGGATGGCGCCGGGCCATGTCGCGTACGGCATGCGCGCCTCGTACGGGCTCGCGCACGTCACGCCCGACCTGGTCATCGCCTGGGAGCACGGCGACGCGGCGCCCACGCCGGGCGAACTGACCGCGCTCGCCGGGGCGTTGTGGTGCTCGCCCGGTGAACTCATCGGCGCGCCTCGGACGTTGCGGGAGCACCGGCTCGCGCACGGCTTCGCGCCGGAGGACGTGGCCCGCGCGGTGGGCCTGGAGATCCACTCGTATCTGCACATGGAGGAGACGGGCGAGTGGCGGGGCAACGACCGGCAGTCGGCCGCGCTCGCCCAGGTGCTGCGGCTCGCGCCGCGCCCCTTCGCCACGGTGACGGGGCGGGACGGCCAGCTCGCGGACCTGCTGCGCTCGGCGGTGACGACGCGCTGGCAGGCGTACGTACGGCCGCTGGCACGGCTCGTACCGGTGCAGCGGCGGGAGGCGGAGGACGTGCTGCACGAGATGCACCTGGAGTACCAGGCGCTGATGGCGGCGACGCTCAGCTGGGGCGGCGGGCCCGCGCACGGGGCCGGGGACGCCGGGCGGGAGTTCCTGGAGCGGATCCTGGACGAGTTCTGGTCCAGGATCCGCAATCCATGAGGCTGCGGCGGGTGGCCTAGAAGACCGACTCCGCCTCGTCCATCCGGTCCTTCGGGACGGTCTTCAGCTCGGTGACGGCCTCGGCGAGCGGGACCATCGTGATGTCGGTGCCGCGCAGCGCCGTCATCTTGCCGAACTCGCCCTGGTGCGCGGCCTCCACGGCGTGCCAGCCGAAGCGGGTCGCGAGGACGCGGTCGTACGCGGTGGGGGTGCCGCCGCGCTGCACGTGGCCGAGGATGACGGGCCGCGCCTCCTTGCCGAGGCGGGACTCCAGCTCGTACGCGAGGGCGGTGCCGATGCCCTGGAACCGCTCGTGGCCGAACTGGTCGATGGCGCCCGTGCCGTAGTCCATGGTGCCCTCGGCCGGGTGCGCGCCCTCGGCGACGCAGATGACGGCGAACTTCTTGCCGCGCGCGAACCGCTCCTCGACCATCTTGACCAGGTCGGCCGGGTCGAAGGGGCGCTCGGGCAGGCAGATGCCGTGGGCGCCGCCGGCCATGCCGGACTCCAGGGCGATCCAGCCGGCGTGCCGGCCCATGACCTCGACGACCATGACGCGCTGGTGGGACTCGGCGGTCGTCTTCAGGCGGTCGATCGCCTCGGTGGCGACGCCGACGGCGGTGTCGAAGCCGAAGGTGCGGTCGGTGGAGGAGATGTCGTTGTCGATCGTCTTCGGGACTCCGACGACCGGCAGGCCCGCGTCGGCGAGCATCCGGGCCGCCGTGAGCGTGCCCTCGCCGCCGATCGGGATGAGGACGTCGAAGCCGATCTCCTCGGCGAGCTGCTTGGCGTTGTCGCAGAACGCGCGGAACTTGTCGCGCTCCAGGCGGGACGAGCCGAGGATGGTGCCGCCCCGGGCGAGGATGCCGGTGACCGCGTTCACATCGAGCGGGCGCCAGCGCCCGTCGAGCAGCCCCGCGTAACCGTCCTCGAAGCCGAGCACCTCGTCGCCGTAGTGCGTCACGGCACGGTGCACGACCGACCGGATCACTGCGTTCAGGCCAGGGCAGTCGCCGCCTGCGGTGAGAACTCCGATACGCATCTGGCTGTGTCTCCTGCTCGCTGCTGGTACGTCTGAGCCATGCCGATTCTTCCACGGTCCGGGAGGCACCGCGTTCGCGGACGGCCACAAGGGGAGCTTCGGCACTGCCCGGAAGGGCACTAGGACCCTGCTGTCCAGGCCCTTTGTCCGGCGGGCGACCTAGCCATGCCCGGAGGTATTGTCAAGAGGGCACGGCTACCGATACGGCCATTTTTTAGGTTCTCGACACCATGAGACCGATGGAAAGGGAGAGCACGCGTGACGCGCAGCGTGTACGTGACCGGGATCGACCGGGGTGACGGCCGCCAGGTCGTCGAGCTGGGAGTCATGGAGCTCCTGACCCGACAGGTCGACCGGGTGGGGGTCTTCCGTCCGCTCGTCCACGACGGTCCCGACCGGCTCTTCGATCTGCTGCGGGCGCGCTACCGCCTGTCGCAGGACCCGGCGACCGTCTACGGCCTCGACTATCACGAGGCCTCCGCGATCCAGGCCGAGCAGGGCACCGACGAACTGGTCTCGCGCCTGGTCGACCGGTTCCACGGGGTGGCCCGCGACTACGACGTCGTGCTCGTGCTCGGCACGGACTTCGCCGACACCCAGCTGCCGGACGAGCTCGCCCTCAACGCCCGCCTGGCCAACGAGTTCGGCGCCTCCGTCGTCCCCGTCGTCGGCGGCAAGAAGCAGACCGAGGACTCGGTGCGCGCCGAGGCCCGCAACGCCTACCGCGCCTACGACGGCCTGGGCTGCGACGTCCTCGCGATGGTCGTGAACCGGGTCGCGCCGGGCGACCGCGACGAGATACACGAGCGGCTGAGCAACCGCCTGCCCGTGCCCTGCTACGTCCTCCCCGACGAGCCCGCCCTTTCCGCCCCCACCGTCGCCCAGATCACCCACGCCCTCGGCGGCACGGTGCTGCTCGGCGACGACGCGGGCCTCGCGCGCGACGCGCTCGACTTCGTCTTCGGCGGCGCGATGCTGCCGAACTTCCTCAACGCCCTGACCCCGGGCTGCATGGTCGTCACCCCCGGCGACCGCGCCGACCTCGTCGTCGGCTCGCTGGCCGCGCACAGTGCGGGCACGCCGCCGATCGCGGGCGTCCTCCTGACCCTGAACGAGCGGCCCGGCGAGGAGATCCTCAAGCTCGCCGACCGGCTCGCACCGGGCACCCCGGTGATCGCGGTGGCCGGCGGCTCGTTCCCCACGGCGGCCGAACTCTTCGCCCTGGAGGGCAAGTTGAACGCCGCGACGCCGAGGAAGGCCGAGACGGCGCTCGGGCTCTTCGAGCGGTACGTCGACACGGCCGGGCTCCTGAAGACCATCCAGGCACCGTCCTCCGACCGCGTCACGCCGATGATGTTCGAGCACAAGCTCCTGGAGCAGGCCCGCTCGGACAAGCGCCGCGTCGTGCTGCCCGAGGGCACGGAGGAGCGGGTGCTGCGCGCCGCCGACGTGCTGCTGCGCCGCGGCGTCTGCGACCTCACGCTGCTCGGCCCGGTCGAGCAGATCCGCAAGAAGGCGGCCGACCTCGGCGTCGACCTCGCCGACTCGGAGCTGATCGACCCGACGACGTCCGAGCTGCGGGAGCGGTTCGCCGGCGAGTACGCGGCGCTGCGCGCGCACAAGGGCGTCACCGTCGAGCTGGCCCACGACGTGGTCGCCGACGTGAACTACTTCGGCACGCTGATGGTCCAGAGCGGTCTGGCCGACGGCATGGTGTCGGGGTCCGTGCACTCGACGGCCGCGACCATCCGGCCCGCCTTCGAGATCATCAAGACGAAGCCGGACGCCGCGATCGTCTCGTCCGTCTTCTTCATGTGCCTGGCCGACAAGGTCCTCGTCTACGGCGACTGCGCGGTCAACCCGGATCCGAACGCCCAGCAGCTCGCGGACATCGCGACGCAGTCGGCCGGCACCGCCGCCCAGTTCGGCGTCGACCCGCGGATCGCGATGCTGTCGTACTCGACCGGCACCTCCGGGTCCGGCGCCGACGTCGACAAGGTCCGCGAGGCCACGGAGATCGTCAAGAGTGCGCGCCCCGACCTGAAGATCGAGGGCCCGATCCAGTACGACGCCGCCGTCGAGCCGTCCGTCGCGGCGACCAAGCTGCCGGGGTCCGAGGTCGCGGGCCAGGCCAGCGTGCTGATCTTCCCGGACCTCAACACCGGCAACAACACGTACAAGGCCGTGCAGCGCTCGGCCGGCGCGATCGCCGTCGGCCCGGTCCTCCAGGGCCTGCGCAAGCCGGTCAACGACCTGTCGCGCGGCGCGCTCGTACAGGACATCGTGAACACCGTCGCCATCACGGCGATCCAGGCCCAGACCCCCACCGAAAAGGCGCCCGCCCAGTGACACCGACACCGACCCGCGTACTCGTCCTCAACTCCGGCTCCTCGTCGGTGAAGTACCAGCTCCTCGACATGCGCGACGGAGCCCGGCTCGCCCAGGGCCTCGTCGAGCGCATCGGCGAGGAGACGTCCCGGCTCAAGCACACCCCGCTGACCGGCGGCGAGAGCCGTGAGCAGAACCGGCCGATCGCCGACCACGAGGAGGCGCTCAAGGCGGTCGCCGAGGAGCTGGCGCACGACGGGCTCGGCCTCGACTCCCCCGAGCTGGCCGCGATCGGCCACCGCGTGGTGCACGGCGGCAAGTTCTTCACACAGCCGACCGTGATCGACGACGCGGTCCTCGCCGAGGTCGAGCGGCTCATCCCGGTGGCGCCGCTGCACAACCCGGCGAACCTCACGGGCATCCGTACGGCGATGGCGCTCCGTCCCGACCTGCCGCAGGTCGCGGTCTTCGACACGGCGTTCCACACGACGATGCCGGAGTCGGCCGCGCGCTACGCGATCGACGTGAAGACGGCCGACGAGCACCGCATCCAGCGCTACGGCTTCCACGGCACATCGCACGCGTACGTGTCGCGCAGGACCGCCGAACTCCTCGGCCGCGAGCCGGAGGAGGTCAACGTGATCGTGCTGCACCTGGGCAACGGCGCCTCCGCCTCGGCGGTGCGCGGCGGGGTGTGCGTGGACACGTCGATGGGTCTGACCCCGCTTGAGGGGCTAGTGATGGGTACGCGTTCAGGAGACGTCGACCCGGCCGTCATCTTCCATCTGATGCGGGTGGGCAACATGTCGGCGGACGAGATCGACGTCCTGCTCAACAAGAAGTCGGGCCTGATCGGCCTGTGCGGCGACAACGACATGCGCGAGATCCGCCGTCGGATCGACGAGGGCGACCGGGAGGCGAAGCTCGCCTTCGACATCTACATCCACCGCCTGAAGAAGTACATCGGGGCGTACTACGCGGTACTCGGCCGGGTGGACGCGATCGCGTTCACGGCGGGGGTCGGCGAGAACGCGGCGCCGGTGCGCGAAGCTGCGGTCGCGGGCCTGGAGGAGCTGGGCCTCGCGGTCGACGGCGAGCTCAATTCCGTACGATCCGACGAGGCCAGGATCATCTCGCCCGAGTACGCCCGGGTCGCCGTCGCCGTGGTCCCCACGGACGAGGAGCTGGAGATCGCCCAGCAGACGTACGCGCTGGTCGAGGCTGCCGGCCGGTGACGTGACAGCCGTCACGTCTGAGCACCCGACCGCCCATTTGTAGATTCCACCAGACGGAATATTCCGTAGCGAAACAAACCGATAGGATCGCCCCCATGCGCCGTTCCAAAATCGTCTGCACGCTGGGCCCCGCCGTCGACTCCGAAGAGCAGCTCGTCTCGCTGATCGAGGCCGGCATGAATGTGGCCCGCTTCAACTTCAGCCACGGCACCCACGCCGAGCACCAGGGTCGCTACGACCGTGTCCGTGCCGCCGCCACCAAGACGGGCCGCGCCGTGGGCGTGCTCGCCGACCTCCAGGGTCCGAAGATCCGCCTGGAGACCTTCGCCGAGGGCCCCGTCGAGCTGGTGCGCGGTGACGAGTTCACCATCACCACGGAGGACGTGCCCGGCGACAAGTCGATCTGCGGCACGACGTACAAGGGTCTGCCGGGCGACGTCTCGCGCGGTGACCAGATCCTCATCAACGACGGCAACGTCGAGCTCAAGGTGATGGACGTCGAGGGCCCGCGGGTCAAGACGATCGTCATCGAGGGCGGTGTCATCTCCGACCACAAGGGCATCAACCTGCCCGGCGCGGCCGTCAACGTGCCGGCCCTGTCCGAGAAGGACATCGAGGACCTCCGCTTCGCCCTGAAGATGGGCTGCGACATGGTCGCCCTGTCCTTCGTGCGCGACGCCAACGACGTCAAGGACGTCCACAAGGTGATGGACGAGGAGGGCCGCCGGGTCCCCGTCATCGCCAAGGTGGAGAAGCCGCAGGCCGTCGCCAACATGGAGGGCGTCGTCGCGGCGTTCGACGCGGTGATGGTGGCCCGTGGCGACCTCGCCGTCGAGTACCCGCTCGAGAAGGTCCCGATGGTGCAGAAGCGCCTCGTGGAGATGTGCCGCCGCAACGCCAAGCCGGTGATCGTCGCGACCCAGATGATGGAGTCGATGATCACCAACTCGCGCCCCACGCGCGCCGAGGCGTCCGACGTCGCCAACGCCATCCTGGACGGCGCCGACGCGGTCATGCTGTCCGCCGAGTCGTCGGTCGGCGCGTACCCGATCGAGACCGTCAAGACGATGTCGAAGATCGTCGTGGCGGCCGAGGAGGAGCTGCTCTCCAAGGGCCTCCAGCCGCTCGTCCCGGGCAAGAAGCCGCGCACGCAGGGTGGTTCGGTCGCCCGCGCCGCGTGCGAGATCGCGGACTTCCTGGACGGCGAGGCGCTGGTCGCCTTCACGCACTCCGGTGACACGGCCCGCCGTCTGTCCCGTTACCGCGCGGCCCAGCCGATCCTCGCGTTCACCACGCAGGAGAGCACCCGCAACCAGCTCGCGCTGAGCTGGGGCGTGGAGTCGTACGTCGTGCCGCACGTGGACTCGACGGACGAGATGGTCGAGCTGGTCGACGCCGAGCTGATCAAGCTCAGCCGCTTCAACGACGGCGACACCGTGGTCATCACGGCCGGTTCGCCCCCCGGCGTCCCCGGCACCACCAACATGGTCCGGGTGCACCACCTGGGCGGCGGCCAGCGCGACTGACGCACCGCCGGACGGCAACGACTGAGGGCGCCCCCCGATGGGGGGCGCCCTCAGTCTTGTGCGGCTCCCGAACTGGCTTGTTGGCCCTGACGGGTACGGTCAGCTGTCCTCGACCGTGGTGTGGAGCCCCGGCACGTGCAGGGTTCCGCCGAACTGCGAGGCCTGCGTGACCTTCACGTTGGTGAAGTACAGGATCGGCAGGTTGACCGGCGGCGGGTTCTTGGCGTTGAACGTCATGGGGATGAGCCCGAGCAGATTGCCCGACAGCTCCTCCGTGTACATGGTCGTCGTCCCGCCGCGGATCGTCGACGTGGAGCCCTTGTCGGCGCGGATGTGGAAGTACTTGCCGTTGGGGCCCTGAGCGATCTGGTGCAGGTCGCCGATGTCGGTCCCGTTCGAGATCACGTACTTCATGACGCGCTTGGTGGTCCCGTCGGCCATCCGCACATCGACCAGGCCCTTGTAGTCCGCGCCCTTGAGCAGCAGGGAACTGGCCTCCAGCCTCCAGGTGGTGTCCGGAAGCTGGGCAGGGGTGTCCTCGTCGGCACCCGCCGCGTCGGTGGCGACCGGGCAGTTGTCGGGGATGCCCTCGGAGGCGCTGGGCGACGGGGTCGCCGTGGCCTCGGCCTTCTCGGCGGCGTCCTTCGCCGCGTCCCCGGCCTTGTCCGTCGTGTCCCGGGCGGCGTCGCCGGCCTTGTCGGTCGTGTCCTTGACCGTGTCCTCGACCTTGTCCGTCGTGTCCTTGACGGTGTCGCCGAGGTCGCCGGAGGCGGACGCGGACGGCGAGGGGGTCGGACTGGCCGACTCCTTGTCGTCCGGCGTGAACAGGTCCTTGAGCGCGTCGCCGACACCCAGCGGGTCGAGCGGGTTGGTCGTCTCGGACGGCGAGGGCGACGGGGTTGCCGCGTCCTTGCTGTCGGTCGACGTCGACGCGGAGGCGGACGGCGTGGGCGTCGGCGTCGCCGTGTCCTTGCCGTCCGTGGAGCCCGAGCCGGAGCCGGAGTCCTTGTCGCCGCCGGCGCTGTCCTTGGAAGCCGACGCGGAGGGCGACGGCGTCGCGGACGGCTCGGCCTTGTCCTTGCCGTCGGTGGAGTCGGTGGCGGTCTTGCCGTCCCGCTCCGCCTCGACGGCGTCGGCGCACGCCTTGTAGTCGTCCGCCGAGAAGTTCGTCGGGTTGTCCTTGGCCATGGCCAGCGTGGGCGTGAGGCCCATGCCCATGAGCACGGCCGTGGGCATCGCCGCGATGGCTATCGCCTTGCCCGCGGGCATGTGCAGCTTGGTGAACAGATGCTTCCTCGGTGCTGCATGCCGCGGCCCGGTTCTCGCACGGGACTCCCCCGCGGAGCCCTCGTGGTGCACCTCGTCAGCCGGCACGGTGCCTCCCGTTCGTCCCGTCATCATCCGGGCTCGTCCCTGACACGTCGTCGTTTGCGCCCAGCGCCCCGCCCGCAACTCCCGGGGCCCCCGCGGCCTTCGGGTCGGCGGCTTGTCCCTCGGCCGGCCTGCCGGGCGCCCAGGAGACGCCGAGGGCGCCGCCGACGAGGGCGAGCAGGAAGCCGATGACGAAGCCACCGAAGTTGGAGACCACCAGGGAGACCAGGGCGAGAAGAATCGCCGCCACACCCGCGAACACCCGGGAGTGCGGCTGGAACCACATCGTCAGGCCGAGCACGACGAGCAGGACGCCGATGATGAGCGAACCGGCACCGGCCGTGGTGGCCATCCGGATCGTCATGCTGCCGAGCGTCAGATTCGCGTACGGAAAGTACATGATGGGGATGCCGCCGAGGATCGACAGCAGACCACCCCAGAATGGGCGCTGACCGCGCCACCCTCGGAACGATTGGCGCATGTGACCAAGCTTCGGGCCCAGTCCTGCGTGCGCTTCGGCGCTCATGTCGTACAGCTCCTCGGGAATGGCGTTGTTCTGTGGTGATGGTGGCTGTCCGGATACGGGCACGGGGACGGTCCTGGATCACTCCCGTACGCCCCCGCGCCCGGCCGTTCAGCACATCAGGCGCTCAAGTGCCTTGGCCTGGACCCTGGTGGGGGCCCGTACGGCCTAGTAGCACTCGTGCGAGCCCTTCTGGACGCTCATCTTGAGCCCCGAGAGCTTGAAGGTGCCGGCCGTCGTGGCCCACGCGCGCTGCTGGACGTTCTCGAAGTGCACCGAGTCGGCCTGCTGGGCGAACGAGTTCGGGTCGGCCTTGTCGCCCTGGTGGATACCCGGGCCCTTGGCCGCGTCGCCCGCCGCCACACCGATGTCGATGTTCTTGAAGGTCGCGTCGGCCTTCAGGTCATCGGCGTCGATGTAGAGGGTCTTGGCCTCGACCGGGTTGGCCTTGTCGGTACCGGCCGACAGCTTCATCGACACGTCGCCGAAGACCGGGACGGGGACAACCACCGACTGGCAGAGGTTGTTGATCGTCGCGGACTTCATACCGACGACGGCGACCGGGTGGGCCCCCGTCTTACCGGTGTCGAGGGCGCCGTACTGCACGAAGCCCTTGCCATCGAGAGAGTCCGCCGTCACCTTGAACGACTGACCCGAAACACTGAACGATGCCGCGAGCGCACCCTGGGACAGGGCGACGCCTATCGCGGCTGTCGCCGCGACGCTCGGCACCATGACTACGGCGAACCGCTTCCATCTGGTTCCGCCACGAATCATGGAATTCACGACTTTCCTCCTTCTCGGACGTACATCTCCTGGCCCTGACTGCCCCTTGCGGCGGCTCAGCCGGGCAGGGATGGGAGAAGTGCTACGTCCTCGGGAAGGAGAGCGCCCGCATCGGAGGTACTGATCTTCCGCACCCTGATCACCGGCGATCACCCCCGAGCGACAACCACTGGTCGCACCTGAGCCATCACGCGCAACCTGCCGGACAGGCCCAGCCGGACGGCTGAGACCCCCCTGTCCTGAGACCGCCGGCGCTCCCCTTGGTTCGCCGTCGACCTGCTCGGTGGGGACCCAAGAACCCCACGGCCCGAATGGCTGCCGGACGGTGGGGAGTGGACCGAGCGTGCCCGATCGTGGTGCATTCCCGTCGCTCGCACAAGGGGGTTCGTTACTCACGGGTAACGGACGGATAACCGAACCACGACCGCCCGGCATCGGCCGACAACTCAGGGTGCTGTCAAGTGAGTTGCCATATACGTTGAATCCGGCACGGAACCGGACAGAAGAAGCCCCCCGACTTACTCCAAGTAACAGCGGCCACGTTTACCAAGTTTTGGTAAAGCGCGGCCGCTGTGCGTCCCTGGGGACAGAACTTTCACCCCGGCACCACAAGCCGCGGCGTTTAAGAACTGGTCACCGACGGCTCAGAAGAGAACCCGGGCCAGAGCCGTACGGGCCGTGGTCACCCGGGGGTCGTCGGCGCCAACGATCTCGAACAGTTCGAGCAGGCGGACCCGCGCCGCGTCCCGGTCGTCGCCGGCCGAGCGGGCCACCGCGTCGACGAGCCGCCCGAAGGCGTCCGCCACGTGCCCGCCGACCAGGTCCAGGTCGGCGGCCGCGATCTGGGCCTGCACGTCAGCGGGGCGCTCAGCGGCGCTCTTGCGCACCTCCTGCGGGTCCATGTCCTGGACGCGCTGCAGGAGTTCGGCCTGCCCGAGGCCGAGCTTGGCCTCGGTGTTGCCGGGGTCGTCGGACAGCACGTTCTTGTACGCCTGGATCGCGCCGGCCATGTCGCCCGCGTCCAGAGCCTGAACGGCCGCCTCGAGAAGGGAGTCGTACGGACCGGCCGGAGCCTCCACGACCGGTGCGGGTCCCTCCGCATCCTGGTCCACGGCGATCCCCGTGAGCCCGAAGCGCTCCTCGGCGACCTGGATCAACTGGTCGAGCGTGCCCCGGATCTGGGCCTCGGGGGCGGCACCCTGGAAGAGCGGCAGCGCCTGTCCCGCGACGACCGCGAAGACGGCGGGGATCCCCTGGACCCCGAACTGCTGCATCAGCATCTGGTTGGCATCGACGTCGATCTTGGCAAGGACGAACCGGCCGCTGTACTCGGCGGCGAGCCGCTCGAGCAACGGGCTCAGCTGCTTGCAGGGCTCGCACCACTCGGCCCAGAAGTCGATGACGACGGGCACTTCGGTGGAGCGCTGGAGTACGTCGCGCTCGAAACCGGCCTCGTCCACATCGATGACGAGGCTCGAAGGCGGGACCGCCGACGGGCCGCCGCCCTGCCGGGCCGCTTCGGCGCGCGCCTGCTCCGCCTTCGCCTTGGCCTCCTGGGCCGCCTTCACCGCGGCGAGATCGACGACTCCGCTCATGGACATGTTCCGTGGCTGCATGAGTGCATTCTCTCCCTTCCGCGGACGGTTGTGGGCCGGGTCCGGCTCCGTGAGCCTCCCGCCGGAGTGCGAGACGCACAAAGAGACACGGAGCGGACTCGGCCGGGTGCTTCGGCGCCGGGTCCCCACCCGGCACCAGTGGTTGCCGCTCGTCGTGACCGGCTCGGGGTGCAGATCCGAGTCGACCGTTACGAGATCGAGCTTTCGCTACGAGTCGTAGCGTAACTGTCGGCTCCGGCGCGTGGGGCGCGACCCCCGGTGATCTGGCTCACCCGCGCCCGCGGCCTACCGGCCGGTATGGTCCTTGACCATGCAGAGCCGCACGCCGCCCCGAACAGGTCGCCCCCGGTCCGCCGCGGCGGACGAGGCGATCCTGGAGGCGACGCGTGCGGCGCTCGTGGAGCTGGGCTGGTCCAAGCTGACCCTGGGCGACGTGGCGACGCGGGCGGGCGTCGCGAAGACGACCCTGTACCGCCGCTGGGCGGGCAAGAACGAGCTCGTGGTCGACGCGGTGGCCGTCCTCTTCGATGAACTCGAACTGCCCGACAGAGGTTCCCTCGCGGCCGACATCGAGGGCGTGGTGCTTCAGTTCGCGGCGCTGCTCGACCGGCCCGAGACCAAGACGGCGCTGATGGCGGTGGTCGCCGAGTCGACGCGTGACGCTCCGCTGCGGGAGCGGATCCGTACGTCGATCGTGGACCGGCAGAAACGTCTCGTCCTGGAGGGGCGGGCCCGGGCCGAACGCCGCGGCGAGCTTCCGGCGTCCGCGGATCCGGCCGCGGCGGCGCGTACGGCTGACCTGATCTTCGATGTGGCGGCCGGGGCGGTGGTGCACCGGACGCTGGTGAGTGCGGAGCCGGTGGACGCGGAGTGGGTCCGGCGGTTCACTTCATTGCTGCTCGGCGGTCTGACGGCGGCTTCGGAATAGCCACCGGGGGTTCGTTGCCGAGTGCGGCTTTCGTCGTGGCTGGTCGCGCAGTTCCCCGCGCCCCTGGGGAAGCTGCGCGCAGCGCATGCTTCAGGGGCGCGGGGCTGTGTCATGAGCGGCTCCG
>NZ_JBFAVD010000051.1:0-20885 GCF_040679615.1 Streptomyces sp. NPDC052225 | reverse complement strand
CGCGACGGCCCTGCCGGCAGGGCCGTCGCGGCGGCGTCGTCGTGGGGCGAGCGCGGTCGGCGCGCACTCGGCGCGGGCCATCGGCGCCGGGGTCGTACGACCTTGCACAGGCAACAGCAACGCGAACGAACACCCCGCCGTCCACCCGTCCGGAAAGCGAAACCGCCCTACGACCGCTGCCGCGGGCGGCGCCGCCCGGTCGGCAGCGGCACCGGGTCGGCGCCCGTGACGACCGTGTTGGACACGGTGCCGATCCCTTCGACGGTGAGGGTGACGGTGTCGCCGGGCTCCAGCGGCGGCGGAGTCCGCTCACCGCGCCGGCCCCACAGCTCGGCGAGGCAGCCGCCGCCCCCGCACGTTCCGGAGCCGAGGACGTCACCGGGCACCACGCGGGTGCCGCGTGACGCGTAGGCGACCATCTCCTCGAAGGTCCAGCTCATATGGGACAGCAGGTCCTTGCCGACCACCTCACCGTTGACCGAGGCGGTGAGGGCGAGCCGCAGGAAGCCGTCCGCGTCCCGGTACGGTTCCAGCTCGTCGGCGGTCACCAGGTGCGGGCCGAGGGTGGTTGCCGTGTCCTTGCCCTTGCACGGTCCGAGACCGACCTTCATCTCGGCCGACTGGAGGTCACGCGCCGACCAGTCGTTGAAGACGGTGTAGCCGACGATGTGCTCGCGGGCCTGCTCGGGCGTGAGGTCGCGGCCCTCGCGCCCGATGACGGCGGCGACCTCCAGTTCGAAGTCGAAGGCGGTGCACCCCGGCGGCACAGGAATGTCGTCGTGCGCGCCGAACACCGCGTGCGGATTGGTGAAGTAGAAGGTGGGCGCGGCGTACCACTGCTCCGGGACGCCACCGACGCCGTCCACGGACCGGCGGACGCCCTCGACGTGCTCCTCGAAGGTGACGAAGTCCCGTACGGAAGCGGGCCGCAGGGGCGGAAGGAGACGGACCTCGGTGAGCGGAACCGCGGGCCCCGCGGCCTGCGGCGCCCTCGACGCCGCGTCGATCGGTGAGGTCCCGTCCGGGAAGTGCCGTACGGAACCGCCCTCGACGGCACCGCAGCGCTCCCGG
This sequence comes from Streptomyces sp. NPDC052225, assembly GCF_040679615.1. Classification (NCBI taxonomy): domain Bacteria; kingdom Bacillati; phylum Actinomycetota; class Actinomycetes; order Kitasatosporales; family Streptomycetaceae; genus Streptomyces; species Streptomyces sp. NPDC052225. Next base: position 19,814 of record NZ_JBFAVD010000051.1, on the reverse strand, counting down.
CCCTCATGGACATACCTCGCTATGCGCACGGCGGCCTCACACCGGAGGGGCGACGAAGACGCCGCGGTCGGGGTCGTTGAAGGATTCCTTGGCGACGATCTCGCTCATCGGGTTCGCCGTGCCCCACTGGTCGGTGACCTCCGGCTGTGAGAAGTCGTACACGTGCGGATGCCAGGTGTCCTCGTCCAGGCACTCCAACTCGGTCGTGTACTCAACGGTGTTGCCGTGCGGATCGAGGAAGTACGTGAACGTGTTGTCGCCCGCCATGTGGCGGCCGGGACCCCAGATCTTCTTGAATCCGGCCCGCATCACCCGGCCCGAGCCGCGCATGTACTCGTCGATGCCGCGCATCTCGAAGGAGACGTGGTGCAGCGCGGTGTGCGGGCCCCGCGCGATCGCCATGGAGTGGTGCTGGTTGCTGATCCGCATGAAGTGCATGACCTCGCCCATGTGCGGCGAGCTGAGGGTGTCGGACAGGGCGAAGCCGAGGTGGCGCTCGTACCAGTCCCGAGTCCGGTTCAGATCGGGGGCGTTGAGGACCACGTGGGAGAGCTTGACCGGGATGGCCTCCTTCTCCTCGATCCTGCGGTGCTGCCTGACCTCGACGTCGGCGGAGACCTCGATGGTGCGCCCGTCGACGTCGAAGAAGCGGAAGCCGTAACCGCCGCCGGGCGTGTCGACCGTGCCGGGGCGGCTGATCAACTGCACGCCACCGGCGAGGAGTCGCTCGGCGAGGGTGTCGACGTCGGCGGGGGACGCGGCCCCGTAGGAGACGAGGTCGAGGCGCTTCTCGTCCGCCCTGCGCAGCCGTACGACGTACTGCTCGGGGGAGCCTTCGGCGGCGAGGAAGGAGATCCCGGAGTCCTCGGCGACCTTCGTCAGGCCCCAGACGCCGGAGTAGAAGTCGAGCTGCTTGTCGTAGTCGGGCACCGCCAGGTCGACATGGCGCAGATGGGTGAGCAGGCGTCCGTTCATGGTCATCGGTCCTTACGAAGGAGGGCGGCCGCGGTGCCGCCCCGTACGGCGTGGAAGTCGGCGTCGGACAGGCGGGCGGCACGCAGCGCGCCCACCGGGTCCCCGGCGCCCATGTCGAAGGGGAAGTCGGAGCCGAGCAGCACCCGGTCCGCGCCCGCCACGCGCACCAACTCCCGCAGGACGTACGGGTCGTGGACGAGCGAGTCGAAGTAGAGGCGCTCGAGATAACTGCTCGGTGTCTCGCGGCAGCCCCGTGCGTCGGGACGCACCCGCCACGCGTGGTCGGCGCGCCCGATGTGGGTCGGCAGATAGCCGCCGCCGTGCGCGGCGATCACGGTGAGCGCCGGGTGGCGGTCCAGGACGCCGGAGAAGATCAGGTGCGAGAGCGCGACGGCGTTCTCGGTGGGCTGGCCCACCGAGTTGGACAGGTACCACGGGGCGAGGCGCTCGTCGAGGGTGCAGCCGAAGGGGTGCAGGAAGACGATGGCGCCCGTCTCCTCGGCCCGCGACCAGAACGGCTCGTAGATCGGATCGGACAACTCGCGCCCCGGCGTGTGACTCGACATCTCGACGCCCGACAGGCCGCATTCCAGGGCGTGTTCGAGCGCGGCCACCGCCTGCCCGGGATGGTGCAGCGGTACGAGACCGAGTCCGCGCAGCCGGTCGGGGGCCGCCGCGCAGTGCGCGGCCGTCGCCTCGGCGGCGAGCCGGTACACCTTCTCGGCCGTCTCCTCGTCCGTCCAGGGATGGTAGTGCGAGGGGGACGGACTGACGAGCTGGACGTCGACGCCCTGGGCGTCCATCGCGGCGAGCCGCGCCGACACGTCGGTGAGCAGGGCGATCCGCTCGCCGATCATCGGACCGTTGACCTTCAGCGCCGCGGAGCCGTTGCGCCGGGCGTCGAGGGCGCGGGCCTCGGCATGGCCGGGCAGGCCCTCCACCAGGGCGTCGACCTCGGGCAGCAGGACGTGGGCGTGCACGTCGACGGTGGGCGGGGCCGGCGTCACGGCAGCTCCCGCAGCATCGTCATCGTGCGGCCCATCAGACCGGGCACGTCGGCGTCGCGGACCCCGTCGAGCTGCCACTGCCCGAGCTGGACGGAGGCGTCGACGACCGCCCGTACGCGCGCGATCCGGCGCTCGTGGTACGCCTGGAACAGGGCGTCGTCCCAGGTGTCGGAGGCGGTGAGCAACTGGGCGAGCACCCAGGCGTCCTCCAGCGACATCGCCGCGCCCTGGGCGAGGGTCGGCGGACAGCAGTGCGCGGCGTCGCCGACGAGGACGACCCGGCCGCGGTGCCAGGAGCCCTCGACCAGCATCCGGTCGAACCAGGTGTAGTTGACCAGCGCCGGGTCGGTGATGTGCGCGGTGATCTCGGGCCAGTTGCCGCCGTAGTGCCGCGCGAGCCGGCGCATCTCGTCGGCGTAGGACGCGGCCGGGATGGAGGCACGGTCGCGGTTCGCCTCGACGACGTACGCGTAGAGCGTGTCGTCGCTGGTGGGGCAGTACCCGGCGATGTAGGCCGGGCCGCCGTACGCCAGGTCGGTACGGGTGACACCGGCGGGGCGGGGGGTGGCGATCCGCCAGATCGCCATGCCGGTGGGCTCCGGCTTGTCCGTGATGCCGATGGCCGCGCGGGTCGCGGAGCCCAGGCCGTCCGCTGCGATGACCAGGTCGTAGCGCTGCTCGGTACCGTCGGTGCAGCGGACGGTGACGCCGCTGTCGTCCTGGTCGAGATCGGTGGCGCGGACGCCGAGGCGTACGCCGGCTCCGCTCGCCCGCACCGCGTCGATCAGGATGCGCTGGAGGTGCGGGCGCTGCATGCCGACGGTGGCCGGCAGGTCGTCGCCGCCGGTGCGCAGATCCTCGGCGACGTGCAGGACGGTGCCGTCGGGGGCGGTGATGCCGACCGCGCCGAACCCGTACCCGGAGCGCCGCACCTCCTCCCACACACCGAGTTCGCGCAGGACGCGCAGGGCGTTGCCCTGGAGGGTGATGCCGGACCCGGCGGTGGCGTTCCAGTCGGCCTTCGCCTCGATCAGGTCGACGGCGATACCGGCGCGGCGCAGCAGGATCGTCGCCGCGCAGCCGGCCGCGCCGCCGCCGACGACGAGGACCGTGCGGGGTGTGTTCATGAGGGGAACTCCCTTGTTCCGCAAGGTGGGTGATGGAGGGTCACTTGACGGCGACCGGGTTCACCGGCGAGCCGACCGCGCCGGTGATGGGCAGCGGAGCGGCGGTGAGCCAGAAGTCATGGACGCCGTCGGCCGCACAGTCCTCGGCCAGCGCGTCCAGGTCCCACATCTCGCCGATGAGGAGCCCCATGTTGGGGATGGCGACCTGGTGCAGTGGCTGGAAGGCGTGGTCGAACTCGTTGGGGCGGACCTCGAAGCCCCAGGTGTCGGTGGCGATCGCGGCGATCTCCGTGCGGTGCAGCCAGCCCGCCGTCGTGAACGAGAGGCCGGGCGCGGGGCCGCCCGCGTACTCGCCCCAGCCCTCGCGCCGGGCGCGGGTGAGCCGTCCGGTGCGGACGAGGACGAGGTCACCGCGGCCGACGCGGACGCCGTGCGCCTCGGCGGTGGCGACGAGGTGGTCCTCGGTGATGGCGAACCCGTCCGGCAACTCGCCGCCCTCGCCGACGACGTGGCCCACGTCGAGGAGGACGCCGCGGCCTGCCACATGCGGGGCCATGTGCTCGATGCCGGTGACGAGGTCGCCGTCGGACGTGACGGTCTTCGCGGCGTCCCGGCCGTTCCACGCCTTGCCGTGGTCGAAGATGTGGCCGAGCCCGTCCCACTGCGTGGAGCACTGCAACGGCATCGCGATCACGTCGTCGGCGCCGCCGATCCCGTGCGGGAAGCCCTGGTTGCCGAGCGCCGCGTCGGTGCCCGTGTCGAGCATGGTGTGCACCGGGTTGGTCCGGCGCCGCCAGCCCTTCTGCGGGCCGTCCATGTCGAAACGCTGCGACAGGGAGAAGCTCACACCCCGCCGCACGAGCGCGGCGCCCTCGCGGCGCTTGGCCTCGTCGAGGAAGTTCAGCGTGCCCAGCACGTCGTCCTCGCCCCAGCGCCCCCAGTTGGAGTACGCCTCGGCGGCCGCGGCGATCTCACCCTCCGGGTCGGTCCGGTCCGGGCTCATGACGTCGCGTCCTCGGCCACACAGCGCGTGCGCTGGGCGCCGAGCCCGGCGATCGAGCCCTCCATCACGTCGCCGTCGCGCAGCAGCCGCCCCCAGTGCATGCCGTTGCCTGCCGGGGAGCCGGTCAACACGAGGTCACCGGGCAGGAGTTGAGCTGTCTGGGAGGCGTACGACACCATGCGTGCGACGTCGAAGATCATGTCCTTGGTCGACTCGTCTTGCATGGTCTCGCCGTTCAGCTTCAGGAGCAGCCGCAGATCGCCGGGGTCGGGGACCGAATCTGCGGGCACGATCCACGGGCCGAGCGGGGTGAACCCGGGGGCGTTCTTGCTGCGCAGCCAGTCCGTGCCGATCTGCGGCATGTCCCGGCGGAAGACGGTCGCCCGGTCGGTGAGGTCGTTGGCGATCGTGTACCCGGCGACGTGTGAGAGCGCATCGCCGACCGGGACCCGGTGCGCCGGCCGGCCGATCACGGCGGCGAGCTCCAGCTCCCAGTCGGGCTTCTCGGCCCAGGCCGGGAGGACGACGTCGTCGTACGGACCGGTGACGGCGCTCGGCAGTCCGATGAACACGTACGGCAGGTCCTGTGCGGCCCGGCGGTCCATCAGCTCGGCGGCCTCGGCGCGCCGCTCCTCCTGCGGACGGTCGTCGCCCGGCGCCCGGTGCGCGACGTGCAGGTCGATGACGTGCTGGCGGTAGTTGGCGCCCGACTGGAACACCTGACGCGGCTCGACCGGAGCATGCACACGGAACTCGCTCAGCGGCCCGTGCCCCGCCGTGCCGTCCTCGGCGAGGGCCCGCAGGCGCGGCAGTACCGAAGGCCATTCCTCAAGCAGGCCACGTACCGTCAACTGCGCGTTTTCGAAGGCGAGTCGAAGATCGACGACCTGCGCGTCCGCGGTGACGAGAGCAGGGAAGCGGGGGCCGTCCGGGGCCGAGAGGGTCGCCAGGGCGAAAGGGCCCGCGAAGGGCGCGGACGCGGGTTCGGGCTTCACGAAGATGTCCTCCTGATTGCGGTGCGACTAATCTGGACCCGCCACCGGTGATCAGGGAAATCGATTGTGTGGATCGCTGCCATCCGTCAGGTGAATGTCCCCTGGTCAGCGTCGACCCGCAGAGGAAAGCCCGTGAATCTGGCCCGTCTGGACCTCAATCTCGTCGTCGCCCTGCGCGCCCTCCTGGAGGAGCGCAACGTCACGCGCGCGGGGCAGCGCGTGGGCCTGAGCCAGCCCGCCATGAGCGCCGCCCTCGCCCGGCTGCGCCGGCACTTCGACGACGACCTGCTGGCCCGCGTCGGCGGCCACTACGAACTCACCGCCCTCGGCCAGGTCCTCCTCGACCGCACCGCCACTGCCTACGACCTGCTGGAGCGCCTCTTCGCCAGCCAGGCCGACTTCGACCCGGCCGCCGAGACCCGCGAGTTCAAGTTGGTCGCCTCCGACTACGCCGTCTCCGTGTTCGGCGCCGAACTCGCCCGCGTCGTGCACGAGGAGGCACCCGGCATCCGGCTCCGCTTCACACAGACCCCGCCCACCGTCGTCGACGACACGGCGACGCTGCTCAGCGCGGTCGACGGCCTGTTCATGCCGCACGGCGTCATCAGCGACTTCCCCGCCACCGACCTCTACGACGACCGCTGGGTCTTCCTCGTCGCCGGCGACCACCCGGCCGCCGAGGGCCCGCTCACCCTCCGCGACCTGGCGCTGCTGCCCTGGGTGACCTACCAGCGGACCTACGACGCCCCCGCCGTACGGCAGTTGGGGATGCTCGGCATCGAGCCGCGGGTCGAGGTCTCCGTCGACAGCTTCCAGCTGCTGCCGCTCCTGGTGGCGGGCACCCGCCGCATCGCCCTCATCCAGGCCCGCCTCGCCCGCCTCCTCGCCCCGCTCGCCGACGTGCGCGTCCTGGAACCGCCCTACGAAGCGGTGCCGTTGCAGGAGGCGCTGTGGTGGCATCCGGTGCACACGCACGACGCGGGCCACCGCTGGCTGAGGGAGACGGCAGCGCGGGTCGGTGGGCGGATCAGCCGCCGACGTACCAGGTGAAGCCGCCCGAAGAAGCCGCGACGGCGATCAGCACGATGAAGATGATGACGTCGATGACGCCCAGAATGACGCCGGCCTTGGCCATCCCGCCGCCACCCTTGGCGCCGGCCTGCCGCATACCTACCGCGCCGAAGATGATGGCGAGCGGACCCAGGACGATGGGAAGAAAGAGCAGTCCGATGATTCCGCAGGCCATGCCCGCGATGGCGAGCCCGTTGGAACCCGACCGCGAAGAGGCGGCCGGAGAGGTGCCGTAGGTCATTGCGTGCTCCTTATTTCTTGTTGTTCTTGTTGTTCCTCTCTTTCCGGCACACCGGGTTCCCCTGCGTGACATGACCACTCAGAAGACGCGGGACATTAAACGGAATTCAGGAGTTCGCGGGCGAACTCCCCCGCCGACGGGGTGCGTTCGTCGTCGGGGGCGTCGTTAGCCAGAACGTCGTCGAGCAGCGCGGCGAGCCGGGGCGGCACGGACGCGTCGCGCTTGCCGATCGGCACGACCGGCTCGCGCAGTACCGCGACGACCGGGTCGACACCACGCGGGAAGTCGCGGGGCGTGGCGCGGGTGAGCATCCAGTAGAGGCAGGCCGCCGTCGCCCAGACGTCCACCGCGGGCCGGACATGCCGGTAGTCGACGGCCTGCGAACGCGGCATGAAACCGACACTGCCGCCCAGGGCCCCGGTGTGCGTGAGACCCGACAGGCCCGCCCGGTCGAAGGCCTTGGCGAGCCCGAAGTCCGCGATCTTCACCGTCTTGTGGTCACCCGCGCCGGACAGGAGGAGGTTCGGCGGCTTGATGTCCCGGTGCACGAGACCGCGTACGGGCGTCAGCGACCCGTCGGCGTCCCGGACCGGCGGCAGCGGGGCGTCGTGCGCGTACGCCAGGCCGTCGAGAACCTGGAGCGTCAGCGACACCGCGACGTCCGGCGGCAGCGGCCCGTCCTGCGCCACCACCCAGCTGCCCAGATCGCCCGCGTCGCAGAACTCGCAGACCAGATACAGGAGTTCGCCGCTCGACCCGGCGTCGCGGAACCGCACGATGTTGGCGTGGGCCAGCGCCCTGGTCGCCTCGATCTCGCGGAGGAAGCCGCTCACCGCCTCCGGCACGGCCCACTCGGGCCGCAGGATCTTCAGTGCGAGCAGCTCGTCCGAGCCGGGGCCCCGTGCCAGATGGACGGTGCCCTGCGCGCCCTCGCCCAGCTCCCGCAGCAGGGTGTAGCCGGGGATGCCGACGCCGTCGTCGGGGGCTGACGGCGTGACGGCGACACGCAGCCGCAGGCCGCCCGCCCGCACCTCGTCCCCGTCGGTCAGCTCGGTCGCCGGGCCGTCGGCGTCGAGCCGCACGCCGTTCACGTACGTGCCGTTGCGGCTGCCCAGGTCACGCACCCGTACGTCCGGCGGCGCGATGTCGAACGCGCAGTGCCGGCGCGACACCCGCCGCTCCTGCGCGGGCACCCGGATCCCGCACTCCGCGGCACGCCCCACGATCACCGTCGTCGGCGTCTGGAACGTATGACTCCGTACCTCCGTACCGTCACCCGGAGTTGAGTCGATCCGGACCTCCGCGCCCACGCCGGCCTCAGTCGACCTGGGCGACATACAGCGGCGATCCGAGCAGCACCGCCGACTCCGCGGCCGGACCGGGGTGCGGGCCGTGCAGCAGCCGCTTCGCCAGGAACTCCACCGTCTGCGCCGGCCCGCGCAACGTCTCCACACCGCGGCACACCGCCGCCAGATCCGCCGCGTCCCCGGTCGGCGACAGTTCCGGGTCCTCCTGGTCGAGCAGCGCCCTGACATGCGGGTTCAGCTGAAGTCCGCCGAGCAGCGAGGGGAGGAGGGAGCGGGCGAGCGCGGGGGCGCCCTCGGTGTCGGGGGACGCGCCCAGCGTGTGCGCCCGGGAACCGCCCAGGGCGACGACGGTACGCCCGGTCGTGCCGCCGAAGTACACCAGCGACGTGTCCTCACCGCCCGCCAACACGCCCCACCGCATGGACAGCTGACCTCGGAAGAACGCCTGCGGCGCGTCGGGCGTGCCGAGGGAGCCGCGCTTCTCCAGGCCGCGCACGACCGCGTCGAGGCGCCGCACCCGGTCGTCGGACGGCGCGCTCTCCCGCGTGTGCTTGAACGCCACCACCTGCGCGTTCACGCCGACCTCACCGGTCCGCCTGCGGGCGAAGCCGGGGGCCAGCTGCGGCAGCAGCATGTCGACCTTGCTGGTGCTGATGTAGAGATAGTTCCGGTACGTCCGGCCGGCTCGAAAGGCCACGGCTCACCCCCGCTGTTCATGGACGCCCGCAGCACCCGGGACGCGGCGGCGCGCACGGCAAGTATGCGCCTTCCGTCCCGGTGATTCGATCAACTCGGCCCCGATGGCGTCCTCTTGGGCGGCCTGTGGAGTTGTCCTGATCGTGCGCGGTGCCGCGCCGACCACTGTTTCAATGCACACATGACGTCTTCCTCACTCGTCACGTTCGACACGGCCGGCTTCGAACCCTGCGGCCCGGGCCAGTGGTTCGTGCCGACGCATCCGTACGTCGTCGTCCTCACCGCCCACGACGTGTTGCCGCCCAGCGCGGCATGGCTCGACGAACTCGACGTGATGCGCGCCGAGTTGGCCAGGCGGCATGCGGCGACGGGGTGGCTGATCGAGGCGGACGCCGTGCCGGTCGACGGGGTGCGCGCCCTGTACACGCTGGTCGGGGAGCGGATTCCCGGCCGCGAGCGGGGGTTCCGCTACCGTGCGTCGTTCCTGTTCGCCAAGCGGAACCGGACCGTCGTCCTGCGTGGCCAGTTCGACGAGTGGGACATCACCGGCATGCGCGAGAGCCTCGTCCTCCTGCGCCGCGGCGTCTCGCTCGACGACGACCCCCGCCACCCCTACGCCCCGGAACTGCGCTTTCACCCCAGCGACGACGCGGCCTGGGACTTCCTGCTCCCCGAGCACCCCCTGTCGAAGGCTCGCGCCTGGGCCCGTACCGTCCGCGAAACCGCCGTCGTGGAACGGGAGTTCGCCGCGGAACCGGAGTACGCGTGAGCGCGTGGGACCCGGGCGCCGTCCTCGACGACCGCTACCGGATCACCCGTGTCCTCGGGCGCGGCGGCATGGGCGTCGTCCACCAGGTACGGCACCTGGCCTGGGACGTCGACCTCGCCGTCAAGAGTCCGCGCCCCGAGCGGTGGACCGAGAAGGGGCGCGAGCAGTTCGTCGCCGAGGCCGAGACCTGGGTCTCGCTCGGCCTGCACCCGCACGTCTGCACCTGCCACTACGTCCGCACCCTCGACGGCGTCCCACGGGTCTTCGCCGAGTACGTCGACGGCGGCAGCCTCGGCGACTGGATCCGCGACCGCCGCCTGTACCGCGGGGACGCGCGCGGCTCCCTGGCGCGGATCCTCGACGTCGCCGTCCAGTTCGCCTGGGGCCTCGCCCACGCGCACAGCCACGGCCTCGTCCACCAGGACGTGAAACCGGCCAACGTCCTGATCGAGGCGGCGGGGGAGCAGGACATCACCGCGAAGGTGACCGACTTCGGGCTGGCCCGGGCCCGCGCGGCCGCCTTCGCCGAACCGGCCGACGCAGCACGCGACGCAGCGGGTGACGCGTCGTCGTCCGACGAGAGCGTCCTCGTCTCCTTCGGCGGACTGACCCGGGCCTACGCCTCGCCCGAACAGTTCGACCGCGCTCCGCTCGGCCGGCGCTCCGACGTCTACAGCTACGCGGTGTCCCTGCTGGAGATGTTCACCGGCGCCCTGACCTGGCGCGTGGGCGTCGCAGCGGGGGAAGCCCTAGAGGCGCACCTGGCCCGCCCGTTCACCGGGGGCGGCCTGATCACCGGGGACGGCCCGCCGCCCGTCCCGCCCGGCGTCGCCGACCTCCTCAGGCGCTGTCTGCGCCATGACCCGAGGGCGCGACCGGGCTCCATGGCCGCACTCGCCGACGAGCTCATCCACGTCTACGAAGAAGAGCTGCACCGGCCCTATCCGCGCACCGCGCCCAAGGTGTCCGAACTCCTCGCCGACGAGTACAACAACCGTGCCCTCTCGCTCCTCGACCTCGGCCGCGACGCCGAGGCCGCGGACGCCTTCGTCGCGGCGCTCGCCGCGGACCCGCGCCACCCGCAGGCCACCTACAACGCGGGCCTCGCACGCTGGCGGCGCGGCGAGATCACCGACGAGGACCTGCTCACCGCCCTCACCACGGTGCGCGGCGACAGCGGCGACTCCTGGGAGGCCCGACTCGCCCTCGCCCAGGTCCACCTGGAGCGCGGCGACGTCCCGGCCGCCCGCGCCCTCCTCGACACCCTGGAGCGCGAGCGGCCCGGCGAACCCGAACTGCGGACGGCGCTCACGGCCGTCGCCGCCGGGCGGCCCACGCCCGCCGAGTGCACCGAGACCAGGACGGCGCCCTGGTACGCGTACGAGCGGCGCACCGTCTCCGCGTTCCGCAGCACCGAGCAGGAACCCGCGCCGCCGCCCGCCCTCGACATCAAGCTCAGCGCGGACGGCAGCCGCGCCCTCGTCGTCTGCGACGGCGCAGTGCGGCTGTGGGACACGCGGACCGGACGGTGCCTGCTGACCCTCGACCGCGAACGCGCCGCGCACGCCGCGGACCTGAGCCCCGACGGACGGTTCGCGGTGGCCGCCGGCACCGAGGACGTCGTGCGGCTGTGGAGCCTGGCCGACGGCACCTGCCTCCAGACCTTCACCCCGCAGTACCTGAAGGGCACCACAGGCGTCGTCTCCACCCGCCTCGCGCTCGACGGCCGGCTGGTGGCGGCCGCGACGAACGACGGACAGGTGCTGCTCTGGGACACCCGCACCGGACGCGTCCGGCACACCCTCGACGGCTTCCAACACCGCTCGCCCAAGGTCGAGTTGACCCCGGACGGGCGGCGGGCGCTGACCGGTGTGCACGAGGACGGATCGGTCCGGCTGTGGGACGTGGGCACGCGGGAACTGCTGCGCACGCTGCCCGGCTACGAGGGCCAGTTCCCCGTCACCTGCATGCGCCTGAGCGACGACGGACGGCGCGCCGTGCTCGTCGGCCACAACTGGCCTCTCGCCCTGTGGGACCTCGACACCGGCGAACGGCTCCGCACCCTGCCCGACCGCAGCCGCAGCACGTACGTGACGGCGCTGAGCGGCGACCACCGCTGGGCGCTGTGCGCGGGCTCCGGTCCCGCACTGCGGCTCTGGGACCTCGACGCCGGACGCTGCCTGCGCACGTTCCACGGACACGCGAAGCCGCGCGGCCACCTGGGGCAACACGCCGTCCTCGACCTGCGGATCACCGACCGCGGCCGGTACGCCGTCTCCGCGGGCCACGACGAGACGGCCCGCCGCTGGCGCCTGCCCGCCGACCACCCGGCGCCGCCGCTGCTCAGCCGCCCCCGCCGCGCGGCCGAACGCGGCCGGACCGACGCGCAGGTCGCCGCACTCGTCGCCGACGCCGACACCGCCGTACGACAGCGAAGGACCGCGCACGCCCTCGAACTCCTGGGCCGCGCAAGGGCGTTGCCCGGACACGAGCGGTCCCCGCTGGTCCTGTCCGCCTGGCGGGCCCTGGGCCGGCAGACCGTCCGCGCCGGGCTGCGCGGCGGCTGGGCGTCCCGCGTCGTCGCCGAGTACGACCGCGCCGTCGACCACGCCGCGCTGTCCGCGGACGGCAGGACAGCGGCGATCGTCCCGGCGGGCGAGAGCGCGATCCACCTGTGGGACGTCGCCACCGGCACCCGTACCCGGATCGTCGACGGCCCGCGCGGCCGCTCCACGCGCGGCGTCCTCGCGCTCTCCGCGGACGGCGGCCGCGTCATGATGGCCGCCCCGACCGGTGCGCTGCACGCCTGGTCCACCGGGACGGGCGAGCGCGTCGGCGGCGCCGAGGTCCCGCGCGGCGCCCTCCGTACCCGGTTCAGCGCCGACGGCCGCCTCGCCCTGTTCACCTCCGGCGACGAGTCCCTCCAACTGTGGGACCTGGACAGCGGGTTGCCCGTCAGGACGCTCGCTGAAGGCGGGCACCATCCGAACACGCCGTGCGGCCTCTGGCTCGACCCGGCCGGCCGCTTCGCCGCGTCGGGCCCGGAGGACCGGACGATCCGCCTGTGGGACCTCGCCACCGGCGCGTGCGTGCGCACGTTCCACGGCCACCTGATGACGGCCGGCTCCGTCCATGTCAGCCCGGATCTGCGGCTCGTCCTGTCCTGCGGCAGCTACTCGGACCGCCCCGTCCGGGTCTGGGACGCCGCGACCGGGCGGCAGCTGCGCGCGTTCGACACGGCGGGGGACGGTACGACGGCGCCGCACGAGAGCCGGTCGGTACGGCTCACGGCCGACGGACGCTTCGCCCTCTCGTCGGGCGAGGACGCCACGGTGGCCGTCTGGGACGTGCGCACCGGACGACGGCTGCACGATCTGACGGAACATCAGAGCACCATGCGGCTCGGCACGTTGAGCGACGACGGCTGGTACGCGCTGTCCAGCGGCGCCGACGGCAAGGTCAGACTCTGGGAACTCGACTGGGACCTGAGCGAGTAGGGGGAGAACGGCACATGGGAACCGACACGCACACCGGCGGACGCAAGCCGTCGGAGGCGCTGCTGCGCACGGTCGTGGAGCTGACCGGAGACCCGGGGGTGGACACCCGCGAGGCCGGATACCGGTACGCCGCGCGCTCCGGCGCCCCCGACGACCAGATCCGGCTCGGCGCCCATCTGCTCGAACAGGGCCGGCTGCGGGACGCCGCGACCTGGCTCTACCGCGCCGCCGAGCAGGGCTCCGCCATGGCCATGCACAACGTGGCCGTCCTCCACATCCGCATGGACGACGAGGAGGAGGCGGGGGAGTGGTACCGCAGGGCCGCCGAGCACGGGTACGTCCCCTCGATGGTCGCCGTCGGCTCCTGGCTGCTGCGCAGCGGCTCCACGCAGGCGGAGGCCGAGCGCTGGTTCGTGCGCGCCGCCGAGCAGGGCGACGTGCAGGGCATGTTCGGCGCGGGCGTCATCGCCTGGACGCAAGGGCGCGCCGCCGACGCGGAGCGGTGGCTGCGCCCGGCCGCCGAGCAGGGTGACGTGGAGGCGATGCACCCCCTCGGCCACCTCATGGAGGACGCGGGCCGGCTCCCCGAGGCCGAGCGCTGGTTCCACCGCGCGGCGGACGGCGGTGTCGCTCACGCCATGAACGATCTCGCCCTCATCCTCGACCGGGACGGCCGGCTCCAGGAAGCGGAGCGCTGGTACCGCGGCGCCGCGGAGAAGGGCGTCGACGCGGCGGACTTCGCCCTCGGCGACCTGCTGGAGCGCACCGGCCGCGCCAGTGAGGCGGCGCTCTGGTTCCGCCGCGCGGCCGACCGCGGCCACGCCCAGGCACGCGCCAGAGCGGCCCGGCTCGGCGGCTGACGTCAGCTGCCCGAACCGCCGCCCCAGCCGCGCGGCCACGACTCCGAGTAGCACCCGCACTCGTACTTGAGGACCACGTACGCGGCGTGGTCGGCGGCCGAGTCGCGGATCCACAACTGGAAGGTGTGCTCCTCGCCGTCGGTGGTGCGCAGGTCGAGGAGACCTCCGGTGAGGCCACGCGACAGATGCGCCGCCTCGATGTCGTCCAGGGCGAACACCTCGCCCTGGATCGTGACCGTCCGTCGGGCCTCGGCCATGTGACGCACCCCCGTGTCGTGATCGCCGCCCCATGCTGCCCGAACCGGCCGACGGACCGTCAGGGGTGCGCGGCGTGGAGCGCGTCACGTGTACGCCGGTGGCTGTGCCGCCAGCCGTCGGTCACGCGGCGTGCGCCGCTGACATGCGGATGGTCCGCCGCGAGCCCCGCGTGCTCGTGCTCGACCTCCCGCTCCGTCGCGGGCCACAGGCGTACGGCGGCGACGCCCGCGCCCAGCGCCACGCTCCCCAGCGCGGCCACTGTCCACAGCAGCCCGGCCGTCGCCCCGAGCCAGCCGGCCAGCGGGTAGGTGAGCAGCCAGCACGCGTGGGACAGCGAGAACTGCGCCGCGAACGCCGCCGTACGCTCCCGCTCCGGCGCCGCCCGCCGCACCAGACGCCCGGCCGGCGTGAGCACCATCGAGCACCCCGCGCCGAACGCCGCCCAGGCCGCAAGCAGCGCAGGCAGCCGCCAACTCCCGCCGCCCGACGCCGTGACGAGGCCGAGACCGGCGAAGACGAGGCCGAGGAGCAGCGCCCCGCGCAGCATCACCGTGCGGTCGCCGACCCGCCCCAGGACGCGCGGCAGCGCCAGCGCGACCACCATCGATCCGGCCCCGTACGCGCCGAGCGCCCATGGCACCGCCCCGGCCGACATCCGCAGGAAGTCCCGTACGTAGACGACGGAGTTGACCGTCACCATCGCGCTCGCCGCCGCCACGGCCAGGTTCAGCGCGAGCAGCGACCGCAGTTCGGGTACGGCGAGAAAGAGCCGGGTGCCCGCCGTCGCCCGCGCGTGGACACCCCCGGCGCGCTCCGGCGCGGGCGCCGGCCTCGGCAGCACGGTCGACGCCACCAGCGCGGCCGAGCCGAGGAAGCCGAGCAGCGTCCCCGCGAACAGCCGGTCGTACGTGACGACGGACAGGAGCGCGGCGGCGAGCGCCGGGCTGAACAGGCTCTCCAGGTCGTACGCGAGCCGGGCCATCGACAGCGCCCGCGTGTAGTCCGCCTCGTCCGGCAGGACGTCGGGGATCACGGCCTGGAACGTCGGGGTGAAGGCGGCCGACGCGGACTGGAGCAGGAAGACGAGCACATACACCTGCCACACCTGGTCCACGAACGGCAGCGCCGCCGCGACACACGCCCGGACCAGATCCGCGCCCACCATCAGGGCCCGGCGCGGCAGCCGGTGCGCGAACGCCCCGACGACCGGGGCGATCACCACGTACGCCGTCATCTTGATCGCCAGCGCGGTGCCGAGGACGGCTCCTGCCGACCGGCCGGCGAGGTCGTACGCGAGCAGTCCGAGGGAGACGGTGGCCAGGCCCGTGCCGACCAGGGCGACGACCTGTGCGCCGAAAAGGCGGCGGTACACGGGGTGGCGCAGAACGGTGAGCATGTGGCCCCCTCTCCGGAACGCGGGGCAACACCATACTCGTCATGTGCGCACCTGCGCACATAAGGAATGCGTCGAGGGGGAGGCGGGAGGGACCGGGGGGCGGGGACCGGCTCTAGGCTGGGCCCATGCCACACAGCGACCCCCTGTCATCTGCGGCCGGTGCGCATCTGCGGGAACCGGACAGCGCCCGCCTCGCCGAGGCGACCCGGGTGTTCGCCCTCCTCTCGGACGCCACCCGGCTGCACCTGCTGTGGCTGCTCGCCCTGGAGGAGTCCGACGTCGGCTCCCTGGCCGACCGCGTCGCCGCCTCCCGCACGGCCGTCAGCCAGCACCTGGCGAAGCTGCGGCTCGCGGGCCTGGTGGAGGCCCGCCGCGACGGCCGCCACATGCACTACCGGCTCACCGACGGCCATCTGCGCCGTCTGGTCACGGAGGCCCTCAGCCACGCGGACCACCGGGTGACCGGGCAGGCGCCGCACGACTGAGAGCCTGTCGTTGAACCCCCGCTTGCGCCCCGAAGCCCGGCACGCGCCCTCGCCACGCACCGGACTCCGCTGCGCCCGCACTTCGTGGGGACGACGGGGGTTCAAAGACAGGCTCTGACCTGACCCGGCCCGCGGGGTCAGGAGCGGTCGCGGACCGAGGTGAGCAGCCCGTACAGGACGACGTTGCCGGTGTAGCCGCGGCGCTTGTCGTAGCTGCCGCCGCAGGTGATCACGCGCAGCTCCGGCAGGCCCGTGCTGCCGTAGACCCGCCGGTCGGGGAAGTCGTTCTTGTCGACCACGTCGATGCCGTGGATCTCGAACACGGCGGTGGTGCGGTCGGCGCGGTCCACCTCGATGTGCTGGCCCTTCTTGAGGGCGCCGAGCCCGTAGAAGACGGCAGGCCCTTCGGCGTTGTCGACATGGCCGTCGATGACGGCGGTGCCGCGCTCGCCGGGGGTCACGGCCCCCGTGAACCAGCCCGCCAGGTTCGGGTCCCGCGGCGGCGGCGCGTCCAGCCACCCCTCCGCGTCGCGCCCGACACGGGTCAGCGGCGCGTCGACGTGGATCTCCGGTATCCGTACGCGCACGGGCGTGGCGGCGGGCAGCGGGTCGGCGGGGGGTGTCGTCGTGCCGAGTTTCGCGGCACCGGGCTCGGGCTGCGGCGGGCCGTCCGCCTGCGAGACGCCGTGATGCACGAGGAGCACGCCCACCAGGATCACCACGGCGAGCAGTGACCACGGCGGGCGGCGGTCCTTCGACGGGGCCGGGGACACGGCTGCGGTCCCGCCCGTCAGGCGGCGTCGTCGCGACGGCGGCGCGTCCGCAGGTAGCCCGCGCCGAGCGCGCCCACGATCAGGGCGCCTCCGGTGGCGACGAGCGCCGGATGCGTCCCGCCGACACTGCCGCCGACCCCGGCCTTCACGCCGCGGGGCTCGGTCGTCGGGGCGGGGGTGCTGCCGGTGGCGATGGTGAGGTGCGTGGTGCCCTTCTCGCCGTCGCAGTCGAAGGTGACGTCGTACTGGGCACCGGGCTTGGCGTCCGGATAGACCTTCGCCGTCGCGGAGTGGCCCTCGTTCAGCTCGACCGGGTCGAAGACCGGCGCGTCCACCTTGACCGTGGGGACGTCGCACTCGGTGGCACTGAGGGTCACGGTGCCGCCGGCCGCGACGGTGCTCGGCGTGACGGTGAAGCCGAAGGACGTGACGTTGGGCTGCGTACCGCCGTCGTCGGCTTGAGCGGCGGGCGCGGCGAGGCCGAGGGCCGCCACGGAGAGGAGAGCGGCCGAGAACGCCGAGGACGAGAGTACGGATATGGAACGCATGCGGGGCCTCCAGAGGGCGCCATGGGGGGCGACTCTTGTGACGCTAGAAGCGCTCGCATGTACCGACCATTCAAACGGGGCCGAATGGTGCACGGGGCCCGCGGCCCGTCCGCTCAGCGGAGCGTGCGCCGCTTGCGCAGCCGACGGCGTACGAGGGCGGGCACACAGGCCAGGACGAGGAGCGCCGCGGCGGCGCCGATGTGCCGGGTGAGACCGGGGCCCGCGTCGGCCGTGGGCTCCGCGGCGGCGGGCCCGGGCGTCGCCACCGCCGACTTCTTCGCCGTGGTGGGGTGTTGGGGCCCCGAGCCCTGGAGCGTGCGCAGCGGCGCGGCCTCGAAGCCCCAGTCGAGCAGCGCGCGGGTCTCCTCGTAGACGGCGTTGAACGACTCGTCCTGCGGATTCATGACCGTGACCAGGAGCGTGCGGCCGCCCCGGGTCGCGGCGGAGACGAGGGTGCAGCCCGCCTGCGACGTGTAGCCGTTCTTCACGCCGATCAGCCCGGCGTACGGCTCCACGCCGTGCGAGCCGACCAGGAGCCGGTTGGTGTTCTGGATCTCGTACGCGTCCGGGCCGCCGGACGCCGGGAAGCGCGCCCACTTCGTGCCCATGTAGCGGCGGAAGTCGGGGTTCTTCAGCCCCTCCTTCGCGATCAGCGCCAGATCGTGGGCGGAGGAGTACTGGCCCGGGGTGTCGAAGCCGTCGGGGGAGCGGACCTGGGTGTCCCCGGCCCCGATCCGGTCGGCGGTGGCCTGCATCTCGGCGAGCGTGCGGGACAGGCCGCCGTTCATCCGGGCGAGGGTGTGCACCGCGTCGTTGCCCGAGCTGAGGAAGACCCCGCGCCACAGGTCCGCGACCGTGTACCGGGCGCCCTCGTCGACGCCGACCATGCTGCTGCCCTCGGCGACCTCCGCGAGGTCGGCGGACGTGGCCCGGTGAACGGTGTCCTGGCGGAGCTTCGGCAGCACCGTCACCGCGAACAGGGTCTTCAGCGTGCTGGCGGGCGGCAGCCTGCGGTGCGGTGCCGCCGCGCCCAGGACGGCCCCGGTGCGCGCGTCCATGACCTCCCACGACAGCGCCGACACCGACGGCGGCGCGGGCGGCTTCGGAGACGACTCGGTGGCCTCGGCCGGGGTGACCGTGGCACATCCCATGAGGGTCGCGCACAGCCCTGACGTCACGACTGCCGTGGTGATACCGGGGCGGAACCCCATGAATTTCGCCATGCCGGAAACGTAGGTCCATGATCGTGAACCCGCGATGCGCTTACGCCAGACGGCCGTCGCGTCCGTTCGCGGCGCTCCCGCGCCCCGCTGTCACCACCGCCGAGCGGAGCCCGCGCCGCCACGTACGTACGCTGGAACGACACGACGGTGGAGGTGGTCCGCCATGACGGCCCAGACACGACTGCTGAACCGACTCCCGCGCGCCTATCGGGACCGGCTGATGTCCCTGGCCCGCGAGGTCTCGTTCCCCCAGGACACCCGGATCTTCGAGGAAGGGGACCGCGCCGACCGGTTCTGGATCATCCGGACCGGCATGGTCACGCTCGACGTGCGCGTCTCCGACCGGGAGCGGCTGCCCATCGACCCGCTGGGGCCGGGCGATCTGCTCGGCTGGTCCTGGCTCTTCCCGCCGTACGCCTGGGACTTCGGCGCCGAGGCGTTCAGTCCGGTACGGGCCTACGAGTTCGACGGCGTCACCGTGCGCAGCCTGTGCGACCTGGAGCCCGTCCTCGGCGTGGCCCTGTTGCACGGGGTGGCCGAGGTGATGGCACACCGCCTTGAAGCGGCGCGGGTCCAGCTGGTCGAGGCGCGCCGGACGCACGGGCGTATCTAGCGGTCCGCTGCTGAGAGTGGCGGCTGGTGCTGGTGCTGGTGCTGGTGCTGGTACTGGCGGGTGGCGCGTGGCAGGTGGCGGGGTGCGGCGGGTCGTGGTCACCCACTCGTGTTCCGTCCGTCACCCGACTCGACGCCTCGGCGGGCGGCGGGCCGCCGGGCGGGATGGGATCGGCCGGGTACCGATCGCCCGGCCGGGATCCCGGCCCGCCCCGAGAGGATCCGCATGCGCCGCACCGCGTCCCTGCCGACCGTCGCCCTCGCCGCCGCCGTGCTCGGTCTCGGCGTACCCATGGCCGCCCCCGCGTGGGCGGAGGGGGACGACACGGTGTGGGACAACTCCGTCCTCGACAGCGGCGCCGACTCGGGAACAGGAACCCTGGAACTCGTCCCCGCGAACGCCCGCCCCGGCGCGACCGTCACCGCGAACACCACCGGCTGCGGCTCGGACACCCAGGCCACCGGCGACGCCAACAGCCTCGGCGCCGGTGACTTCCCGCTGCGCACCGGCACCCACCAGGGCGACGTCGTCGGGCAGTTCCAGGTGCCGTCGGGGGCGCGACCGGGCACGTACCCGGTCTCGGTGAGCTGCGCGAACGGCACCGTGGTGCGCCACACCCTGAAGGTCACGGGGCAGGGCGGCACCGAACTCCACGGCACCCACGCCGGTGACGGCGGCTCCCTGGGTCGCATCGGCACGGGGCAGCTGGTGCTCGGTTCGCTGCTCGTCGCCGGGTCCGTGGGCGCGGCGGGGTACTACGCGCGCCGCCGCGCCCAGGAGCTGTAGCGGCTGTAGCCGCTGTAGTCGCTTACAGGGTTCAGCCCTTGCGGGTCTTGACCTCTTCGGTGAGGGCGGGCACGACGTCGAAGAGGTCACCGACGACGCCGTAGTCGACCAGGTCGAAGATCGGCGCTTCGGCGTCCTTGTTGATCGCGACGATCGTCTTCGAGGTCTGCATACCGGCCCGGTG
>NZ_JBFAVD010000050.1:0-21948 GCF_040679615.1 Streptomyces sp. NPDC052225 | reverse complement strand
GCACCGGCCCCCCCACCCACACAAATCCCGCTGCCGCGCCTCCCCGTCCGGTGAGCAGACGCGACTGCGGCATTTCGTGGGTTGCTCGCGCCCCGCGGCGGAGCCGCTGATCGATACAGCCCCGCGCCCCTAGGAGGCTGCCCTCGCCGCCATCCTGGCCTTACGAGCGGCGAGCTTCTCGTCGAACTTCGACGCCTCCGCGTCCAGGCCGTTCATGAACAGGCCGAGCTCCTCCTGCGCCTTGACGCCCTCGGGGCCGAGACCGTCGATCTCCAGGACCTTCAGGAAGCGCAGCACCGGCTGGAGCACGTCGTCGTGGTGGATGCGCATGTTGTAGACCTCGCCGATCGCCATCTGCGCGGCGGCCCGCTCGAAGCCGGGGATGCCGTGTCCGGGCATCCGGAAGTCCACGACGACGTCGCGCACGGCGCGCATCGTCAGATCGGGGGTGAGCTCGAACGCGGCCTTCAGGAGGTTGCGGTAGAAGACCATGTGCAGGTTCTCGTCGGTCGCGATGCGCGCCAGCATCCGGTCGCAGACCGGGTCACCGGACTGGTGGCCGGTGTTGCGGTGCGAGATGCGCGTGGCCAGCTCCTGGAACGCGACGTACGCGATCGAGTGCAGCATCGAGTGGTTGTTGTCCGACTCATAGCCCTCGCTCATGTGCGACATGCGGAAGGCTTCCAGCTTGTCCGGGTCGACGGCGCGCGACGCGAGCAGGTAGTCGCGCATCACGATGCCGTGCCGGCCCTCTTCCGCGGTCCAGCGGTGCACCCAGGTGCCCCAGGCGCCGTTGCGGCCGAAGAGGGTCGCGATCTCGTGGTGGTAGCTGGGCAGGTTGTCCTCGGTCAGCAGATTGACGATCAGGGCGGTCCGGCCGACCTCGGTGACCTTCGACTGCTCCTTCTCCCAGGCCTGGCCGTCCTCGAAGAGGCCGGGGAAGTTGCGGGCGTCGGACCAGGGCACGTACTCGTGCGGCATCCAGTCCTTGGCGACCTTCAGGTGCCGGTTCAGCTCCTTCTCGACCACTTCCTCCAGCGCGTACAGAAGGCGGGCGTCGGTCCAGTTGGTCGACGAGCCGAGGCGGGGGGAGATGACGGTCACGGGGGCTCCTGGGGGACGGAGGTACAGCGAGCGGTTTTACCTACGGTGTCGTAGGTTACGTTGCCGTAGGTTAAGCGCCCCATAAAGAGTCGTGGTTACGCGTAGAGCTCCCGCAGGCGAACTGAGAGGCACGTCACACAACCCTCCAGCTTCTCGAATTCCGAAATGTCCACCACGACGGGCTCGTAACCGAGGTCCGCGAAGAGCTCCGCGGACTTCGGGGCACTCTCCGCCACGAGTAGCCGGTCTCCGCCGAGCAACACCACATGCGCCCCGGCTTCCTCCGGCACCGGCAGGAAGCGGGGGAACAGCGACGGGGTGTCGACCAGCGGCTCGTACCCGATGACCGTGCCGTCCGGCAGCGCCGTCACCGCCGACTTCAGATGCAGCACCCTGGCCACGGGCACGGTGACGACCCGGGCGCAGAGCGGCTCGAAGACGGCCCGCATCTGCCGCACCCCGGCAGCGTTCGTCCGCCCGCCGCGGCCCACGTAGAGAGTGTCGCCCACCTTCAGTACGTCGCCGCCGTCCAGCGTGCCCGGTTCCCACACCCAGTTGACGGACGCGCCGAGCCGCGCCACGGCCTCCTCGACCCCGGGGATCTCGCCGCGCCGCTGCTCGGCTCCCGGGCGGGTGATCAGCGCGACGTTCCGGAAGACCACGACGGTGTCCTCCACGAACACCGCGTCCGGGCAGTCGTCGGCCGGCTCCACCAGGAACGTCTCCCAGCCGTGCGCCTCCAGCGCGTCGACGTACCCCTGCCACTGGGCCTGCGCCTTGTCGACGTCGACGGGCGTGCGCTCGAGGTGGGTGACGAGGCCGTCGGCGAGACGCGGTCCCGGGCGGCGGACGAGGGCCTTCTTGCTGGGCACGGGTGACTCCAAGGCGATGGCGGGTGGTGCGTGAGGTGAGCGCCCCGGCATGTGAGGACGCGCACATCATGCACAGCAGGACGCGCCGGGCGGAATCCCCCGTTACCCGCCTGTCACCTCTCCCTGCGTCTCTCCCTACGTCCCCCTCACATGCGCAGCCATCGCGTCACCCCGATCGACTCCAGGAACGGCATGTCGTGGCTGGCCACGATCAGCGCGCCTTCGTACGACTCCAGGGCCGACGTCAGCTGGGCGACGCTCGCCATGTCCAGGTTGTTCGTCGGCTCGTCGAGCAGGAGCAGCTGCGGCGCGGGCTCGGCGAGCATCAGCGCGGCCAGTGCCGCACGGAACCGCTCGCCACCGGAGAGCGTCGCCGCCGGCTGGTCGGCCCGCGCCCCCTTGAACAGGAAGCGGGCGAGCCGCGCCCTGATCCGGTTGTTGGTGGCGTCCGGCGCGAACCGGGCCACGTTCTCCGCGACACTCAGCTCCTCGTCCAGTACGTCCAGGCGCTGCGGCAGGAACCGCAGCGGTACGTGCGCGAGCGCCTCGCCCCCGACCGGCTCCAGCTCCCCGGCGATCGTGCGAAGGAGTGTCGTCTTGCCCGAGCCGTTGCGCCCGACGAGCGCGATCCGCTCCGGGCCGCGCACCTCGAACTGCACCGGATCGCCTGCCCCGTACGCCAGTTGGAGGCCGCGCAGGGTGAGGACCTCGCGGCCCGGCGGCACCGCGGTGAACGGCAGGTCGACGCGGATCTCGTCGTCGTCGCGCACCGCCTCCACGGCCTCGTCGAGCCGCTCCTTCGCCTCGGCGAGCTTCTCCTCGTGCAGGATGCGGTGCTTGCCCGCGGAGACCTGCGCCGCGCGCTTGCGGGCCCCCATCACGATCTTCGGCTCGCGCTTGGTGTCCCACATCTTCTGCCCGTAGCGCCGCCGCCGCGCCAACGTGACCTGCGCGTCCGCGAGTTGGCGCTTCTGCTTCTTCAGATCCGTCTCGGCGACCCGCACCATCCGCTCGGCCGCCTCCTGTTCGGCGGCGAGAGCTTCCTCGTACGCGGAGAAGTTCCCGCCGTACCAGGTGACCTCACCCGCGCGCAGATCGGCGATCTGGTCGACGCGGTCGAGGAGTTCCCGGTCGTGGCTGACGACGATCATCACCCCGGACCAGCCCTCGACGGCGCTGTACAGGCGCCGGCGAGCGTGCAGGTCGAGGTTGTTGGTGGGCTCGTCGAGCAGCAACACGTCCGGGCGGTTCAGGAGCAGGGCCGCGAGCCGCAGCAGCACGGACTCGCCGCCGGAGACCTCGCCGATGGCGCGGTCCAGGTCGAGTGATTCCAGGCCGAGTTCGGCGAGGGTGGCGAGGGCCCGCTCCTCGACGTCCCAGTCGTCGCCGACGGCGGTGAAGTTCTCCTCGCGTACGTCGCCGGCCTCGATGGCGTGCAGCGCGGCGCGGGCCCTGTCGATGCCGAGGGTCTCGTCGACGCGGAGCGCGGTGTCGAGCGTGACGTTCTGCGGCAGGTAGCCGATCTCGCCGCTGACCCGCACGGTGCCGTCGCCGGGCGTCAGTTCACCGGCGATCAGCCTCAACAGGGTTGATTTTCCCGACCCGTTGACGCCGATCAGGCCGGTGCGGCCGGGTCCGAAGGCGACCTGGAGACCGTCGAAGACGCCGGTGCCGTCCGGCCAGACGTAGGTCAGTCCGGTGCACGCGACGGACGCGGGGACGGAGCGGGGGTGACCCGTGGAACGGGAAGTGGAACGGGAGGATGACATACAGGCCTCGCGGTTGCTCGAAGGGCACGGTGACGGGGTGCGACGCGTTCGAGACACCGCGGGGCCATGTCAAGGGGCAACAAAAAGGCCTGTTCCGGCGGGAGGACGGCTCGGGATGCCGAGGTCGCACACGACGGCATGTCCGTACGCGCGCAGCGATGAGCGCGGCAGCGTGACATGCGCGGTGTCTCAAGACCTCAGACGAGCAACGTCCTTCTCCGATCGACGGCAACAGAACCGTCCACCACGGTAGGGAGCCCAGGGACCCCGGTCAACGGATTATTTACGGTTGCCCGCGCGGCCCGGCGCCGGATCCAATGACGCCCATGACCACGCCACCGCAGACACCGCTGTCGTCGCCGCACGCCGTACGGGTGGGAGCTCTCGCCCCGCTCACGCCGCCCGGCTGGGTCGACGCCGGCCGGCATCTGCTCGCGGGCATGGAGCTGGCCGTGGACGAGGTCAACTCCTCGGGCGGGATCGGCGGGCGGCCACTGGAACTGCTGGTCAGGGATACCGCGGCCGATCCGCTACGGGCCGAGGCGGCCGTCCGGGAGCTGGCGGATCTGGGGGTGGCCGCCGTTGCGGGGGAGTACCACAGCGTCGTCGCCCGGGCGGCCGCCGCGCGGGCCGAGGAAGTCGGTGTGCCGTTCCTGTGTTCCTCCGCGGTGCTCGACGCGCTCACCGACGCACCCGCGCGCTGGGTCGCGCGGTTGGCTCCGCCGCAGTCCCGGGGCTGGCGGATCTTCGCCGACTTCCTGCTGGCCGAGGGCCACCGCCGGATCGCCGTGGCAACCCAGCCGAGCGTCTACTGGGCGACGGGGACGGGCATCCTGCGCGACCACGTCACGCCCCGCGGCGGCAGCGTCGTCGAACTCGCCGCGAACGCGTCGACCCCGGCCGCCCTCTGCGACGCGCTCGCCGCCGACGGCGCGACGGCGCTCCTTCTCCTCGTCGGCACGCCGGACCCGGCGGTGCCGATCGTGAAGGCGGTCCGGGCGGACCCGAGGCTGTCCCATGTCCTGATCGGCGCCCCGGCCGGCCAACCGGAGTTCCCCGGCTGGGCATCGGCGCTCGGAGCGGACGGAGCCGGCATCCCCTTCCTGCGCTACCTGCCGGAACACTCATCCCCGCTGGCCGAACGCGTCACCGAACAACTGGCCACTCTCCTGGGCGAGTTGCCGTCCTTCGTGGCCTACGAGGGCTGGGACACGATCACGGCCTTGGCCGAGTCCCTACGCACCCAAGGCAGGGTGTCATGGCCGCACCTGAAGGCAGAGGGCACCCGGGGCCCGATCACCTTCACCCGCACCCCGAACATCCCGGTGGCCCAATGGACCTGGCCCCCGATCCAGGTAACAGACCGCTGCCCCACCACCCTCACCACTTTCCGAACCCGCTACACACCCTGAGAAACCAGCGCCCCGAAAGGGGCGCGAGCAACCACGTACAACCGGCACCCGCCGAACAAGGCTCTGGGGCAGCCGCGAAGGCGGCTGTTCGGCGACGCCGAGCACCCACGTCCATCCGGCAGCCGCGAGAGCGCCCCATCAGGGGCGCGAGGAACGGCGCGAGCAACCACGTACGACGGGCACCCGCCGAACAAGGCCCTCGGGCAGCCGCGAAGGCGGCCGTTCAGGGGCGCGGGGAACTGCGCGCCCAGCCCCACACAACCCGCACCTGCCAACCACCCGCACCCCCTACCCCCTATCCCCGACCCCGCCACACCACCAGCCCCCCAATCACCCCGCCCCCAACCACCACCACCGCCAACAACCGCCCGGCCCCCACCCCGCCCCCCGACACAGGCACGGCCGCCGCAGCCAGCACCACCCCGGCCCCGGCCAGTGCCCCGAGCGCCTCACCCCAGACCCGCCCCCGCCCCCGTACGGCAGTCACGCCCACCGACCACGCGTCGCTCGCCGCGAGATAGCCGACAAGCAGCACCGCCGCACACGCCCCTTCCCACACCCCCGGCTCCCCGAGCGCGGCGAACGTCACCGCGACGCAGGCCAGGACCGTCGTGCGGTGCCGGGCCAGCCGATGCGCCCAGTACGAAGAGGCGAGCGCCGGACGCGCGTCCACGCCGGGCGCCGCCCACGCCGCGAACAGCGCCCCGCACACGAACACCGTCGTGCCGAGCGCACTGTGCCCGGACGCCCACGGCCGATACGTCGCGACGACGAGCCCGACACCGAGCACCCGTACGGGCACGGTCCCCGCCCAGTACGCCGCGTACTCCCGCCAGAGGCTCACCGAGGCCGCCCCCCGACCCGCCCCGCGAGCAGCGGAGCCAACGCCAGATCGAGCGGCTCACCCACGACGTGCCGCAACACCGGAACCCCGCTGTCCCGCAGAGCGAACCGCATCGCGTCCCGCTCCGCACGCCACAGCCGCAGCCCCAACTCGCCCGCCACATCGCCCGGTTCGACCGTGGGGTCCCCGCTGGGGATCTCCACCACGACCGGCCGCCGCCCCCGCCCCTGGAGATCGCGCAGCACCTTCAGGATCCGCGCGTCGCTCAGCGGCGTGAACACGTACCCGAGGGCGCCCTCGGGCAGCGCGGGTGGCGGGACGCGTTCCAGACCGGCCGCCTGGAAGCTCCGGTCCCTGCGGACGTCGAGGATGCTCTCGACGATCCGGTAGAACGCCGCGTCCCCGGTCCCCGGCTGCAACCACCGCGTCGTCCCGCCGGTCGACACGACCCCCACCCGGTCGTGCGTCCGCAGATACGCGCGGGCGAGCCCCGTCGCCGCGCGGACCGTCTCGTCGAGCGAGGAGACCCCGGTCACCGGGTCGACGACGTCACCGAACGCGTCGATCAGCATCACCGTGTCCGCGGCCCGCTCCGCCGCGAACCGGTACAGCTGCACGCTGCCGCGCCGTGTCGTCGACGGCCAGTGAATCCGCCGCTGCCGCTCACCCGGCTCCCACGCCCGCACGCCGATGACCTCGACCCCTTCGCCGTGCTGCGCGGACGCGTGCTCGCCGAGGCGCTGCGGCAGCCGCACCGGGATCGGCGTGAACGAGGCGTGCGCGGCGTGCGGGAACACCGAGACCTCCACCGGGTCGACCCGCACGGTCCGGCGCACGGTGCCACCGGCGTCGTACACGTCGAGGTCGACCGGGCCCAGGGTCCAGCGCCCCCACAGCAGCGCCGTGTGGCGCAGGGTCACCGTGGACGCGCCGACGGCGACCCCGTCGAGCCGCACGCCGGGCCCGACCGTGACGCCGGGGTCGAGGCGGACGTCGCCGCCGTCGTGCGCGACGGAGATCCGGACGGTGACGGTGTCGCCCTCGAAGCAGCGCCGGGGCTCCACGGTCACCGCGGTCTCGACGCGGGTGGCGAAGGCGCGCGGCAGTGCGAGCGCGAGCAGGACGAGGGGCCCCGCGGCGAGCGCGAGCAGCCACGCCTGACCGGTCAGGAGGGCGGCGCCGAGTGCGACGACGGCGACCGTGAGCAGCCGCATCGGCCGCTCGCCGAGGCGCGGTCCGGACGGCGGCGCGGAGCCGGGACGCGACGGCTCGGTGCGGCCTTCGAGCGCGCGCACCACCGCCGCGTCGGGCCGGTGCCCGGCAACGCTCACGACGACACGGCGGCCGTGCGCCGCGTCGTCGGCGCGGCCACGCTGTCGACGACCTCGCGCAACACGTCGTCCGTGGACACCTCCCGCACCCACAACTCGGGCCGCAGGGACACCCGGTGGGCGAGCGCGGGCACCGCGAGCGCCTTGACGTCCTCCGGGATCACGAAGTCGCGCCCCTCCAACACGGCCCGCGCACGCGCGAGTTGGACCAGGGCGAGACCGCCGCGCGGCGACGCCCCGATGCTGATCTGCGGGTGCTCGCGGGTCGCGCCCACGAGTTCGACGGCGTACGCGAGCAGGTCGTCGTCGATCTCGACACGCTCCACGACGGCCCGCCACGCCACCACGTCGGCGGGCCCCACGAGCCGGTCGAGCACGGCCTCGGGCGCGGCCCGGTCGACCCGCGCCCGCAGCATCGCGAGCTCCTCATCGGCGGCCAGATACCCCATCCGTACGCGCAGCTGGAACCGGTCGAGCTGTGCCTCGGGGAGCGAGTAGGTCCCCTCGTACTCCACGGGGTTGGCGGTGGCGATGACCATGAACGGGTCGGCCAGCGGACGCGTCGCCCCGTCCACCGTCACCTGCGCCTCGGCCATCGCCTCAAGGAGTGCGGCCTGCGTCTTGGGCGGCGTCCGGTTGATCTCGTCGGCGAGCAGCAGATGCGTGAAGACCGGACCCGGATGGAACACCATCTCGCCGGTGCGCTGGTCGTAGAGCGACGCGCCCGTGACGTCCGACGGCAGCAGGTCGGGCGTGAACTGGATGCGCCGGAAGTCCAGGCCGAGCGTCGTCGCGAACGACCGGGCGAGCAGCGTCTTGCCGAGACCCGGCAGGTCCTCGACGAGCACATGACCGCCGGCCAGGACGCCCAGCATCACCAGTTCGAGGGCGTCCGCCTTGCCGACGACGGCGCGGCCGATCTCGCGCAGCACGGAGCGCGCCCGCTCGCCGGCCTGCTGCGGGGTCAGCGGGGCGGACGCGTCGGATGCCTCCGCCGGAAAGGAACTCGTCACGTCACTTCTTCCTGACTGCCGGTGCGGTTACGGGAACGGGTGCGGGGGCGAGGTGCGTTGAGCGCCTCCAAGCGCTCGACGAGGCGGCCAACGACCTCGACCGGGACCTCGCCCTGCGGCCCGGTGCCGGGCTGCTCGTGACCCAGCCACGGCCACAGCTCGGCGCCGATCAACTCGGCGGCACGCCGCGGCTGTTGGTCGAGCGAGACATGATGGTGCTCGGCGAGCGCGGCGGCGAACAGCCGGCGCAGCTCGGGCCGGAGCACGGCGCGGTAGTAGAGGGAGCCGTCGGGTCCGGTGGCCGTGCGGACGTTGCGCCGCCACTCGCCCATGCCCGGCGCCCGTGTCCGCAGGAGGCGTACGTCCTCGCGGCGCGCGGAGTCGAAGACGTCCGCGCCCGCCGCGTACCGCGCGACGATGAGTGCCACGACGGCGAGCACGGTGACGACGGACCCGGCGGCGGCCGCACCGTCGACGAGGAGTACGAGCAGCAGCCCCGAGGTGGCGATGAGGGCGCACAGCAGACCGAGTTGACGGAGTGTCAGAAGAGGGTGTGCCCGGCTGTCGGGTCTGGCGTCGAACCGGTCGCTCACGCGGACGCCTCCCGTTCCTGAAGGCGCGCCGCGATCTCCTCCAACGCCTCGGCGGCGGCCGTGCGTTGGGCGTCGTCCATGGGGTGCGTGGAGTACCGCGCCTCCCGGAACAGCGCGGTCAGGCGGGGCGCCGCCGGTCCCTGGGCGAAGCCCGCCCGGGACGCGCGGGTGAGCAGATCGGCGGGGCTGTCGGAGGCGCGGCGGCCCACACCGGAGACGGCGAGGGCCTCCTCCATCGCGGCGTAGCAGGCGATGACGGCGGCCCGCGCGTCGACCCCGTCGGCCAGCGCGCGCCGCCCCGAACGGACCGCGGAAAACAGCAGTTCCCGCTCCTCGTCCGCCGCGGGCACGGCGGGCGGCGCGGGCGGCGGCAGCGCGAAGCCGCCCCGGCGCAGCAGTCGCCGTACGAGGAGGACGAGCAGTACCAGTGCGATGACGGCCGGGATGATCAGGAGGACGTAGGGAGACAGCGAGAAGCCGTCGGGGTTCGCGGGCGCACCCTTGCCGAGGCGGGGTGGTTGCGACGGCGTGGGCGGGGCGGCGGGCAGGGGCGCCACGGTGGGTTGGTGAGGGGTGAAGTGGTGCAGCACCAGGGCGAGGACGCCGAGGGCCGCGGGCCCGGCGAGCAGCAGCGGCATCAGCGTCCGGCGCAGGCGGTCCTCGCGCGGCGGCAGTGGGGCGGACCCGCCGCGGATGCGCGGACGCAGCCGCTCCGTCGCGAACATGACGCCCACCGCCCAGGCGACACAGAGCGCGATGACAACGATGCCCCAGCGGCCGAGGGGCCCCTTCCCGGAGTCGAGCAGATCCGGGTCGGGGCGGAGCAGCAGAGCGGCGGCGGCCAGCGTCGCGACCGCGCCGCACGCGAACGCCCGTGCGTACGCCATCTGTTCCCCACCCCCTCGGCGCCTAGATTGGATCACCTGATCGGCGGGCGAGGAACTGCTTGGTGAACTTTTTGTGTCACGTCACGCGGCGCACCGGCTCAGGGGGCGTCCCGTATCAGGGGCGTCCCGCGTCAGTGGGCGTCCCGCATCAGCTCCGCCAGGTCGCCGTCCATGTCCAGGTGCAGGGCCTCCGAACCGGCCGGCACCAGCTCCGCCGTGTCCGTCAGGAACCGCTGCAACTCTCCCGTGCGCACGTGCACGATCGCGGTGCCCTCCACGGCGTGGAACTCCAGGACGGTCCGGTCGTAGCCGTAGGGCCGCACGCGCACGTCACCGGTGCCCGCCGACTCCGCCACGCCGGTGGACAGCAGCTCACGCGCGAAGGTCCAGCACACGTCGACGCCTTCGAGTGTCGCCGGGGCCGGGAAGGACATACGGACCGCGAACGGGTCCCGCACGTCGTAGCGAAGGGTCGCGGGGATGCTCGCCATCCGCGGCGCGGCTGCGACGAGACGGGCCTCAACGGCTTGCTCGATGACGGTGGACGACAACGCCTGCTCCCTAGTGACGGCTCGACGGAGGACGACGGACGATGGGACGGCCTCACTTGAATAGACGCCGGAACGACGGAATCCGTGCACCTCAAGTCAGGTGAAATGCGAGTGACCTCTGTCACCGGTTTCAACCCTGGTGCTCTGGACGTGATCGGGACAGTGGGCTAGCTTCGCGCGCCATGAGGGGACAGAGCACGCCGAGGACATTGCGAACACTGCGAACACTGATGACTCTGGGTGCGGTGGTGCTGGCGGTCGCCGCCTCCGTACCGGCCGCCGCACACACGCCCGGCACGGAGAAGAACTCCGTCTGGGAACTGAGACCCACGAACACGGACGTACGGTTCCGCGGTCTCGCCGCCGTCGACCGTGACACGGCGTGGGTCGCGGGCTCGAAGGGCACCGTCCTGCGCACCGGCGACGCCGGCGCGCACTGGAAGGACGTGTCCCCACCCGCAGCGGCCGGCCTGGAACTGCGCGACATCGAGGCGTTCGACGCGCGCCGCGCCGTGGCCCTGGCGATCGGCGAGGGCGAGGCCTCCCGGATCTTCCGCACGGACGACGGCGGTGCGAGCTGGACGGAGTCGTTCCGCAACCCGGACCTGAAGGCGTTCTACGACTGCGTCACGTTCTTCGACCACCGGCACGGGCTCGCGATGAGCGACCCGGTGGACGGCAAGTACCGCATCCTGTCGACCCGCGACGGCGGTCGCTCGTGGACGGTCCTGCCGAGCGCCGGCATGCCGCCCGCGCAGAGCGGCGAGGCGGGCTTCGCGGCGTCCGGCCAGTGCCTGGTGGCCTCTGGCCCGAAGGACGTCTGGCTGGCCACGGGCGGCGGCGCGACCGCCCGCGTCCTGCACTCCGCCGACCGCGGCGTGACCTGGACCGCGACGGACACCCCGATCCCGGCGGGCGACCCGGCGCGCGGCGTCTTCGGACTCGCCTTCCGTGACCGTACGCACGGCATCGCGGTCGGAGGCGACTACCGCGCCGACCAGCCCTCGCCGCGGGCGGCCGCGGTCACCGGCGACGCGGGCCGCAGCTGGACCGGGTCGGACCAGCCGCCGCCCGCGTACCGCTCCGGCGTCGCCTGGCTCCCGCACTCCCGTGCCGCGGCCCTCGCGGTCGGACCCACCGGTACCGACCTCACCACCGACGGCGGCCGCACCTGGCGCACCGTGGACACCGGCTCGTACGACACCGTGGACTGCACGCGGGACGGCGGCTGCTGGGCGTCCGGCGAGAAGGGGCGGGTGGCGGTGGCCCACCGCCCCTGACGGCCACCCGTCCTTCCCTGACGGCTACCCGTCGTTCTCGGCGGAGGGGATGAAGGCGCCCGGCACCTCCTTCGGCGCGTACAGCTTCTTCTCGCCCGGGTAGGGGCGGGTCCAGCCGTGGGTCTCGTACCAGGTGAAGTGGTTCATCTGCGCGGGGTTGGCGAAGTCCGGCACGGCGTGCGGTCCGGTCAGCCGCTGCTTCGCCTTCCACGCGTCCCACTCGGCCGCCAACTCCCGCTGCGAGGCGGGCACTTCGTTCGAGGGGACGGCCGCGTCCCTCGGGTCCTGGGCGGCCGGGGTGTCGAGGCCGCAGTCCGGCGGCGTCTTGAGAAGCCGCGGGTGCGGTCGTCGGCGACCTCGGTGAGGCCGACCTCGGTGAGGCCGACCTCGGTGAGGCCGACCTCGGCGAGCGCCTCGTCGACGGCCGGGGTGCGCGCGTCGCGTCCGTGCAGCGCGGCGAGCGCGCCGAGGTTCCGGCGTGCGGTGAGCGACGGGTACAGGCCGGGCCCGTCCACGAACCCGGCGACCCCTTCGGGCGCGGGCCGCCCCCGGCCGGCCGGCGTCCCCAGTACCTCCAGGGTTCCGCCGTCCGGCGCGGCGAGGCCGAGCAGCAGCCCGAGCAAGGTCGTCTTGCCCGCCCCGTTCGGTCCGACCAGGCCGTGGATCCGGCCCCGCCCGACCTCCAGATCGATGCCGTCGAGCGCGATCACCTCCCCGAAACTCCTGGCGATGCCGCGTGCCCGTACGGCGTGCGGTCCGTCCATGAGCCACCCCTCTCTCGCAGGCCTCAAGGACCATAGAGAGCGCGTAAGTCACGCACGGGAAAGGCGAGTTGAACGCAGGGGGAACGCGTGTCCATCGGCATGCCAAGTGCCGCGGGACGGCTTCTGATTCCGGTGGGTACGGCGTACCCGTGTCGTCAGCCGGCCGGCAACTCCTGCCGGAAGGAGGCCAGTTCGGGCGCGGTCTTCACCGCGACGAACTCGGTGATCCGGTACGCGCACACCCCGCCGGTCACGAAGGGGTCGGTCGCCGTGAGCTGTTCGACAGCCGGGCGGTCGTCCCCCGCGGCGATGATGATGCCGCCGTCGCGCGGCTGCTTGCGGCCCGCGGCGAGGAAGGTGCCCGCCGTGAAGTGCCCGTCGAGCCAGGCGCGGTGCTCCTCCATGAGGGCGTCGACGTGCTCGATGGGTGCCGTGTAGGTCAGTTCCAGTACAAACATGGTCGACAGGCTACGCAGGGGCCCTCCCTCCCCGGTGTGGATTACCGAGCGGGGCCCGTCTCACCCGGCGCTGTCGTGCGCCGCGTCGAGCCACGCCCCGATGCCGGGCAGCGCGTCAGGGCCGCTGTCCCGCTCCACCGAGCCGACCAGATCGGCGACGGAGACGGCGCGCAGCGACTCCCGCCACGCCGCGTCCGCCGAGGCCATCGCGCGGGCGATCGGGCACGGCTTCGTGCAGGCCTCGGGCGGTGTGCCGAACGGGCCGCGCTGCCGGATCTCGGTGCACACGAACGCCGGGCTCGCCCCGTCCACCGCCTGCACCACGTCCAGGACCGAGATCTCGGCGGCGGCCCGCGTCAGCACGTACCCGCCGGTCTTGCCCTGCACCGACCTCACCAGGCCGGCCCGGGACAGGGCCTGCATCTGCTTGGCCAGATAGCTCGGCGAGACGTCGTGCAGCTGCGCGAGACGGGCGGCGGGGACCGGGTCGGTCGCCGCCGTCAGGACCACACAGCAGTGCAGCGCCCACTCGACTCCGCCGGACAGTTTCACGCGCGCTCCCTCGTGACTCGGATGCCTCGGCCCGGACGCCTCAGCCGGCACAACTTGACTCGGACACAGAGTATCCGAGTAGCATGTCGGTATCTCGGACAGAAAATATCCGAGTTAACGAAAGAAGGGTTCAGCCATGAAGATCACGGTCATCGGCGGTACGGGTCTCATCGGATCCCAGCTCGTCTCGACCCTGCGCGGCGCGGGCCACGAGGTGGTCGCCGCATCCCTGTCGACCGGCGTCGACCTGCTCTCGGGCGAAGGACTCGACCAGGCGCTCGCCGGCGCCGACACGGTCGTCAACGTGACGAACTCGCCGACCTTCGACGAGGCGTCCTTGGCCTTCTTCCGCACCACGGTGGGCAACCTCCTTGCGGCGGGCGAGCGTGCGGGCGTCGGCCATCAGATCGCCCTCTCCATCGTCGGCGTCGACCAGGTGCCGCAGCTCGACTACTACCGGGCCAAGACGCTCCAGGAAGACCTCCTGAAGCAGGGCCCCACCCCGTACTCGATCGTGCGCGCCACGCAGTTCTACGAGTTCATGGACGCCGTCCTGTCCTGGACCTCCGACGACGAGGCCGTCCGGCTGCCCGCCACCCGTGTCCAGCCGATCGCCACCGCCGACGTGGTCGCCGCCCTCGCCGACGTCGCCACCGCCCCCGCGTTGAACGGCATCCTCGACGTGGCGGGCCCCGACGTCCTCCCCCTGGACGAGCTGGGCCGCCTCACGCTCGC
Organism: Streptomyces sp. NPDC052225; assembly: GCF_040679615.1. NCBI lineage: Bacteria > Bacillati > Actinomycetota > Actinomycetes > Kitasatosporales > Streptomycetaceae > Streptomyces > Streptomyces sp. NPDC052225. The sequence goes on along the minus strand of NZ_JBFAVD010000050.1, from coordinate 7,783 downwards.
GGCCCGCAAGGACCCCCGCCCCGTGATCACCGACGACACGGCCGGCATGTTCGCCGCGGTCGAGGGCGATGTCCTGATCGCGGGCCCGGACGCCCGCCTGGCCCCCACGCGTTACGCGGACTGGCTGGCCGCATCGGCCTGAGCGGCGCTACTGGGCGCCGGTCATCATGCGCGACATGCCCACCGACCCGTACGACGACGTCTCGACGAAGCCGAACTTCTCGTACAGGAACTTCGCGGGACCGTCCGCGACGAGCGACACGTACGCCGTCGCGGGCGCGCGCCGCTCCAGCTCCTCCGTGAGCGCGGCCATGATCCGCTTGCCGAGGCCCGCGCCCTGGTGGTCCGGGTGGACGCAGATGTCGACGATCTGGAACGCCGTGCCGCCGTCCCCGATGATCCGGCCCATCCCGATCGGCTCCCCGCGGTGCCGCAGCACCACGCCGTACCAGGTGTTCGGCAGGGCCAGGGCGACCGCCTCCGGCGACTTGTCGGACAGGCCCGCGTCCGTGCGCAGCCGCTGGAAGACGTCGACCGGGGGGACGCCCGGCTCCAAGAGGTAAGGGTCAGTGGACTCATTCATGCCTTACATTATGGAGGGGTGCGGGTCCCGGCTGGCTAGGGTTGGGGCATGCTCACGACCACGGGGATCCCTGACGGCTGGCCGGCGGACGAGGCCGCGGCGCGCGCGGTGCAGGACGCGCTGCGCGACCGCGTCGTCCTGGACGAGACAGGGCCGACGCCGGGCACCGGAACCGTCACCGGTATCGACGTCGCATACGACGACGAGCACGATGTCGTCGCCGCGGCGGCCGTCGTCCTGGACGCGGCGACGCACGCCGTCCTTGAGGAGGCGACGGCCGTCGGGCACGTGGCCTTCCCTTACGTGCCGGGGCTGTTGGCGTTCCGCGAGATCCCCGCGGTGCTCGGCGCGCTGAAGGCGCTGCGCACCGACCCGGGGCTCGTCGTCTGCGACGGCTACGGCCTCGCGCACCCCCGCCGCTTCGGCCTGGCGAGCCACCTCGGCGTGCTCACCGGGCTGCCCACCATGGGCGTGGCGAAGAACCCGTTCGCCTTCGCGCACGAGGAGTTGGGGCCGGCGCGGGGGAGTGCTGCCGCTCTCCTGGACGGCGCCGAGGAGGTCGGCCGCGCGCTGCGCACCCGCGACGGCGTGAAACCGGTCTATGTGTCGGTCGGGCATCGGATCTCCCTGGACAACGCGTGCGCCCACGCGCTGTCCCTGACCCCGTCCTACCGCGTCCCGGAGACCACGCGCCGGGCCGACCGACTGTGCCGGGACGCTCTTCTCACCGCTCGGCAGCGACCCGGAACGTGATCCCGGCCGCCCTCAGCCGCGCGATCAGCGCGTCGCCCATCGCCACCGCCGTCGTCACCTGCCCCGCCGTGTCCGGAAGTTCGTCCTGGGCGAGACACATCGCGGACTCGGCGAGCATCTTCGCCGTCTCCCCGTACCCGGGGTCGCCGCCGGCCACCTCGGTGAAGACCCGGCGCCCGCCGCCCTCGCCGACGAACCGCACCGAGAACCAGCTCTTCGCCCGGCGCGCCTCGTCGGGACCGTCTCCGGGCAGCAGCCGCCCGCCCAACCAGCGCCGTGCGGGCGGCACTTGGGCCGCCGCGAACAAGGCGCCGACCGCCGCGACCCCGCCCACCGCGACCGGCAGCGACTTCACGGCCGCGTAGTGCCGGTAGCGGAAGTCGGGGCCGTAGCGCTCCAGGGCGCGCGCCGAGCGCTGCACCACCTGCGGGTCGATCGTGGGCAGCGGCAGCGCCCACGCCCCGACCTCCTTGGCGAAGCGCGGAGTTCCCGTCGGCGCGTACGCCGTGCGGCCCACGAGCCGCGGCTGGTGGCGCCGCCGCTCCTGCTGCGCGGCGAACATCTGCCGGGCCCGCCCGAACTGGTTCAGGGCCGAGGCGAACGTGCCGCCCGAGAACGTCGCGTTCGACCGTACGAAGCCGTCGACCCGCAGCGGCTCGCCCTCCGGCAGCTGCTGCACGGTGAAGTACGCGCCCAGGTCGTGCGGGATCGAGTCGAAGCCGCAGGCGTGCACCAGCCGGGCGCCCGTCTCGCGCGCGCGTGCGTCGTGCCGCACATACATGAGGTCCACGAACTCCGGCTCGCCCGTGAGGTCCACATAGTCGGTGCCCGCCTCGGCGCAGGCCGCGACGAGCCCTTCGCCGTACTCCAGGTACGGGCCGACGGTCGAGGCCACCACCCGCGCGCGGGTGGCCAGTTCGCGCAGGCTCGCCGGGTCGGCGACGTCCGCGCGCACCAGCGGCAGCACCGCGCACGCCGGGTCGATCCCGGTCAGCCGCTCGCGCAGCCGCTCCAGCTTCGCGGTGTCCCGCCCCGCGACCGCCCACCGCAGCCCCTCGGGCGCGTGCGCCGCGAGGTACTCGGCGGTGAGCACCCCCACGAAGCCCGTCGCCCCGAACAGCACCACGTCGTACGGCCTGTCCGTCCTGCCGTCTGTCGTACCCGACTCGTTCATGACATCCCTCACCGTGCGTCGCGCGCCGTTGTCGGTGGCCGAGGCTAGCGTGGACGGGGAGTGGGGTCGCAGGGGCCCCTGCCCGGGAGCGGAGGTCGCCGTGGGCGAACCCAAGAAGCCGTCGCAGCGCGCTCTGCGCACGTGGGAGCGGGTGCGGGAGTTCGCCCTCGGCCTGCCCGGCGCCACCGAGGAGTTCCCCTGGGGCGAGACCGTGGCGAAGGTCGACAAGAAGGTGTTCGTCTTCATGGGCGTCGCCGACGGCACGTACCCCATGGGCCTGACCGTCAAGCTCAAGGACGAGGAGGCCCACGCCCACGCCCTGACCGCCCCCGGCGCCGAGCCCGCCGGATACGGGCTCGGCAAGGCGGGGTGGGTCCGTGTCCCGCTGGACGAGAAGGGCGCGCCGGCCGCGGAGCTGCTGTGCGACTGGGTGGAGGAGTCCTACCGGGCGGTCGCGACCAAGAGACGCGTGGCCGAACTGGACGCGGGCCGCGGCGAGTGAGCTCCCGCGGGGGCGCCCGGGGTCAGGTCCGCTGCGACGAGGCCGCGAGCGCCTTCAGGTCGACCGTCTCGTCGGCCGACGGCTTCTGCGGCTCGACGGCCTTGCCGTAGTCCGTGAACGTCGCGGTGTTGGGGTTGTCGCCGCCGCTCGACGTGGTGCGCAGGATGTACGGCTTGCCCTCGGTCGCGACGTAGAGCGCCAGCGTCTCGCCGCCAGCCTTCTTCTTCGTGAGCTTGATCGCGTCCTTGCCGTCGACAGACGTCGTGCCCGCCTTCTTCATCCCCTTGCGCTCCGACTTGTCCTCGTCCATCGACGCCACGAGCCCCTGCTTGTCGCACAGGCCCTGCGTCATGGAGTCGTCCGCCGGCGTCCTGACCCACTTGTCCTTGACCTTCGGCACGATCTTGGCCGCCCCCGGCTGCTCCTTCAGGGCTGCCTGCCAGTACTTCTCGTCGCCGCGCAGATAGAGCGTGCCGTCGAGGTGGCGCACGTCGGCGGTGGTGCCCGCCGTCCTGATGGTGCCGTCGCAGTTCTTGCGCTGGTCCACGGCGAGATCGACGCTGAGGTCCTCCCCGCCGGACTGCTGCACCGTGCCCTTCACGTGCATCGAGTCGGCCTGCTCCGTGGCCTTGACCGCGTCGGCCGCTATCCGGTCGGCGCTCTTGCCCTTGAAGGCCTCGTCCCCCGAATCACCGTCGCCCCCGCATCCCACGAGCCCCAGTAACGACATCCCGGTGACGGCCGTCAGTGTCAGCACTCGACTTCCGTGCATGTCTTCGTCTCCCTTCCGTGGAAGTTACGTACGAAATCCCCGAATACCCCACTACTCCGGGTGGTCACCGGAAGGCGGGTGTCCACTTTGCGTGCCGACCGAGGGTGACGCGTACGTGAGCCCGTAAATTGGCTAAGCGCTTGCTCGTTCGGGGCTTGTGCTCACCGGGCCGGGTTCTTAGCATCACTGGTGTTACATCAGTTGTGTCACAGACGTGGGGGCGTGGCGGATGGCAGTGGCAGGCACGGAAACCCGTGAGGGGCACGGCGGCCCGCTCGCCGGAGTGCGCGTCGTCGAACTCGCCGGCATCGGGCCGGGCCCCTTCGCCGCGATGCTCCTCGCCGACCTCGGCGCCGATGTGGTCCGCGTCGACCGGCCCGGCGGCTCCGGGCTCGCGATCGACCCGGCGTACGACATCACCAACCGCAACAAGCGCTCCGTGCTCGTCGACCTCAAGGCCGAGGGCGGCGCGGAGCGGGTGCTCCAACTCGTCGAGCGCGCCGACGTGTTGATCGAGGGCTACCGGCCCGGCGTCGCCGAGCGCCTCGGCGTCGGACCCGGGGACTGCCGCGCCCGCAACCCGAAGCTGGTCTACGGCCGGATGACCGGCTGGGGCCAGGAAGGCCCCCTCGCACAGCGCGCCGGACACGACATCGCCTACATCGCCCTCACCGGCACCCTCGGCATGATCGGCAAGCCGGACGAGCCGCCGACCGTCCCCGCCAACCTCGTCGGGGACTACGCGGGCGGCTCGATGTACCTCGTCGTCGGCATCCTCGCCGCCCTCCACCACGCGCGCGAGACCGGCACCGGACAGGTCGTCGACGCCGCCATCGTCGACGGCGCGTCCCACCTCTCCGCGATGATCCACGGCATGCTCGCGGCCGGCGGCTGGCAGGACCGGCGCGGCGCCAACCTGCTCGACGGCGGCTGCCCGTTCTACGGCACGTACGAGACCGCCGACGGCCGGTACATGGCGGTCGGCGCCCTGGAGCAGCAGTTCTACGACGAGTTCATCGAGCTGATGGGGCTCGCCGGCAGCGCGCCCGCCCGCAAGGACCTGGCACGCTGGGGCGAGCTCCGCGACGCCGTCGCCGCCCGCTTCAAGGACCGTACGAGAGACGAGTGGACGGCCGTCTTCGAGGGCTCGGACGCCTGCGTCGCCCCCGTCCTCTCGCTGCGCGAGGCGCCCGCCCATCCGCATCTGGCCGCCCGCGGCACCTTCGTCGACCACGGCGGCATCACCCAGCCCGCCCCCGCGCCCCGCTTCTCGTCCACGCCCGCCGGTGTCCGCTCGGGCCCCGCGCTGCCGGGCGCCGACACCGCCGACGTCGCCCGCGACTGGGGCGTACCGGACCTGAACGAGCCCACCGACCCTTCGACGAAAGGCAGTTGACCGCAAGCATGGAACGACGCCTGTTCAGCGCCGAGCACGAGGCGTTCCGCGAGACCGTCCGCACCTTCCTCGCCAAGGAGGTGACCCCGCACCACGAACAGTGGGAGAAGGACGGCATCGTCGCCCGCGACGCGTGGCTCGCCGCCGGACGCCAGGGCCTGCTCGGGCTCGCCGTGCCCGAGGAGTACGGGGGCGGCGGCACCACCGACTTCCGCTACAGCGCCGTCCTCGCCGAGGAGTTCACCCGCGCCGGCGCCTCCGGGCTCGCCGTCGGACTGCACAACGACATCATCGGCCCGTACTTCACCACGCTCGCCACCGAGGAGCAGAAGCGCCGCTGGCTGCCCGGCTTCTGCGACGGCTCGCTGATCACAGCGATCGCCATGACGGAACCCGGCGCCGGATCCGACCTCCAGGGCATCCGCACCACCGCCGAGGACAAGGGCGACCACTGGCTGCTCAACGGCTCGAAGACCTTCATCTCGAACGGCATCCTCGCCGACCTCGTCATCGTCGTCGCCAGGACCACCCCCGAAGGCGGTGCGCGCGGACTCTCGCTCCTCGTCGTCGAACGCGGCATGGAGGGCTTCGAGCGCGGCCGCAACCTCGACAAGATCGGCCAGAAGGCCCAGGACACCGCCGAGTTGTTCTTCAACGACGTCCGCGTCCCGAAGGAGAACCTGCTCGGCGAGCGCGACGGCGCCTTCATCCACCTGATGACGAACCTCGCCCAGGAGCGCATGGGCATCGCCGTCGCCGCCATCGCGGCCGCCGAGCACCTCCTGGAGATCACCACGAGCTACGTCAAGGAGCGCGAGGCCTTCGGACGGCCCCTCGCGAAGTTGCAGCACATCCGGTTCGAGATAGCGGAGATGGCCACCGAGTGCGCTGTCACGCGTACGTTCCTCGACCGCTGCATCGAGGACCACTCCGCGGGAACCCTCGACGCCGTGCACGCCTCCATGGCGAAGTGGTGGGCCACCGAACTCCAGAAGCGCGTCGCCGACCGCTGCCTGCAACTGCACGGCGGATACGGCTACATGACCGAGTACCGCGTCGCGAAGGCCTTCACCGACGGACGCATCCAGACCATCTACGGCGGCACGACCGAGATCATGAAGGAGATCATCGGCCGCTCGCTGCTGTCCTGACCCGACCCTCGTTCCGCTGCTCCGAAAGGCACCTCCGTGACCACTGACGCGTACGTCTACGACGCGATCCGCACCCCGCGCGGCCGCGGCAAGGCCACCGGCTCCCTGCACGGCACCAAGCCGATCGACCTGGTCGTCGGCCTCATCCACGAGATCCAGGCCCGCTTCCCCGGCCTCGACCCCGCCGCCATCGACGACATCGTCCTCGGTGTCGTCGGCCCCGTCGGCGACCAGGGCTCCGACATCGCCCGCATCGCCGCCATCGCGGCCGGGCTGCCGGACACGGTGGCGGGCGTCCAGGAGAACCGCTTCTGTGCGTCGGGCCTCGAAGCGGTCAACCTGGCCGCGATGAAGGTCCGTTCGGGCTGGGAGGACCTCGTCCTCGCCGGCGGCGTCGAGTCGATGTCGCGCGTGCCCATGGCCTCCGACGGCGGTGCCTGGTTCGCCGACCCGATGACCAACTTCGACACCGGGTTCGTGCCGCAGGGCATCGGCGCCGACCTCATCGCCACCATTGAGGGCTTCTCGCGGCGCGACGTCGACGAGTACGCGGCGCTCTCCCAGGAGCGGGCTGCCGCCGCCGTGAAGGACGGGCGCTTCGAGCGGTCGATCGTCCCGGTCAAGGACCGCAGCGGCCTGACCGTCCTCGACCACGACGAGTTCCTGCGCCCCGGCACGACCGCCGACTCGCTGGCCAAGCTGAAGCCGTCCTTCGCCGACATCGGTGACCTCGGCGGGTTCGACGCGGTCGCGCTCCAGAAGTACCACTGGGTCGAGAAGATCGACCACGTCCACCACGCGGGCAACTCGTCGGGCATCGTCGACGGGGCGTCGCTCGTCGCCATCGGTTCGCGCGAGGTGGGGGAGCGGAGCGGGCTCACGCCGCGCGCCCGCATCGTGTCGGCGGCCGTCTCCGGCTCCGAGCCGACCATCATGCTCACCGGGCCCGCGCCCGCCACCCGCAAGGCGCTCGCCAAGGCGGGCCTGACCATCGACGACATCGACCTCGTCGAGATCAACGAGGCCTTCGCGGCGGTGGTGCTCCGCTTCGTGCGGGACATGGGGCTCTCCCTGGACAAGGTCAACGTCAACGGGGGTGCGATCGCGCTCGGACATCCGCTGGGGGCGACCGGGGCGATGATCCTGGGCACGCTGGTCGACGAGCTCGAGCGGCGGGACCTCCGGTACGGGCTCGCCACGTTGTGCGTCGGCGGGGGGATGGGCATCGCCACGATCGTGGAACGGGTGTAGCGCCGTAGGGCGCCCGTTGCCTTGCCGGGTGCGGCTCTCGTCGTGGCTGGTCGCGCAGTTCCCCGCGCCCCTGAAGGCTTGCGGCTTCGCCGCTGAGCCTTCATCGGGGAGATGCCGCACCGGAGGTGCGCATCTCAGGGGCGCGGGGAACTGCGCGAGCAACCCACCACCACCCGCACCCGGCAACGAAACAGGGCCGCC
>NZ_JBFAVD010000049.1:0-24311 GCF_040679615.1 Streptomyces sp. NPDC052225 | reverse complement strand
TGACGATCGAGTCCTTGCCGCCGGAGAAGAGGATCACCGGCCGCTCGAACTCACCCGCCACCTCGCGGAAGATGTGCACCGCCTCGGACTCCAGAACATCCAAGTGGCCCATTGTGTAAGGCGAGTTGATCACAGCAGCCCCTTCCCCGCGAGCACCGCGTGCACCGACCCCGCCGACTCCTGGGGCGTCTGATGCTGTGTCTCCAGGAACAGATCCGGGTCGACCGGCGGCTCGTACGGGTCGTCGACGCCGGTCAGGCCCTTGAGCTGACCCGCGGCCTGACGGGCGTACAGACCCTTCACGTCGCGCTCGCTGCACACCTCGACCGGGGTCGCGACATGCACTTCGAGGTACGGGGTGTCGCTCGTCGCGTGCCGCTTGCGCACGGCCTCGCGGCTGTCGGCGTACGGGGCGATGACGGGGACGACGGCGAAGATGCCGTTACGGGCGAGGATCTCGGCGACGAGGCCGATGCGCTGCACGTTCGTGTGCCGGTCCTCGCGGCTGAAGCCGAGGCCCGCCGACAGGAAGCGGCGGATCTCGTCGCCGTCGAGGACCTCGACGCGGTGCCCCTCGGTGCGCAGCCGCCCGGCGAGGGCGCGCGCCACCGTGGTCTTGCCGGAACTGGGCAGCCCCGTCAGCCAGATCGTGGCTCCCTGGGGGCGGCCCTTCGTGGCCGTGGTCATACGTGCTGTCCTTTCGCGGCGCCGGTCGCGGGGCGTCTGCCGTCGGGGGTGGTCAGTTCGGTGAAGAGGGCCTCCCAGCGCGGGTGCACCGCGTCGGGTCCGTAGGCCGCGGCCGTCAGGAGCGCCGCCGTGCCCATCTCCGTACGCAGCTCGTGGTCGCCCATGAGGTGGCCGAGCGCGTCGGCGAGGGCGTCGGGGTCCTGCTCCGGCACGAGCAGTCCGTCCACGCCGTGCGTCAGCACGTCGGAGGGGCCTGTCGGGCAGTCGAAGGAGACGACGGGCAGGGCGTGCGCCATCGCCTCGATCATCACCATCGGCAGCCCCTCGAAGCGTGAACTCAGCACGTACACCGAGGCCTTGGCGAGTTCGTCGTCGAGCCGGTCGGTGTGGCCCATCAGGAAGACGTGGTTGTAGAGGTGGTGCTCCTCGATGAGGGTGCGCAGCTGCGTCTTCTTCTCGCCGCTGCCGTAGATCCTCAACTGCCAGTCGGGGTACGCCTCGACGAGCTTCGCCCACGCGGGGATCAGCAGGTCGAAGCCCTTCTGCGGGAGCAGCCGGCCGGCCGCGACCACGATCCTCGCCGCGTGGTCGGAGGGAATCTGGTCGAGGGAGTGCACGGCGTTCGGGATGCGCACGACGCGCGTACCGGGCAACAGACGTGCGTACTCGGCGCGGTCACGCTCCGTCAGAACCGCTACAGCGTCAAAGCGTTCGTACGTCTCGACGATGCGCCGCTGCACATCGGGCCGGTGCGTGCCGTGGTTCATGTGCTCCTGCGCGACGCGCACCACGCCGTTCGTGGCGTGCGCGGCGGACAGGAAGTTCAGGGCGGGGCGCGTGGTGACGAGGACGCCGTCGGTCAGCGAGCGCAGATAGTCGCCGAGGGCGAGTTCGACGCGGCGCGTGAAGTACCGGGAGCCGAACTCGCCCTCGGGTATCTCCTTGCCGGGCCCGTCCAGGCCCCGCGCCGTGCCGCGCAGGGCGCGCCACAGGGCGCCGCGCCCTCGCGAGGGCGCGGGCCGCTCCTCGCGGATGTCGAGAAGGGTGCGCACCGGCACCCGCTCGTCGAGCGGGAACTGGAGCTCGTCGCGGTTGCGCAGGGCGCACACGATCTCGACGTCCCAGCCCGCGGCGGCAAGGGAGTTGGCCTGGTTGAAGACGGTACGGATGGTGCCGCCGCGCCCGTAGGCGTGCATCAGGAGGTAGCGGATCGTCGGCGCGGTCACGGGCGGCACTCCAGGGACAGGTTGTCCTCGACCGTGAAGTACGGCTGGACGCCGAAGTCCGCGCCCGGCACCCGCTGCGCTGGGTAGACCATGATCGCCTTCTTGCCCTTGATGTCGTCGAGCCTGCGGCCGACGCGCAGCCTGTGGGTCCCGTCCGTCAGGTGCAGGTCCCACTGGTCGGCCCTGTCGAAGCCGTCGTACGCGGCCAGGTCGGCGATCCGCCACTCTCCGGTGAACCGGTCGCCCTCGAACTCGGCGTCGAAGCGCAGGACATGGTCGGGCCGCGAGCGACGGGTCAGCGTGAACCGCCAGCCGCGCCCCGTGTCCGCGTCCCCACCGTGCAGCCGGCCGACGAGCCGGATCCGCCCGTCGCGCGGCCACACCTCCTCGACCTCGGCCCGGGGCTTCACGTGAGGTACCCCCACGCCGCGCACATGGGCCGCAGGATCCCGGGGATCTCGTCGTCCTTCGGCAGCTCGCGGCCCTGCTGGACGCTGCCCGTGCGGATCTTGTCGCGCCAGTCGCCGAGACCCTTCCGGATCTGCGTGTCGTCCTTCTCGCCGTACTCCAGCATCGACGGCTCGAAGTCCACGCCGAGGAAGGTGCACAGCGCGCGCAGCTTCGCCTCGGGATCCTTGGTGAGGTCCTCGTAGCGCACGGTGTGCCCGCCGGTGAGGTTCTTGCGGGCGTTGTCGACGGCCTTCATGTAGCGCAGCGCGTCGGCGCACGCCTCCTCGTAGGTCCGCTTCTCCGGGTCGCCCTCGTGCCAGGACCGGGCGATGGAGGCGGGGTGGCGCAGCAGGAACACGAAGCGGGCGTCGGGCCAGCAGTCGCGTATGCGCTGGTGGACGAACGCGTTGCTCGGCGTCTTCTCGACGATGAAGTCCTTGCCGGACCTGACGAGTTCACGGTGCATGACGCGGTCCCACAGCAGATGCTCCAGGTCACCGCGGCCCAACTCCAGTGCGTCCATGGCCCGTTCGGACAGCTTGCTGCCGTAGCCGACCTCAAGACGGCGGATGTGCAGCTCGTGCGGGGAGTGCAGTCGCGAGTGCGCGTTCATCAGCATCCGCAGCAGGGTGGAGCCGGAGCGCACCGGAGACATGATGAACACCGGTCGGCGCAGCAGCCGGTCGGTCGCCAGGTCGTCGGTCCTTCGATACGTCGGGGCGGCCACGCGCTTCACGGGCTGCGCGGTCCTGGCGGGCGGGGGCGTCACCTTCGGTGCGCTCCCGGCCCGGCGGACCTCGAGACCCGTGGCCGCGGACAGGGCCCGGTTCAGATTGCGCTTCAGACTCATGCGTCACGACGCTAAGCGCGCATTCTGAGAAGAGGGCCGGAGAAAGCTGAGGGTTCCCTTAGCACCCCTACATGTGGCGTGGGTCACTCGGGCTGTGCGGTTCAGGCAGCGTTCACGAACGCGGCTCCCGCCCTCCGCAGCCGCTCGTCGAGCGCCCGGAACACCTGCGCCGAGCGGATCCCCGGCCAGTCGTCCGGCAGCAGGTGCGCGGGCAGCCCCGGATCCGCGTACGGGAGATGCCGCCACGAGTCGAGCGCCGGCAGATAGTCGCGGTAGGCCTCCCGCGGCGGGGTGTCGGGCCGGCCCTGCCAGGCGCGCAGCACGGGCTCGTGCTCGTCGAGGAACGCCTCGTGCAGCTTGGCCAGGGCCGACAGGTCCCACCAGCGGGCCACGGCGTCGGCCGTCGCCGCGAAGCCCAGATGCTCGCCGCGGAACAGGTCGACGTACGCGGAGCAGCCGATCCGCTCCAGGGTGTGCCGGGTCTCCTCGTACAGGCCCGCGGGCGCGAGCCACACGCCGGGCGCGGCCGTGCCGAAGCCGAGGCCGGTGAGTGTGGAGCGCAGCACGTGGCGCCGGGCGCGCTCGGACTCGGGGACGGAGAACACGGCGAGCACCCACCCGGTGCCGGCCGGGTCGGGAGCGCCGTAGATCCGGCGGTCGCCGTCGTCGAGGAGCTGGCGCGCGGCGTCGGACAGCGCGTACCCGGCGGCGCCCGCGGCCGTCCGCGCGGGCAGCAGCAGGCCGCGCCGCTTCAGGCGGGAGACGGCCGAGCGGACCGCGGGCGCGTCGACCCCGGCCGCGCCGAGCAGCCGGATCAGTTCGGCGACCGGGACGGGGCCCGGGAAATCGCGTCCGTAGGCGCCGTACAGCGTGACGATGAGGGAGCGCGGGGTGTGGGTGCTGCTGCTGTGAAAGGGCTGCTCGGACACGTGATCACTCTACGGTCCCGCCCGGCTCGCGCAGCCGGAACCGCTGGAGCTTCCCCGTCGCCGTGCGCGGCAGCGCGTCCAGGAACTCGATCACGCGCGGGCACTTGTACGGGACCAGTTCCGCCTTCACGAACTCCCGCAGGGAATCCGCGTCCCGCCGTGCGCCGGACCGCAGCACGACGTACGCGACCGCGATCTGCCCGCGCTGCTTGTCGGGCCGCCCCACGACCGCCGCCTCCGTCACGTCCGGGTGGCGCAGGAGAGCGTCCTCGACCTCCGGGCCCGCGATGTTGTACCCGGCGGAAATGATCATGTCGTCGGCGCGGGCCACGTACCGGAAGTAGCCGTCGGGCTCGCGGACATACGTGTCCCCGGTGATGTTCCAGCCGTGCCGTACGTACACGGTCTGCCGTTCGTCGGCGAGGTACCGGCAGCCGACCGGACCGCGCACGGCGAGCAACCCCGGTTCCCCGTCCGGGAGTTCACGTCCCTCCGCGTCGACGATGCGCGCCTGCCAGCCGGGGACGGGCAGCCCGGTCGTGCCCGGCCGGATCGCGTCGTCGGCCGCCGAGATGAAGATGTGCAGGAGTTCGGTCGCACCGATGCCGTTGATGATGCGCAGCCCTGTCGCCTCCTGCCAGGCGTGCCAGGTCGCCGCGGGCAGGTTCTCGCCCGCGGAGACACAGCGGCGCAGCGAGGACAGATCGCGCGGCCCGGCCTCGGCGAGCATCGCCCGGTACGCCGTCGGCGCGGTGAACAGGACCGACACCCGGTGCTCGGCGATCGCGGGCAACAGCTGCCGCGGGCCCGCCTGTTCGAGCAGCAGCGCCGACGCCCCGGCGCGCAGCGGGAACACGACGAGCCCGCCGAGCCCGAACGTGAAGCCGAGCGGCGGGCTGCCCGCGAACACGTCGTCGGGCGTGGGCTTCAGGACGTGCCGCGCGAACGTGTCGGCGATGGCGAGCACATCCCGGTGGAAGTGCATGCACCCCTTGGGCCGCCCCGTCGTGCCGGAGGTGAAGGCGATGAGCGCGACGTCGTCGGCGGCCGTCGCCACGGCCTCGTACGACGACGGCTTCGCGGCGGCCCGGTGCAGCAGGTCGTCGGGCCCGTCCCCGCCGAACGTCGTGATCCGCAGCCCCGGCACCTCCGCCTTCGCCAGATCGTCGACCGACCGTACGTCGCACAGCGCGTGCCGCACCTCGGCGATCTCGCACATCGTGGCCAGCTCGCCCGGACGCGCCTGCGCGAGCACCGTCACGGCGACACCGCCCGCCTTCATCACGGCGAGCCAGCAGGCGGCCAGATGGCGGGTGGTGGGGCCGCGAAGGAGCACGCGATTGCCGGGCACGACGCCCAGGTCGTCGGTCAGGACGTGCGCGATCCGGTCGACGACCGTCTTCAACTCCCCGTACGACCACGGCGGTTGCCCGGGGGAGTGGAACGCGGACCGGTCCGCGCCGAACCGCTCCACGGTCGCGTCGAGCAGCTCGGCGCCGCAGTTGAGCCGCTCGGGGTGGCGCAGCTCGGGCAGGTCGAAGGCGAGGCCCGGCCAGAGTTCGGGGGGCGGCAGGTGGTCGCGGGCGAAGGTGTCCCGGTGTCCCGAGGGTGACAGGCCGGGATGCGGACTCGTCGACGGTGGTGTGGACGGGGAGGACATGGCCGGGCGCCCCCTTGTCGTGGGCAGTGGGCCGCCGCGGTGTCGGGCGGCCGCGCATCGAGCGTATCGTGATGGTGACGACAGTCAATGGAGCGCGATACGGTTCCGTGGGGTCCGGCGGCGAAGCGGCGCCGTCCGCCCGGAGAGGAGCACCGGCGTATGGGCACATTCTCGCTCGAACCGGCACAGCTCGCCTGGTGTGCGGAGCTGCGCGACCATGCCGCGCGGCGCCTCGCACCCCTCGCGGAGAAGGGTGAACCGGGCCGCGTCAACCGTCCGCTCGTCGCCGAACTCGGCCAACTCGGCCTTCTGGAGCGCCTGTTCACGTCCGGCGCGCTCGACCTCTGCCTGATGCGCGAGTCCCTGGCCCGTGTCTGCACCGAGGCCGAGACCGCGCTCGCCCTGCAAGGGCTCGGGGCACACCCCGTCCACGCGTACGGCACGGCCGCGCAGCAGGAGCGCTGGCTGCCGGGCGTCCGTGCGGGCCGCACCGTCGCCGCGTTCGCGCTCAGCGAGCCCGGCGCGGGCTCCGACGCGGCGGCGCTCGCCCTTGATGCGCGACCGGCGGGCGAAGGCTGGGAGTTGACCGGCGAGAAGTGCTGGATCTCGAACGCCCCCGAGGCCGACTTCTACACCGTCTTCGCCCGCACCACGCCCGACGCCGGCGCCCGCGGCGTCACCGCGTTCCTCGTCCCCGCCGGCCGTCCGGGCCTGACCGGCACCCCGCTCGACCTGCTCGCGCCGCACGCCATCGGCACCCTCGACTTCGCCGCCGTCCCCGTCACCAGGGACGACGTCCTCGGCGAGGTCGACCGTGGCTTCCGCGTCGCCATGACGACCCTCACCCTGTTCCGCCCGAGCGTCGGCGCCTTCGCCGTCGGCATGGCGCAGGCCGCACTCGACGCGACCCTGGCGCACACCGCCCGACGGGACGCGTTCGGCGGCAAGTTGAAGGACCTCCAGGCCGTCGCGCACCAGGTCGCCGACATGGAGGTGCGCACGGAGAGCGCCCGGCTCGCGGTGTACGCCGCCGCGGCCGCCTACGACGCGGGCGCTCCCGACGTCGTACGCCGCGCCGCCCTCGCGAAACTCCTCGCCACCGAGGCGGCGCAGCAGGTCGTCGACGCGGCGGTCCAGCTGCACGGCGCCCGCGCCCTGGAGCGCGGACACCTCCTCGAACACCTCTACCGGGAGGTGCGCGCCCCGCGCATCTACGAGGGCGCCAGCGAGGTCCAACGCGCCATCATCGCCAAGGAGTTGTACCGGGAACAGGAAGAGGCATCGTGAACGACACCAGTGGCCACCTGCGCCGCGTCAACCCGCCCCACCTCTCCCCGCCGACCGGCTTCTCCCACGCCGTCGTCGCGACCGGCGCCCGCCTCGTCTTCCTCGCCGGCCAGACCGCCCTCGACCCGGACGGCAAGATCGTCGGCGCCACGGTCCCCGAACAGTTCACCCGCGCCCTGTCGAACCTGCTCGCCGCCCTGGACGCGGCGGGCGGCGCCCCCGCCGACCTCGCCCGCGTCACGGTCTACGTCACCGACGTCGCCGCGTACCGCGAGCACGCGCCCGAACTGGGCCGCATCTGGAAGCAGTTGGCGGGCCGCGACTACCCGGCGATGGCCGTCGTCGGCATCGTCCGCCTCTGGGACGAACAGGCCCTGATCGAACTGGACGGATTCGCCGTCCTCCCGTGACCGCCACGTCCGACGCGCACGCCATAGCATCGAGGTCATGACGCAGCAGACCGAACTCTCCGTAGGTCCGATCGCGTACGACGACACGGGCGGCGACGGCACCCCCGTCGTCCTCCTCCACGGGCTCGCCCAGGACGGCACGGTGTGGCGGCACGTCGTGGACGAACTGGGCGCGTCCGTACGCTGCATCGTCCCCACTCTCCCGTACGGCAGCCACCGCACCCCGGTCCGGCCCGGGGCCCCGATCTCGCCGCACTCCGTGGCATTGCTCATCGGCGAGTTCGCCGACGCGCTGAAACTCGGCGACGACACCGTGTTCGTCGAGAACGACGCGGGCCGCCTCCAGCAGCTCGCCGCCGAACGGCCCGAGCGGGTCGGCCGGATGGTCATCGCGGGCTGCGAGGCGTTCGACAACTATCCGCCCGGCCCGGCCGGGAAGCTCCTCGACGTCGCCTCCCGCGTCCCCGGCGGCATCGCGCTGCTCGCCGGTGTCCTCTCGGTCCGCCCGCTGCGCCGTATGCCCGGCACCGGGTACGCGGTCATGTCCCACCGCCCCGTCCCGCACGAGCTGATCGACCGCTGGGTCGAGCCGCTGCGCAAGGACCCGGCGGCCCGGGCCGTCCTGCTGCGCTACCTCCGCTCGGGCGTGAAGACGGAGATGATGGAGGCGGCCGACGCCCTGCGCCGCTACGACCGGCCCGCGCTGGTCGTCTGGGGCAAGCAGGACAAGATGATGCCCCTCGCGCACGGCCGCCGCCTGGCCGAACTGCTGCCGCAGGGCCGCCTGGTGGAACTGGACGAGTGCGGCACGCTCATCCCGCTGGACCAGCCGAAGCAACTCGCCGACGCCATCAGGGAGTTCGCGACCTCCTAGCTGGTGGGGGAGGCGTACGCGCGCCGCTTCACCCAGCGGCTCGCGTCGAACACCGCCCGGTCACGGGCCGAGACCCCGTCCGTGATCCACCAGTGGGTGGGGTCCTCCCCGTAGAGGCCGAACATGGCGTCCACGCCCCAGACCAGGATCAGTTCGTCGCGCCCGTCCCCGTCGAAGTCCGCGGCACCGTAGGGCCGGGCGGGCCGCCGCTCGGGGCGGACCTTCTTGCCCTCCGCGCGCGCGGGCCCCTGTCTGGCCACGGCCACTTCCCGCGCTCCGCCCGCGTCGCCGATCCGGTCCAGGAGCACCATGGCGTCGTGGGTCGGGACGAGGATTCCGTCGCGGCCGTCCCCGTCCGGGTCGGCGGCGACGTACACGAGCGAGCTGCTGAACCCCTGGCGGTGCCGCGAGGCGTCCGGCAGCCTCTGGGTGACCGGGGCTCCGCCGTCGCCCGGGTACACCGTCAACGACCCGTCGACGTCGGGGGCTTCGGTCTCGTAGCCGGGTTCGTCGTTGCGGCTCCCGCTGTCGCCGACGGCCACGTCGCGCCGCCCGTCGCCGTCGAAGTCGCCGAACGCGTGGGCGCTGCCCTTGCGCAGTGCGCGGCCCCTGCCGGTGGCGGGCGCCGCGTAGAGCGTGTTCCCGGCCTGCTCGCCGTCGTCCCCGTCGCGCATCAGGAGCGGTGTGATGTGCGGGTGCTTCCCGGTCGGGTCGACCTCGTCGGCGTGGAGCGAGCCGCCGGACATGGGCAGGGAGCCGGTGCGGGCGGGGGCACCGGTCCGCCGGTCGAACGGCCCGTACAGCAGCCAGGCCGTGGTCCCCGCGGGGCCCTGCCCGGCCAGGTCGATGCGTCCGTCCCCGTCGAAGTCCCCGCGTACGACGGACTGGAGCCCCAACGTGGCGGCCCCTGAAGGGAGTCGTACGGGCGTCGGCCTGCTTCCGCTGCCGCCGGGGCCGCGCGCGGACCCCCACACCACGTGCAGCGTGTAGGGCTGGGCCGAGAGGTGGCCGTCGGAGACGTGCCCCTGCCCGAGGACCGGCACCGCGAGATCGGGGAATCCGTCGCCGTCGAGATCGCCGCTCACGACGGACCGTGCGTCGATGTCCTCGGGCCGCTGGACCCCCGTGGGGGAGTGCGCGGCGGGCAGCCCCAGGTCGCTGCGTCCGTACACGCTCCGGGTCACCGGATCGAGCCCGTGCGCGGACCCGTACACCACGAGCAGGCGCCCGTCGTCGGGCTCCCACTGCGGCTCCCCGCCCGGGGTGTTCAGCGGCAGCAGCAGATCGCGGAAGCCGTCCCCGTTCAGGTCGTCGGGGTCCTTCGAGCCGGCGCCCGGGGCGGGGGAGCGGCTCGCGGTCGGCGCACCGAAACCGGGCGAACTCCCGCGGGACGACGGCGTCTTGCCGTCGTCGGCCGACCCGCACCCGGCGAGCGGCAGCAGCAGGGCGCAGCACACGGCGGGCAGGGCGGCGAGGCGGGCGGGACGGAGGACGGACCGGAGGGCGGGGCGACTCATGCGCCCCACCCTCACACCGATGACCGCCTGATGTCAGGCCTCAGATGTCGCGGAAGATCTCGATCTGCGCGCCCACCGAGTTGAGCCGCTCGGCCAGATCCTCGTAACCGCGGTTGATGACGTACACGTTGCGCAGCACGGACGTGCCCTCCGCCGCCATCATGGCGAGCAGGACGACCACGGCAGGGCGCAGGGCCGGCGGGCACATCATCTCGGCGGCGCGCCAGCGGGTCGGGCCCTCGACCAGCACCCGGTGCGGGTCCAGGAGTTGGAGGCGCCCGCCGAGCCGGTTGAGGTCCGTGAGGTAGATCGCGCGGTTGTCGTAGACCCAGTCGTGGATCAGGGTCTTGCCCTGGGCGGACGCCGCGATGGCCGCGAAGAACGGCACGTTGTCGATGTTCAGGCCCGGGAACGGCATCGGGTGGATCTTGTCGATCGGCGCCTCCAGTTTGGAGGGGCGGACCGTGAGGTCGATCAGGCGCGTACGGCCGTTGTCGGCGAAGTACTCCGCCGTGCGGTCGTGGTCGAGGCCCATCTCCTCCAGGACCGCGAGCTCGATCTCCAGGAACTCGATCGGCACGCGCTTGACGGTGAGTTCGGACTCCGTGACGACGGCGGCGGCCAGCAGGCTCATCGCCTCGACCGGGTCCTCCGACGGCGAGTAGTCGACGTCGACGTCGATGTGCGGCACGCCGTGCACGGTCAGCGTCGTCGTGCCGACACCGTCGACCCGAACGCCCAGGGCCTCCAGGAAGAAGCACAGGTCCTGGACCATGTAGTTCGACGACGCGTTGCGGATGACGGTCGTGCCGGCCGCGCGGGCCGCCGCGAGCAGCGCGTTCTCCGTCACGGTGTCGCCGCGCTCGGTCAGCACGATCGGCCGGTCGGGCGTCACGTCCCGCTCGACCTCGGCGTGGTACAGGCCCTCGGTCGCGGCGATGTCGAGGCCGAACCGGCGCAGCGCGATCATGTGCGGCTCGATCGTGCGGGTGCCGAGGTCGCAGCCGCCCGCGTAGGGCAGCTTGAAGCGGTCCATGCGGTGCAGGAGCGGGCCGAGGAACATGATGATCGAGCGGGTGCGGCGGGCCGCCTCCGCGTCGATGGCACCCATGTCGATCTCGGCGGGCGGCACGATCTCCAGATCGACGCCGTCGTTGATCCAACGGGTGCGCACACCGATGGAGTTGAGGACTTCGAGGAGGCGGTAGACCTCCTCGATGCGGGCGACGCGGCGCAGCACCGTGCGCCCCTTGTTGAGCAGCGAGGCGCACAGCAGCGCCACACAGGCGTTCTTGCTCGTCTTGACGTCGATCGACCCGGACAGCCGGCGTCCGCCGACCACCCGCAGATGCATGGGACCCGCGTATCCGAGGGACACGATCTCACTGTCCAGGGCTTCGCCGATGCGGGCGATCATCTCAAGGCTGATGTTCTGGTTTCCGCGCTCGATCCGGTTCACGGCGCTCTGGCTGGTGCCGAGCGCCTCGGCAAGCTGCGTCTGTGTCCAGCCCCGGTGCTGACGGGCGTCACGGATGAGCTTGCCGATGCGTACGAGGTAGTCGTCTGCCATAACCGCAGGCTATCTCAGATATGAGATGACGCATTCCGAGGGGGTCGTGCGAGTGACGGCGCCTGACGGGGTTTCAGTGACGCCGGGCGTTACGGGTCCGCCGCCAGCCGAAGGGGCCCGGCAGATCCATGGACGTCGTGCGGCGTCCGGTGCTGCTGTGCGTGCGGCGCGGACCGTGCTTGCCGCCGCCCGTCGTGACGGACCACGACTTGCGGTTGATGTTGAGGCGCACCCCCGGCAGGATCCGGAAGCTCTTGCGAAACGTGAGCGGCATGGTGAATCCCTCCCTACGGTCCTGTACGCGTACCCGGGAGGGCGGGGATCAGTCGACGACCGGGAACACCGCCCCCGGCGTCGCGTACGCCACCGGTCCCGCGAACCGCGACGCCGCGCGCGTCACCGCGTCCCCGGGCGCGATCTCCCGCCCCACGTGCGTCACGATCAGCCGCCCGGCACCGGCGGCCGCCGCCGTCTCGCCGGCGTCCTCCGGTGAGTGGTGCACCCCGTCCGCGCTGTCCCCGTCGGCCTCGCACAGCAGCGTCCCGCAGCCGGCGGCCAGTTCGGTCAGGGCGGTGCAGGGCGCGCTGTCCCCCGAGTACGCGAGGGAGTGCCCCCGGTGCTCGACGCGCAGCGCGAACGCGGGCATCCCGTGCGCCACTTCCCGCGTCGCCAGATCGAGCGAGCCGACCCGCGCGCAGTGCCCGTCCGACAGTTCCCGTATCTCGAAGGCCTGCTCCACCGGGCTGCGCCGGTCCCCGTTCGTGAGGAAGCCCGCGAGCCGGTCGGCGATCCCCGGCGGCCCGTAGAGGGGGAGCGGCGCCTCACGTCGTACGTCCGCGTACAGCAGTCCGTAATAGGCGGTGAGCAGGTCCGCGGTGTGGTCGGCGTGCAGATGCGAGATCCAGACGGCGTCGATCTCGTCGAGCCGCGCGTGCCGCTGGAGCGCGCCGAGCGTGCCGCTTCCCGCGTCCACCCACAGGCGTGTGTCGCCCGCGCTGACGAGGTACCCGGAGCACGGGTTTCCCGCGGCGGGGTAGGGCGTGGCGCTGCCGAGGACGGTGAGACGTAGATCACTGGCCATTGCCGGACGCTATCGGACAGGCTGTCGCGTCGCCGTCCCGGGGTTGCCGTACGACCATGAGGAGAGCAAGCGCACGCGAGGAGGGGCTCGACGGCAGCGTCGGGTCATGTACTAGAGTTATCTCGACATCGAGATATCTGCCGAGGCGCACTGCGGCCGCCCGCCGGGCCGGATCCGGCGGTAAGGGTTACCTAACTTAGCCTTACCTCAGCGGATGGGCAATGTGGCGTGGCGGCAGGATGCGGTGGAACGCGCACATAAATGTATGAAGGAGACTGTCGTGTCGGCGAACAGCTTCGACGCCCGCAGCACGCTGCGCGTGGGCGACGAGTCCTACGAGATCTTCAAGCTGGACAAGGTCGAGGGCTCCGCGCGCCTTCCCTACAGCCTGAAGGTTCTCCTTGAGAACCTGCTCCGCACCGAGGACGGCGCGAACATCACCGCCGACCACATCCGTGCGCTCGGCAACTGGGACTCGCAGGCGCAGCCCGCGCAGGAGATCCAGTTCACGCCCGCCCGCGTGATCATGCAGGACTTCACCGGCGTGCCCTGCGTCGTCGACCTCGCCACGATGCGTGAGGCCGTGAAGGCCCTCGGCGGCGACCCGGCGAAGATCAACCCGCTGTCCCCGGCCGAGATGGTCATCGACCACTCCGTCATCGCCGACAAGTTCGGCACCTCGGACGCGTTCAAGCAGAACGTGGACCTGGAGTACGGCCGCAACAAGGAGCGCTACCAGTTCCTGCGCTGGGGCCAGACCGCGTTCGACGACTTCAAGGTCGTCCCGCCGGGCACCGGCATCGTGCACCAGGTCAACATCGAGAAGCTGGCCCGTACGGTCATGGTCCGGGGCGGCCAGGCGTACCCCGACACCCTCGTCGGCACCGACTCGCACACCACGATGGTCAACGGCCTGGGCGTCCTGGGCTGGGGCGTCGGCGGTATCGAGGCCGAGGCCGCGATGCTCGGCCAGCCGGTCTCGATGCTGATCCCGCGCGTCGTCGGCTTCAAGCTGACCGGCGAGCTGCCGGCCGGCACGACCGCCACCGACCTCGTGCTCACGATCACCGAGATGCTGCGCAAGCACGGCGTCGTCGGCAAGTTCGTCGAGTTCTACGGTGAGGGCGTCGCCGCCACCTCCCTCGCGAACCGCGCCACCATCGGCAACATGTCGCCGGAGTTCGGCTCCACCGCCGCGATCTTCCCGATCGACGACGAGACCCTGAACTACCTGCGTCTGACGGGCCGTGACGCCCAGCAGGTCGCGCTCGTCGAGGCGTACGCCAAGGAGCAGGGCCTCTGGCTCGACCCGGCCGCCGAGCCCGACTTCTCCGAGAAGCTGGAGCTCGACCTCTCCACGGTCGTCCCGTCGATCGCCGGTCCGAAGCGCCCGCAGGACCGCATCGTCCTCGCGAACGCCGCCGAGCAGTTCAAGGTCGACGTGCGCAACTACGTCTCCGACGACTCCGAGGCGGGCAAGGAGTCCTTCCCGGCCTCCGACGCCCCGGCCGTCTCCAACGGCACGCCGTCGAACCCGGTCACCGTGACCGCCCCCGACGGTTCCACGTACGAGCTGGACCACGGCGCGGTGACGGTCGCGGCCATCACGTCCTGCACCAACACCTCGAACCCCTACGTGATGGTGGCCGCGGCCCTCGTCGCGAAGAAGGCCGTCGAGAAGGGCCTGACCCGCAAGCCGTGGGTCAAGACCACCCTCGCGCCGGGCTCGAAGGTCGTCACCGACTACTTCGACAAGTCGGGTCTGACCCCGTACCTGGACAAGGTCGGCTTCAACCTGGTCGGCTACGGCTGCACCACCTGCATCGGCAACTCGGGCCCGCTGCCCGAGGAGGTCTCGAAGGCCGTCAACGACCACGACCTCGCGGTCACGTCGGTCCTCTCCGGCAACCGGAACTTCGAGGGCCGCATCAACCCCGACGTCAAGATGAACTACCTCGCCTCCCCGCCGCTGGTCGTCGCGTACGCCATCGCCGGTTCGATGAAGGTGGACATCACCAAGGACGCCCTCGGCGTCGACCAGGACGGCAAGCCCGTCTACCTGGCCGACATCTGGCCGACGGAGGCCGAGGTCAACGACGTCGTCGCCAACTCCATCGGCGAGGACATGTTCTCGAAGTCGTACGAGGACGTCTTCGCGGGCGACGCCCAGTGGCAGGCGCTGTCGGTCCCCACCGGCAACACCTTCGAGTGGGACAGCGAGTCGACGTACGTCCGCAAGCCCCCGTACTTCGACGGCATGGAGATGGACCCGAAGCCGGTCCAGGACATCTCCGGCGCGCGCGTCCTCGCCAAGCTGGGCGACTCGGTCACCACCGACCACATCTCCCCGGCCGGTGCGATCAAGGCCGACACCCCGGCCGGCAAGTACCTGAGCGAGCACGGCGTCGAGCGTCGCGACTTCAACTCGTACGGTTCCCGTCGCGGTAACCACGAGGTCATGATCCGCGGCACGTTCGCCAACATCCGCCTGCGCAACCAGATCGCGCCGGGCACCGAGGGCGGCTACACCCGCGACTTCACGCAGGACGACGCCCCGGTCTCGTTCATCTACGACGCCTCGCAGAACTACCAGGCGCAGGGCACCCCGCTCGTCATCCTGGGCGGCAAGGAGTACGGCTCCGGTTCGTCCCGCGACTGGGCGGCCAAGGGCACCGCGCTCCTCGGCGTCAAGGCCGTCATCACCGAGTCGTACGAGCGCATCCACCGCTCGAACCTCATCGGCATGGGCGTCCTGCCGCTGCAGTTCCCGGCGGGCCAGTCGGCCGACTCGCTCGGTCTGACCGGCGAGGAGACCTTCTCGATCTCCGGCGTCACCGAGCTGAACGAGGGCCGCACCCCGGCCACCGTCAAGGTCACCACCGACACCGGTGTCGAGTTCGACGCGGTCGTCCGCATCGACACCCCCGGTGAGGCGGACTACTACCGCAACGGCGGCATCATGCAGTACGTGCTGCGCAACCTGATCCGTAACTAGGCTTCAGGGCACAGCAGTCGAGGGCCGTGTCCCGGGTTCGCCCGGGGCGCGGCCCTCGCGCGTTCAGCCGGAGCCGTCGGGCAGGGTGATCCAGTACTTCAGCGGGCCGGTGTCCGTGGCGCAGTCCGTCGCGGGGCCGATCCCCTTACCCCAGCACGCCCAGCCGCCGTCGGGGGCGGCGTCGGCCCGGTACTCGATCAACTGCCGGGGCCTGGTCGGCAGTCCGGGCGTGCGGAACGCGTCGTCGCGGACGGTCTTCGCGAACTGCCGCCCGTCATGGACGTAGGAGACGCGGAAGGCCCAGCGGCACTTCCCGGTGCCGGTCAGGACGTCCATGAGCGCGGACCAGGACGTCTGTCCGTTGCCCAACTCGATGTACCGGTCGGCGAAGTACGGGCCGGGGTCCTCCTCCTCCGACTGCTGGAGCAGGGGCGCCTCCGGGCCCGTCAGGTCGACCGCCACGTCCTCGATCGGCTCCTCGCCCTCCGGCGGCAGGGAGATGACGGTCGGCGCGGTCGAGGGCGAGCACGCCACGTCGACGGCGTCCACGGCGCGCACCGACACCGCCTGCGCGCGGGCGCTCTGGAGCGTCATCCCGTACGCGAAGTCGACATGGGCCGTCTGCGTCATCCGGTTCCAGCCGTCGTAGACCAGAACGGGCTTGTGGGAGAAGCCGTCCAGCATCCGCAGGAACTGCTCCATCGACCAGTCCGCGCCCAGCGGGCGGGCGACGACCTGCTGTTGCTCCTCGGCGGTGAGCGGTGCGGTGAACAGGACCCACCGCACGTCGAGGCGGTTGTCGCGGACGGCGGAGTCGACGTCGCTCGCCCGGCTCACCGCCGTCGTGAACGGCTCCTTGCCGTCCTCGACCGCCTGCCCCGCGGCGTCCGCCGCGCGCGTGGTGGCCTTCATGGTCAGCAGGTTGAAGTTGAACTGGACGTACGACGTCGCCACCGTGGCGACGAGCATGAGGACCACGAGCAGCGCGACGATCTTCCCGCGCCCCCGGCGGTCGGCCAGCGCGTAGCCCGGCACCCGGCTGTCGAGCACGCGGACGAGCGGGGGCGGCCCGGGCGGATGCGACGGGCGCGGCGGGACGGGTGGTCGAGGCGGCCGAGGCGGCTGGGGCGGTCCCGAAGGCCGTGGCGGCTGGGACGGCGGAGGCGGAACAGGCGGCGGTACGGGCGTCATCGGCCACTCCTGACCAGGTGTGACCCCGCGAACGGGTACGGCATCCTAGCCGCGTTCAGCGCTGGGCCACCAGGTCCGAAGGTCCCGGGAAACGGGCCTCCAGTTCCGCGCGGCCCAGCACCGCCGTGCGGCTGTTGCCGTGGCCGACCCTGCGGATCAGGCCCGCCTCGCGCATGGCCACCGGGAGGGGAAGGACACGCAGGTGCGCTCGGGGTGGGGTGGTGAACGCCTTCGACGTCGCCTTCGCCTGCTGCGCCCTCGTGTGCGGCTCGGTCGCCGATATCGTGGGACGGGTACGGGTCTTCGCCCCGGGCGCCCTCGTGCGGGGCGGCGACGGCGACGCCGACCGGGGGCGGCACCTCGTACAACTCCGCGTCCCACGACGTGCCTCGTGATCGGCGCCCGCGACGGGGCACTGCCCCCGCGCTGATCCCCGTCCGGTCACCCCGCGGCGACGGCGCCGGACGAACGGGTCAGCGCCCGGCGGCCGAGCCACGCGGCGGCGAGGCCGAGGACGACGGCGAGGGCGGCGCCCACCACACCGTTGCCGGTGCCGGGGCCGCCGTCCGCGACGGCCAGGCTCACGGCGCCGCCGGCGGTGGCGACGAGCCCCGCGACCAGTGCCGCGAGGGCGCCCCGGCGGGCGGTGCGCCGGAGAGCCACCACCCCGACGACCACGCCGGCCAGGCCGAGCACCGCGGCCGCGGTGGCCCAGAAGCGGGCGGCGGTCAGGGTGTACGCGCCGACGTCGGACGCGACGGACATGGCAACGGACATGGGAGTCCCCTCTCCTTCGGTTCGGTTCTGTTCACCTCAGCATCGCGATCCGGCCCGCCCGGGTCGTCCGGCAGCCGTGGTCTCTTCGTCGTGCCGCGGGAGCAGCAGGTACCGCCCGACTACCGCGGCCGTGGTAGCCGGGCCCTCCTGCGCGGGCCCGACTCCCGTGCCGTGCACGCCCATTAGGGTGCACGCATGGGCAGCCGACGGTTCGAGATCCCGCCTGACGTCCGGGACGCGGCGATCGCCGTCGGCGTGACGGCGGCGCTCCTGATCACCGGGGCGAGCGGGCAGCGGTCCGCCGCGAGTCACGAGGCCGTCGGGTACGCGCTCCTCGCCGCCGGCGGTCTCGCGCTCGCCGCACGCCGCAGGGCCCCCGTCCCGGTCCTCGCCGTGACCGGGCTGTGCGCGGTCGGCTATCAGGCGGCCGGATTCGACGTCCCCGTCGTCGCGTTCCTGTTCGCCGTGTACGCCGCCGTACGCGAAGGCCACCGCACCCTCGCGGTCGTGGCGAGCGTCGCCCTGATCGCCGTACTGCCGCTCGGCGCCCTCATCTCCCTGCACGACGTGGGCGAGGCGTACGCGCGGGCCCGCGGCGCCCTGGAGATCGCCTGGCTGCTCGCGGCCGGCGCGGCGGGGGAGGCGCTCCGGCAGGCCGAGCGGCGCGCCGACGAGGCCGAGCGCACCCGGGAGGAGACCGCGCGCCGCCGCGCCGACGAGGAACGGCTGCACATCGCACGGGAGTTGCACGACTCGCTCACCCACCAGATCTCGGTGATCAAGGTGCAGTCCGAGGTCGCCGTCCACGTGGCCCGCAGGCGCGGCGAACACGTCCCGGAGGCGCTCCTGGCGATCCAGGAGGCCGGTCGCGAGGCGTCCAGGGAGCTGCGCGCGACCCTGGAGGCGCTCCGCGACGACGACACGAGCCCGCCGCCCGGCCTGGACCACGTACCGGAGCTGGTGAAACGGGCGGGCACGAACGGTCTGGAGACCACGCTGACCGTCGAGGGGCAGCCGTACGACGTGCCCGCCGCCCTGGAGCGGACCGCCTACCGCATCGTGCAGGAGTCCCTCAGGAACGTCGCCCGGCACGCCGCCGCCACCTCGGCGACGGTCCTCGTCGACTACCGCGGGGACGCCGTCGTCGTCCGCGTCGACGACAACGGCCGCGCCACGGCGGCCGATCCGCCGCCGCCCGGCATCGGACTGCTCGGCATGCGCGAACGCGTCACCGCGCTCGGCGGCCGGCTGCGCGCCGAACCCCGTACGGCGGGCGGCTTCACCGTCGAGGCGGAACTGCCCGCGGAGCGTGCGTCGTGATCAGAGTCCTGCTCGTCGACGACCAGCCGCTGATCCGCAGCGGGTTCCGCGCGCTCCTCGACCTGGAGGACGACATCGAGGTGGTGGCCGAGGCCGGTGACGGCGCGAAAGGGCTTGCGCTGATCCGGCGCCACCTGCCCGACATCGCGCTTGTCGACATCCGGATGCCGCTCGTCGACGGCATCGAGGTCACCCGCCGCATCGCCGCGGACCCCGCCCTGAGCGCCGTGCACGTCGTCATCCTCACCAACTACGGCATGGACGAGTACGTCTTCGAGGCGCTGCGCGCGGGGGCCGCCGGGTTCCTCGTGAAAGACATCCTCCCCGAGGACCTCCTGCACTCCGTCCGGGTCGCCGCACGCGGCGACGCCCTGCTCGCCCCGTCGATCACCCGCAAACTGATCAGCCGCTACGTGTCCCAGCCGCTGAACCCCGGTGCGGGCGCGGGCCTTCCGGACCTCACCAACCGCGAGCGCGAGGCCGTCGCCCTGGTCGCCCACGGCCTGTCCAACGACGACATCGCCGCCCGCATGGTGATCAGCCCCCTCACGGCGAAGACCCACGTCAACCGCGCCATGACCAAACTCCGCGCCCGCGACCGCGCCCACCTCGTGGTCCTCGCCTACGAGTCGGGGCTCGTGACGCCGCGCACGTCCTAGGCGTCCGGCCCCTGCGCGCGCACCCGCCGCACCTGCTCCAGGGACGCGCCCAGTTCCGTCAGCCAGTCGTCGGCGTTGCGCTGCACCAGGCGTACGCACCAGGCGAGCGCGTCGCTGCGGCTGCGGGCCACGCCGCCCGCGACCAGGGTGTCGAGGACCTGCCGCTCGGCCTGGCGCAGCCGGGTCATGACCGGCGCCGACACGTGCGTGAACAGGGCTTCCTCGGCCCCGCAGCGCACGCCCCACGACACCTTCCTGCGGAACCGGTGCTCGGCCTCGCGCGCGACCTCGACGCGGTCCTCGCGCGTGCGCTCCCTGAACTCCTGGATGCGGCCCTCGACGGCGGCCGCCCGTTCCGCGTCCGAGACGTCCTTGCCGAGCTGCGGCTCGGCGATGCGTCCGACGACGGTGATCTCCTCGCGGTCCACGGTCACGTCGACGGCGCCCTCGAAGAGACCTTCGGGCAGCCGGCCGGCGAACCAGCCGCGCAACTTCTCGTGCTGTTCGGCTGTAAGCATGTAATCAATGTTGCACCGCGAAGGGCGGACGACAAGGGTCGCGACGCCGGGCTGCGAGGACGGCGCGACGGTGAGGCTGAGAAGGCGCGCGTTCAAGGGCGAGGGTCTTTACGCCTCGGACGACGGCGGGCCCACGTGGCGGCGGCAGGGGACGCGTGGCTGACGTGTCGGTGGGCGTTGCCACGCCGGCCCGATGATCGCCGACACCTCCGAATCCGCGCGACCCGGCCGTCGCGATCCGCGCCCACGCGCCGAACGGCGTGGACCGGATCATCGAGGTCGCCCTGTCCGACAACGCCGACCTGGACGCCGCCGTCGCCGCGAACGGCGCCGTCATCGCCGCGTACGCCACCCGCGAGGACCGCATCGAGATCCCGCTCTGGACCCTGTTGTTCACCAACGTCACCCTGCGCCTGCTCGGCAGCGACGACTTCCCCGACCGGACCAGACGCCAGGCCGCCCGGGGTCTCACCGGCGCGGCCGCCGTCGGCGCCCTCACCGTCGAAGTCGGCGACCGCTTCCCGCTCGCCGACATCCCGCCGTTCCGGGTGCGATGAGTTCCGCCGACAGGAAGAGTCATCAGGAAGAGCCATACACAGTCAGGGTGGACAGAGCTCGCACCCGTAACGCGTATCCCAGGAGGAAAACGTGCCCCAGCTGCTGAGGGTCCAGAACTTCAACGTCTCCGGTGACGGCTTCGGCGCCGGTGAGGGGCAGAGCCTGGAGCGGCCGTTCGGGCATGCCGACCCGGGGGAGATGTTCTCCTGGTGCGGTGCCACGGCGAGCTGGCCGATGCGCACCGACCCGGGCGGCAGCCGCGGCCTCGACGACTACCTGACCCGGGACTACGCCCGCAACATCGGCGCCGAGATCATGGGCCGCGGCAAGTTCGGCCCGCAGAAGGGACCCTGGGAGGACCTCGACTGGCAGGGCTGGTGGGGCGACGAACCCCCGTTCCGTACACCGGTGTTCGTGATGACGCACCACCCGCGCCCCTCGATCACCCTGTCCGACACCACCTTCCACTTCGTCGACGCCGACCCGGCCACGGTCCTCGCGCAGGCGCGCGAAGCGGCCGGGGGCAAGGACGTCCGGCTCGGCGGCGGCGCGCACGTCATCCGTCAGTTCCTCGACGCCGACCTCGTCGACACGCTGCACGTCGCGGTCTCCCCGGGCGTCAAGCTCGGCACGGGCTCGCGGCTGTGGGAGTCGCCGGACGAGCTGCGCGACCGCTTCCACCTCGACGTCGTACCGAGCCCGGGCGGCAGCGTCGTCCACCACCTCTTCTGGCGGAAATCCGGGTGACCCGGCGCACCGGGCGGAGCTACCTTCGCCCGGTGACCGATGACCTCACGCCCGTCCCCGTGTCCGATGCCCCTGAAGACGGCTACTTCCCGGAGAGCGTCGCCGCCGGCTACGACGAGGGCGAGGACCCGGCCCGTGCCGACCTCGCCGTGGAGTTCCTCGCCGCGCTGGCCGACGGCGGCCCCGCCCTCGAACTCGCCGTCGGCACCGGGCGGATCGCCCTCCCGCTGGCCGCGCGCGGCGTCGCCGTCACCGGGACCGACCTGTCGCGCGCCATGGTGGCGCGGCTGCGGGCCAAGCCCGGCGGCACCCAACTCCCCGTCACCATCGGGGACATGACCACGACCAAGGTCGACGGGGCGGGCACGTTCACCCTCGCCTACCTCGTCTACAACACCATCAACAACCTCACCACGCAGGACGCCCAGGTCGAGGCGTTCCGCAACGCCGCGGACCATCTCGCGCCCGGCGGCCGCTTCGTCGTCGAGGTCGGCGTGCCCGCCCTGCGCCATCTGCCGCCCGGCCAGGAGGCGGTGATCTTCGGCCTCTCCGGCGACCGCGTCGCCTTCGACCGCTACGACGACCTCGTCCACCAGCGCTTCAGCTCCAACTACGTGTCCGTGGACGCCGAGGGCCACGGCCGCTTCCACACCATCCCGTTCCGCTACGTCTGGCCCGCCGAGCTCGACCTGATGGCGAGGATCGCCGGGATGCGCCTGGAACAGCGGTACGCGGACTGGGAGCGCGCCCCGTTCACCTCGGAGAGCGGCAGCCATGTGTCGGTGTACGTGAAGGAGGACAAGCCCTAGAAGTCCCGACGACGACTCGCTGCTGCACGGCGTCCCGCCCGGCTGCGGATTCCTGCTGCGCGTGCTGCCGTACGACGACGGCGGCCGTGGGCTGATGCTCGTACAGGCGGTGGCGGACAAGTGGGGCGTGGGGGAGCGGGATCCGGGCAAGGTCGTGTGGTGCGAGTCCGGGCCGGAACCGGCCCCGGTTAGGATGCCGCGTCCCCGGTGATCGTCGGGGACGCAGCCGGTGCCGGGGGGCTCGGCACCTGGACCGGGGGGTTACGGGATGAGACGGCG
Source organism: Streptomyces sp. NPDC052225 (assembly GCF_040679615.1). Classification (NCBI taxonomy): domain Bacteria; kingdom Bacillati; phylum Actinomycetota; class Actinomycetes; order Kitasatosporales; family Streptomycetaceae; genus Streptomyces; species Streptomyces sp. NPDC052225. Next base: position 1,917 of record NZ_JBFAVD010000049.1, on the reverse strand, counting down.
CTGGGTCAGAGTGCTGGCGATCGTGGTCGTCGTGCTGGTCGCGCTGGGGGTGACGGCCGACCGGGTCGCGGTGCACTACGCGGAGGGCGAGGCGGTCCGGCTCGCGCAGCAGAAGTACGGGTACGGGGCGGGCTCGACGAACGGCTACACCGACGTGTCGATCCACGGCTTCCCGTTCCTGACGCAGGCTGCGGGCGGCGCACTCGACCACGCCACCATCAGCGCGGGCGACTTCTCGCTGAACACGACGGTGAACGCGCAGGGCGACCATCTCGACGTGCGGAAGTTCGACCTCGACCTGTACGACGTCACCGTCACCTCCCTGACGGCCCGCACCGCACAGGCCAACCTGGTCACCGGCGACCTGACCCTCTCCTACGACGCCCTCTCCGGCGTACTGACGCGGCTGCTCGGCGAGGGCGGGAAGCTCGCCTGATCGTGCTCGGCGCGGTGGTGCTCGTCGCCGCGGTCGTCGCGCTCGCGTGGTGGCTGCTCCAGGGGCGGGGCGAGTGCGACGACGGCCTCGCCCGCGAGGGCGACCAGTGCATCGGGGTCAACGTGGGCTCGTACGAGTTCCCGGGCCTGGAGGACATCGCCCAGCGCATCCACAAGGCGAACCCCACCAGCGGCGACTACGTGACCGTCGTCTACATGGAGCCGATGTCCGGCGGCAGCCAGGACCGCGGCGAGGGCGCCACCCGCGAGGCGGTGACCGGGGCGTACCTGGCACAGAAGTTCGTCAACCGGGACCCGAAGTCGCAGCCGAAGATACGGATCCTGCTCGCCAACACCGGGCGCGGCGACGCGTACGCGGAGCAGGTCGCCCGCCAACTCGTCGAGCACCGCGAGGAGTACCGCCTGGTCGCGGTCGCCGGGATAGGGCAGAGCAACAAGCACACCGAGAAGGCCGTGCGCGTGCTCAGCGCCGCCGACATCCCCACGGTCGGCGCGACCGTCGCCGCCGACTCGTTCACCAAAGGGCCGCGCAACTTCTTCCGGGTCGCCTTCTCCGCCCGCGCCCAGGCCCGCGCCGCCGTCGGCCATCTCGTGCGCGAGCAGCGGGCCGACCCCGGCTACCGGGTGCGGATCGTGCGCGACATGCGGGAGGGCGACGCCTACAACAGCGCGCTCTACAGCGGGTTCAAGGAAGCCGCCGGGCGGGCGGGCCTGAAGGTGGCGCCGGGCTATGTGCCGTTCTGGTCGGAGGGCGGGAGCACCGAGGACAGCGAGGGCAACGCCCTGAGCACCGTGGCGCAGAAGCTCTGCCGCGACCAGGAGCGCCCCGACGCGGTGTTCTTCGCGGGGCGCGGCCGGGAGATCCGCGGCCTGATCCTCCAGGCGGGCACCGAGATGCGGCCGTGCCCGATCACCATCGTCTCCGGCTCCAGCACGGTCGGCGTGTACTTCGACACCAAGGACGACCGGGCGTTGCAGCGCAGCTGGCAGGCGACCGGAATGCAGGTGAAGTACACGGCGTACACCCATCCCGAGGTCCCCGGGAAGCTGTACGGAAAGCACAGCCTGTACCCCGAGTTCGCCGACGAGTACCGCCACATCGACACCGGTGGCCGGCTCGCCGACGGCCAGGCGATGCTCGGCCGCGACGCGGTCTACGTGGCGGCCATGGCCGCGCGCGGCGCCTGGACGGCCTACGGCAGCGACGGCGTCACCGCCGCGCACGTGCGCAGCCAGCTCGGCCAGATCAACCGGGGCGACGCGCTCAAGGGCGTCGGCGGCCCCATCGCCTTCGACGAGGCGACGGGGGAGCCCGTGGAGCGCCCGATGGCCCTGGTGCAGCTGGGGAAGCCGGACGACGCGCAGCGGTACCGGTTCCGCGGACTCCTCAAGGAATGAGGGAGGGGGGTGGGGGCGGCGGCCGCGGGGGGCGGGGGCGCGGGGGTGGACACGTCTGGCCTG
>NZ_JBFAVD010000048.1:0-24661 GCF_040679615.1 Streptomyces sp. NPDC052225 | reverse complement strand
CGAACTCGCATGAAGGCATGCGCTGCGCGCAGCCTTCATCGGGGAAATGCGACGCGAAGCGTCTGCATTTCAGGGGCGCGGGGAACTGCGCGACCAGCCCCCACCCACCCGCAGCCGCGACACAAGAGACCCCCCTATGACGAGGCGGGCCTCAGCGTGCCGCCCCCGGTCAGCCGGTACGACTTCCCGTGGAGCGCAGGGCTCGACCCCGGGTCGTACGTCACCGCATGCCCGTTCCCCACGATCACCGAGGACACCTCCGCCCCGGCGCCCAGATCGAGCCCCGCCACCGTCGAGTCCCCGGCCACCGACCACGTCGTCCCCTCGGCCAGCGACAGGGACGCCCCCGAGACCCGGCCGTCCAGCGTCGTCGACCCCGTCAGATCGAGCGCGGCCGAACCGTCGGAGACGATCACGTCACCGTGCAGCTTCTCGTCGTCCGCCGCGAACGTGACGACCCCGCGGTCGCGGACCCGCAGCAGCGCCCCGTCCTTCGTCTTGACCTCGGCGCCCCCCGTCAGCTTCACGTCCGCGATGGCCTGCTGGACGGAGAAGATGTCACCGTCGGACGCCTGGATCGAGCCGTCCTTCATCGTGAACGACGTCTCGCCGTCGCCGCGCAGGACCACACCCCCGGCCGCCGCCGACGCCCGTACGTCGGTCAGGGACAGCGCACCGCCGGGCTCCACGGTGAACGCCTCCGAGTTCGCCAGGTCGAAGAGTGTCTGGGTCAGGGACACCTCGCCGGCGGTCTGCACGCCCGGTGAGCCGCAGCCGGCCGACGTCATCGTGCCGCCGGACACCGTCACCGTGCCGCCGCCCGGCCCGACGGCGATGGGCGCCGCCTGGGCGCCCGCCGTGTCGATCTGCACGTATCGCAGGGCGAGTTCACCCCCGTACGACGCCATCACGCCGTGCGCGGACGCGCCCTTCGCCTCGATCTCGTTGGCGCTCAGCTCGGCCCGGCTGCCCTTGCCCGACGCGAAGACGCCCGTCGCGCCCTTGCCCTTGGTGCGGAACGTGCCGCCGGAGAGGTCGAGGCGGCCGCCGTCGCGGGCGAGCAGCGCCGCGTTGAGGCCGTGGCCGCCCGACGCGTCGACGGACGACGTGCCGCCGCTCTTGGTGACCTTCGAGTCGTGCGTCGTCAGCTTCCCCGAACCGGAGGCGAGCACCGCCGACTCGTCGGCCTGCGACGTCTTGAAGGGCTTCTTGCGCGACGCCGTCTTCGCCCCGTCGCTCACGGTGTACGCGCCGGTCGCCGCGGGCGCCGCGTCCGCGCCCTCGTCGGGGACGGGCGCGTCCGTCACGCAGCGCGCGCCGCTCGCCGTCGCGGCGGGCGACGCCACCGGCGGGGGAGTGGCGGCCCCGTCGTCGTCGGAGCAGCCGGACAGCGCGGTCAGCGTGAGCGGCAGCAACAGGGCGGACGCGGTGGTGGCGGCACGGCGATGCCCCGGGCGGCGCGGAGGTCCCAGGCGTTTCATGGGCTCTACGTTCACATCTCACGATCCGCGCGGCACGTCCGGGGCGTCCGGAGCGAAGACGAGCAGGGTCAGATCGTCCCGAACCGTCCCCGCGAACCGCACGACGTCCCGCCACACCGCGTCCGTGAGCGCCGCCGGATCGGCGCAGTCCAGGCCCGGCAGGCGGTCCGTCAGCGGGTAGAAGGCGCCCGATCGGTCCCGCGCCTCCGTCACCCCGTCCGTCAGGGCGAGGATCCGGTCGCCCGCGTGCAGCGGCAGCGTCATCGGCTCGGGCGGCGCGAGCCCCGCGATGCCGAGCCCGAGCGGCGCGCCCGGCGGCACCGGCAGCTCGCGCACCGCGTCGCCGCGCAGCAGCAGCGGGTGCGGATGGCCGCACGAGAGGGCCCGTACGACGGGGGAGCCGTCGGGGAACTCGAGGAACAGGGCCGTCGCGAACAGCTCCGCGTGCTCGTCCTGCGCCGCGTCCACCACCAGCCGGCGGTCGAGCCGCGCCGCGACGCCCTCCAGGTCCGGCTGGTCCAGGACCGCCTCCCGGAACGCGCCGAGCAGCCCCGCCACCGTCCCCACCGCCGACAGCCCGTGCCCCTGTACGTCACCGACGACGGCCCGCACGCCGTGCGGCCCGCGCCGCACGTCGAAGAAGTCCCCGCCGACCAGGGCCCCGCGCTGCGCCGCCCGGTACAGGCCGGCGCAGCGCACCGTCCCCACCCGTTCCGGCAGCGGCGGAAGCACCGCGAACTGGGCGGCCTCCGCCACCGTACGGACCGTGACGAGCTGCTCGTCGCGCCGACTGCGCACCCAGGCGAGGAGCACGCTCAGGGCCGCCACGAACATGATCGTCAGGACGTCGCTGTTGCCCGGTACGCCGAAGCGCAGCAGCGGCGGGGCGAACAGGAGCACGACGATGCCGCCGAGCAGGGACGTCGCCGCGGGCCCGTACGTGAGGGCCGCGAGCGGCGGAACCGCGGCGAGCAGGAAGCCCAGGTCCTGGTTCCGCTCCGTGGCCAGCTGGAGGAGGAAGAGGCCGACGAGCAGCACGATCGGCAGGCAGCGCACCCAGCGCGGCGGCGGCGCCCCGCGCAGCCAGGCACGCTCCTCGCCGTCACGGCGGCGCGCCACGGGCCAGGTCATGCCTTTCACCCTGCTATGACTCGCCCCCGCCCGCACGCGGTGACCATCGGACGCCCGTGGTTACAGGGCCTGCCCCATCAGGATGTCGTCCACGTACGTGCCGTCCAGGAGGAACTCCTGGGGCAGCACACCCTCGACGACGAAGCCCTCGGACTCGTACAGCTTGCGGGCCGGGGTGTTGTGCCCGAGCACCCGCAGCGTGATCCGGCGCGCGCCCACGCTCCGCGCCCGGGCGACGGCCGCCCGCACCAGGAGCCGGCCGACGCCACGGCCGCGCGCCGCGTCCGCGACGGCGAGGCCCTGGATCTGCCGGACGTGCGCGTTCGAGACGAGGGAGGTGGGGTAACCGAGGCGTACGTAGCCCACGAGGGCGCCGTCCAGCTCGGCGACGAGGTGGTCGCGCGGCCCGAACCGCTCGTTGAAGAACGCCGGGTAGGGCGGCTGCTCCGGTCCCTTGACCGCGTGCAGATACGACCACGTCTCCCGGTCGAGCCGGGCCAGGGCGTCGTCGTCGTCCACCACGGCGAAACGTATGTGAGGCTGCGCGTCTGACATGCGGGCCACTGTACGACCGGCAGGATGGGGTCATGACACGTATCGCGGTGGCGGGTGCTTCCGGGCTGATCGGTTCGGCCCTCGTGCGTTCCCTGACGGCCGACGGCCATGAGGTGCTGCGCCTGGTGCGGCGGGCGCCGCGGGCCGCCGACGAGGTCCGCTGGGACCCGAACGCGGGACTCGTCGACACGTCCCGCCTCAGCGGCTGCGAGGCCGTCGTCAACCTGGCCGGCGCGGGCGTCGGCGATCACCGCTGGACCGACGCGTACAAGCGGGAGATCCGCGACAGCCGCGTCCTCGGCACGACGACCCTCGCCGAGGCGGCCGCCTCGCTCGACACCCCGCCGCGCGTCCTGCTCAACGGCAGCGCCGTCGGCTACTACGGCGACACCGGCAGCCGCGCCGTCGACGAGTCCGCCCCCGCGGGCGACGGGTTTCTGCCCTCGCTCTGCGTCGAGTGGGAGGCGGCCACGGCCCCCGCCCACCAGGCGGGCATCCGTACGGTGTTCGCGCGCACCGGTCTTGTCGTGGCCCGCGGCGGCGGGGCGTGGGGCAAGCTCTTCCCGCTCTTCAAGGCGGGCCTCGGCGGGCGCATGGGTGACGGCCGCCAGTACTGGTCGTACATCGCGCTGCACGACCACGTCGCGGCGCTGCGCCACCTGTTGGACACGCAGACGCTGTCCGGCCCGGTCAACCTCACGGCCCCGCACCCGGCGACGAACCGCGAGGTCACGGCGGCGATGGGCCGCGTCCTGCACCGCCCGACCCTCTTCCCCGTGCCGTCACCCGCGCTCCGCCTGGTCCTCGGTGAGATGGCGGGCGACGTCCTCGGCTCCACCCGCGCCCTGCCGACCCGCCTCCTGGAATCCGGCTTCGAGTTCGCGTTCCCGACGGTGGAGCAGGCTATTGCGGCGGCGTGACCCCCCCCCTTTTTATGAAGGCGAGCGGCGAAGCCGCAAGCCTTCAGGGGCGCGGGGAACTGCGCGACCAGCCACGACGAAAGCCGCACCCGGCAACACAAGATCGCGTCCTACGGCGGCTAGCCGAACCGTTCCGTCAGCCGCGGATACAGCCGGCTCAGAGCCTCCGCGTCCTCGAAGTCGATCGGCGTCCCCTCGGGCTCCGGCGGGGCCGGGGGAATACCCAGGTCCGCCGCCACCGCCCCGGTCAGCTCCTCGTACGCCTCGTCCGCCGCGTACCCGAGCTCCTCCCCGTCCCCGTCGACCTCCTCGTCGAAGTCGTCGAGCAGCTCCGCCAGCGAGTCCGGATCGTGCAGCGCCCCCTCGAAGACCTCCCGCCCCTGCCCGATCAGCCAGCACCGGAAGAAGTCGAAGGCGTCATCACTGGCCCCGCCGAGCAGCACCCAGGCCGCACCCCACAGATCCCACCGGTACGCCCGGTTGTAGCGGGACTCGAAGTGCCGGGCGAAGTCGAGCACCGCGTCGGGATCGGCCTGCAGCAGTCTGTCGACGAGCAGCTCGGCGTGGTCCTCGGGGTCGCCCTCGGCGCCCTCGCGGGTGGAGTCCACGATCTCCCAGAACTCGGTCTCGTCCATCACGGGACAAGCATCGGCCCTGGACCCAGGGGGCGCACGCCGAGCGAACGAGGTGCCCCACTTCGTTACGCATGCACATGCCCAGGGCACCCCTCCTCCGGCACGCGCCCGCGCCCCGCGCTCACCCGTACCACCCGCTCATCCGCCGCGCCGCCCGCGCGAACCGCTCCCGCAGCGCCGCCGGCTCCAGCACCTCCGCCTCCGGCCCGAGCCCCATGAGCTGCGTGTACGCCACGTCCTCCGACTCGACCGGCAGCGTCACGGTCACCCGGCCCTCGGAGTCCGCCGCCCCCGCCGCCGCGATCGCCTCCCGCGCGGACACGCCGTCGGTGACGTACGGCAGCTGTCGTACGCCCGCCGCCGTCAGCCGTACGACGACCTCGGCCCGCAGGATCGCCCGCGCGAACTGTGCCGCCCGCTCCTCCCAGAACGCGGGCAGCTCGAAGTCCTCGTCCCGTACGAAGTGCTCGGCGCCGGCCTCGACGGACGTGAACCGGTCGATGCGGTACACCCGGAAACCCCCGGAGGAACCGCGCACCCGCGCCGCCACGTACCAGACCCCCGCCTTGAGCACGAGCCCGTACGGCTCCAACTCCCGCTCCACCGTGGTGTCCTGACGGCGGTACGCGACCCGCACCGCCCGGTCGTCCCACACCGCCTCCGCGAGCGCGGGCAGCAGCTCGGGCGTCTGCGGCTCCTGGAACCAGCCCGGGGCGTCCAGATGGAACCGCTGCGCCGCCGTCCGCGACGCGTCCCGCAGCGACGGCAGCAGCGCCGCCGACACCTTGAGCCGGGCCGCCGACGCCGCGTCCTCCAGACCCATGTCGCGCAGCGCCCCCGGCACCCCCGACAGGAACAGCGCCTCCGCCTCGCCCCTCGCCAGCCCCGTGAGCCGCGTCCGGTACCCGCCGATCAGCCGGTACCCGCCGGCCCGCCCCCGGTCCGCGTACACCGGCACACCCGCCTCGGACAGGGCCTGCGCGTCCCGCGTCACCGTGCGCTCGGACACCTCGAGCTCGCGCGCCAGCTCGGCGGCGGTCATCGACGGCCGGTTCTGGAGCAGGAGCACCATCTTGATCAGGCGGGCAGCACGCATACGGCCATCATGAACCGCCCCACTGACAACGCACCGGCCCGAAAGCGCTCAGTCCGCGAAGCGCATGATGGAGAACGCCGCGCCCTGCGGATCGGTGAGGATCGCGAACCGGCCCGCCTCCATCGACGACGGCTCGACCAGCACCCGGCCGCCCAGCTCCGCACAGCGCGCCGCCGTGGCGTCGGGGTCGTCGACGGCGACGTAGAGGTTCCAGTACGAGGGCACTTCGGGCGGGAAGTTCCCGGTCGACATGTCGATCATCCCGCCGAACGGCTCGTCGGCCACGGTCCAGTCCGTGTAGACGCCGCCCTCGCCGAACGGACGCTGGGGCGCGCCCCAGCCGAGGATCGACTGGTAGAAGTCGACCGCGCCCTTGCCGTCCCGGGTGAGCAGCTCGAACCAGCAGAAGCTGCCGGGCTCGTTCACCGTCTCGAACCCGGCGTGCTCAAGGGGCTCCCACAGCCCGAAGGCGGCGCCCGCCGGGTCCTGGCAGACGGCGAGCCTGCCCTGCTCCATGACACCCATCGGCCCGGCGACGACCCGGCCGCCGTTGCCGGTGACCCGGGAGGTGACCGCTTCGACGCCGCTGGTCTGGAAGTACGGCAGCCAGGCAGGGGGCTGCTGCGGGTTCATCACCGGCCCTACCCCCGCGACCTGCGGACCGTCCTCGCCGCCGAGCCGGAACATGCCGTAACCGCCGGCCGCCGGATCGGCCACGACCCGGCTGCTCCAGCCGAACAGACCCTCGTAGAAGAGGCGGGCCGCGTCCGTGTCCGTCGTCGACAGGTCGGCCCAGCACGGGGCGGAGGGAGTCTTGGAGATCTTCATGGACGTACACCTCCCGGGTGTGCAACCCGTCCATTCACGCACGCGTGCCCCGCCCCGGCAATCGGGACGGGGCACAACTACGTCAGGTGCTACAGGCCGTAGCGCTCGCGCGCCTCCTTCACGGCCGTCGCCTTGACCTCGCCGCGCTTGGCGAGCTGGGCGAGGGCCGCGACGACGATCGACTCGGCGTCGACGCCGAAGTGGCGGCGGGCGTCCTCACGGGTGTCCGAGAGGCCGAAGCCGTCGGCGCCCAGCGAGCTGTAGTCCTGCTCGACCCACTGCGCGATCTGGTCGGGGACCTGGCGCATGTAGTCGGAGACGGCCAGGACCGGGCCCTGCGCGCCGGCCAGGGCCTGACGCACGTACGGCACCTGCTCCTCGCCGCGCAGGATCGCGGCGTCCGCCTCCAGGGCGTCACGGCGCAGCTCGGTCCACGACGTGGCCGACCAGACGTCCGCGGCGACGCCCCACTCCTCGGCGAGCAGCTGCTGCGCCTTGAGGGTCCAGTGGATGGCCGTACCGGAGCCGATGAGGTTGATCCGCGGGGCGTTGGCCGCCGCCACGTTCAGACCCGCGGTCTCCGCCGTGTTGAAGCGGTACAGGCCCTTGATGATCGCCTCGTCGAGACCGTCGACCGCGGGCTTCGCGGGCTGCGGCATCGGCTCGTTGTAGACGGTCAGGTAGTAGAAGACGTCCTGGTCCTCGCCCGGCTTGGCCTCGCCGTACATGCGGCGCAGGCCTTCCTTCATGATCGTGGCGATCTCGTAGGCGAAGGCCGGGTCGTACGAGAGGGCGGCCGGGTTGGTCGCCGCGATCATCGGCGAGTGGCCGTCCGCGTGCTGGAGGCCCTCACCCGTCAGCGTCGTGCGACCGGCGGTGGCGCCGACGACGAAGCCGCGGCCCATCTGGTCGGCGAGCTGCCAGAACTGGTCGCCCGTGCGCTGCCAGCCGAACATCGAGTAGAAGATGTACAGCGGGATCATCTGCTCGCCGTGCGTCGAGTACGACGTGGCGGCGGCGATGAAGTCGGCGAGCGCGCCGGCCTCGTTGATCCCCTCGTTGAGGATCTGGCCGGACTCGGACTCCTTGTAGTACATGAGCTGGTCGCGGTCGACCGGGTCGTACGTCTGGCCCTTGGGCGAGTACAGGCCGAGCGACGGGAACAGCGACTCCATGCCGAAGGTGCGCGCCTCGTCGGGGATGATCGGCACCCAGCGCTTGCCGGACGTCTTGTCCCGTACGAGGTCCTTCAGAAGCCGTACGAGCGCCATCGTCGAGGCGACGGACTGCGTGCCGGAGCCCTTGTCGAAGGACGCGAACGCCTTGTCCGCGGGCGCGGGCAGCGGCGCGAGCGGCTGCGTGCGGCGGGCCGGGGCCGGGCCGCCCAGGGCGGCACGGCGCTCGGCGAGGTAGCGCAGCTCGGGCGAGCCCTCGGCGGGACGCGCGTACGGCACGACGCCGTCCTCGAAGCGGCTGTCCGGGATCGGCAGGTCAAGGAGGTCACGCATGTCCTTGAACTCGTCGATCGTCAGCTTCTTCATCTGGTGGTTGGCGTTCTTGGACTCGAAGCCCTTGCCGAGCGTGAAGCCCTTGACGGTCTGCGTCAGGATGACCGTCGGGGCGCCCTTGTGCTCGATGGCCGCCTTGTACGCCGCGTAGACCTTGCGGGGCTCGTGGCCGCCGCGCGAGACGTGGAAGCACTCGGAGATCTTGTCGTCGGACAGGACCTTGGCGAGCTCGATGAGCGCCGGGCTCGTGCCGAAGAAGTTCTCGCGGATGTAGGCGACGTCGCGCGTCTGGTACGTCTGGAACTGGGCGTCCGGGACCTCGCGCAGGCGCTCCAGGAGCGCGCCGGTGGTGTCGAGCTGGAACAGCTCGTCCCAGGCGTTGCCCCACATGGACTTGATGACGTTCCAGCCGGAGCCGCGGAACTGGGCCTCCAGCTCCTGCACGACGCGGAAGTTCGGGCGGACCGGACCGTCCAGGCGCTGCAGGTTGCAGTTGATGACGAACGTCAGGTTGTCGAGACCCTCGCGGGCCGCGAGCGTGAGCGCCGAGGTCGACTCGGGCTCGTCCATCTCGCCGTCGCCGAGGAACGCCCAGACGTGCGAGTTCGACGTGTCCTTGATGTTGCGGGCCGTCAGGTAGCGGTTGAACCGCGCCTGGTAGATGGCCGACAGCGGGCCGAGGCCCATGGACACGGTCGGGAACTCCCACAGCCACGGCAGGCGGCGCGGGTGCGGGTACGACGGCAGGCCGTTGCCGCCCGCCTCGCGGCGGAAGTTGTCGAGCTGCGCCTCGGAGAGGCGGCCGTCGAGGAAGGCGCGGGCGTAGATGCCGGGGGAGGCGTGGCCCTGGATGTACAGCTGGTCGCCGGAGCCGTCGCCCTCCTTCCCGCGGAAGAAGTGGTTGAAGCCGGTCTCGTACAGCCAGGCCGCCGAGGCGAAGGTGGCGATGTGGCCGCCGACGCCGTACTTGCTGCCCCGGGTCACCATCGCGGCCGCGTTCCACCGGTTGTACGCGGTGATCCTGGCTTCCATCGCCTCGTCACCGGGGAAGTCCGGCTCCGCGGAGGTGGGGATGGTGTTGAGGTAGTCGGTCGACAGGAGCTTGGGCAGCGGCAGGCCGCCGGCCTCGCCGCGCTCCAGCGTGCGTCGCATCAGCTGCGCGGCACGGTGCGGCCCGGCCGCCTGGGTAACGGCGTCCAGGGAGGCCTGCCATTCGGCGGTCTCCTCGGGGTCGCGGTCCGGGAGCTGGTCGAGCTCGCTCGGCTGGATGCGCATGGGGTCGGTCATAGTCGCCGCACGCCTTCCTGAGTCGAAGGGGGTGGGGTTGGGGGTGCCCTTGGTCTTTGGCAGGACAGGGCGAGGTCCCGGTAGGGACCCGTCGGCGACTGTAACTCCCTGATCGATGATCGATCAAAGGGTTGAAGGGCAAAACCTCTTCAGATCGAGAAAGTCGGCACGGCGTGTCGCGTTACGGGGCACTGGGTGCCCCTTTAGGGGCGCGGGGAACGGCGCGACCAGCCACCCACGGTCCGCACCCCGCGACGCACGGTCATCGGTGGGCGAGACCGGGATCACGCCCGCGGGGCGCACCCGAGAACGTGCGCCTTCACCAGCGCGGCGATATCCGGATCCCGCCGCTGGAACGCGGCGACGAGATCCGCGTGCTCCTCCGCGTAGGACTGCTGAACGGTCCCCAGCCACCGGATGGACAGCGCCGTGAAGACCTCGATCCCCAGACCCTCCCACGTGTGCAGCAGCACGGAGTTCCCCGCGGCCCGCACCATCTCCCGGTGAAAGCCCACGGTGTGCCGCACCTGACCGGTCCCGTCGGCCTCCCGGTCGGCCACGTACAGCGCCGCGACGTGCGGCTCCAGGGCCGAGCAGTCCTCGGCGAGCCGGTCCGCGGCCAGCTCGGCGGCGATGGCCTCCAGGCCGGCCCGCACCGGGTAGCTCTCCTCCAGATCCGCCGCGGAGAGGTTCCGTACGCGCACGCCCTTGTTCGGCGCCGACTCGATCAGCCGCAGCGACTCCAGCTCCCGCAGCGCCTCCCGTACGGGCGTCTGCGACACCTCCAGCTCGGTGGCGATCCGGCGCTCCACGATCCGCTCGCCCGGCTTCCAGCGGCCGCTGACGATCCCCTCCACGATGTGCTCGCGGATCTGTTCGCGCAGCGAGTGGATGACGGGCGCGGTCATGGAAACTCCTTGGCTCTGCGGACCCGATGGGTCGGCGGGACCCTTAGACAATACGGCCGAGCCCCAGGACAGAAGGGGCACGGCAGCGCTTGCCCCGGGTGATGCCGGTTACAGAGACGTACGTGCCCGGCACAGGGCCGCCCGGAACGCGACGGAGCCCCCGTCCGGAGAAGAACTCCGGGCGGGGGCTCCGTCGGCGTGTCCCTTACAGACCCAGCTCGGCGGCGAACTCGCCGGCCTCGAGGATCTGCTTGACCGTCGTCAGGTAGCGGGCGGCGTCCGCGCCGTCCACCAGACGGTGGTCGTAGGAGAGCGTCACGTACGTCATGTCACGGATGGCGATCGTGTCACCGAGCTCCGGGTCGGAGACGACGACCGGGCGCTTGACCGTGGCGCCGATGCCCAGGATGGCGACCTGGTTCGGCGGGACGATGACCGTGTCGAAGAGCGCACCGCGCGAACCCGTGTTGGAGATCGTGAAGGTGGCGCCCGACAGGTCGTCCGGGGCGATCTTGTTGGTGCGGACCTTGTTGGCCAGCTCCGCGGTCTTCTTGGAGATGCCCGCGATGTTCAGGTCACCCGCGCCCTTGATGACCGGGGTCATCAGGCCCTTCTCCGAGTCGACGGCGATGCCGACGTTCTCGGAGTCGAAGTAGGTGATCGTGCCCTCGTCGTAGTTCAGGCGGGCGTTGATGACCGGGTGGGCCTTCAGCGCCTGGACGGCGGCCTTGACGAAGAACGGCATCGGGGAGAGCTTGACGCCCTCGCGGGCGGCGAAGCCGTCCTTGGCCTTGGCGCGCAGCTTCATCAGCTTGGTGATGTCGACCTCGATGACCGAGGACAGCTGGGCCTGCTCCTGGAGCGCCTTGTGCATGTTGTCCGCGATGGCCTTGCGGATGCGCGGCAGCTTGACCGTCTGACCGCGGAGGGGAGAGGCCTCCAGGGTCGGGGCGGCCTTGGCGGCGGCCGGGGCGGCGGCGGGCGCCGGAGCGGCGGCCTTCGCGGCCTCGGCGGCGGCGATGACGTCCTGCTTGCGGATACGACCGCCGACGCCGGTGCCCTTCACGGTGGACAGGCTGACGCCCTGCTCGGCGGCGAGCTTGCGCACCAGCGGGGTCACGTACGCGCCGTCGTCCGCCGGGGTGGCGGGGGCGGCGGGCGCGGCCGGAGCCGCCGGGGCGACCGGCGCGGGGGCCGGAGCCGGAGCAGCCGGGGCGGCAGGGGCCGGAGCGGCGGCGGCCGGGGCGGCCGGAGCAGCGGGGGCCGGAGCCGGGGCGGCGGGCGCGGCAGGGGCAGCCGGGGCGGCGGCCGGGGCGGCGGGCGCGGGGGCGGCCGGAGCGGCACCGGGGGCACCGATGACGGCGAGCTTGGCGCCGACCTCGGCCGTCTCGTCCTCGGCGACGGTGATCTCCAGGAGAACGCCGGCGACGGGGGAGGGGATCTCGGTGTCGACCTTGTCGGTGGAGACCTCGAGCAGCGGCTCGTCCTCCGCGACCTCCTCGCCGACCTCCTTCAGCCAGCGGGTGACGGTGCCCTCGGTGACCGACTCGCCCAGCGCGGGCAGCACGACGTCGGTACCGGAGGCGCTGCCACCGGAAGAAGCGGGCGCGGCCGGCGCGGCGGGGGCTTCCTGCGCGGGGGCGGCGGCCGGGGCCGGAGCCTCCTGCGCGGGGGCGGCCGGGGCCTCGGCGGCGGGCGCCGCGGCGGGGGCCGGGGCACCGGAACCGTCGTCGATGACGGCCAGCTCGGCGCCGACCTCGACGGTCTCGTCCTCGGCGACCTTGATGGAGGCCAGGATGCCGGCGGCGGGCGAGGGGATCTCGGTGTCGACCTTGTCGGTCGACACCTCGAGCAGCGGCTCGTCGACCTCGACGCGCTCGCCCTCGGCCTTCAGCCAGCGGGTGACAGTGCCCTCGGTGACGCTCTCACCGAGCGCCGGAAGGGATACGGAAACCGCCATGGTTTCTGTTGCTCCTTAACGATGCGCAACCAGCGGGTGCCTGGTTACGGAAGTCTGTGGTCGGTCGGTCGTCGCGGCTGTGCACGACGGCACGGGGCTCAGTCGTGCGAGTGCAGCGGCTTGCCCGCGAGGGCCAGGTGGGCCTCGCCCATGGCCTCGTTCTGCGTCGGGTGGGCGTGGATGAGCTGGGCCACCTCGGCCGGCAGCGCTTCCCAGTTGTAGATCAGCTGGGCCTCGCCGACCTGCTCACCCATGCGATCGCCGACCATGTGGACGCCGACCACGGCACCGTCCTTGACCTGGACGAGCTTGATCTCGCCCGCGGTCTTGAGGATCTTGGACTTGCCGTTGCCCGCCAGGTTGTACTTCAGAGCGACGACCTTGTCCGCACCGTAGATCTCCTTGGCCTTGGCCTCGGTGATACCCACGGAGGCGACCTCGGGGTGGCAGTACGTCACCTTCGGCACGCCGTCGTAGTCGATCGGGACGGTCTTGAGACCGGCCAGACGCTCCGCTACCAGGATGCCCTCGGCGAAGCCGACGTGCGCGAGCTGGAGCGTCGGGACGAGGTCACCGACGGCCGAGATGGTCGGCACGTTGGTCTGCATGTACTCGTCGACGAGGACGTAGCCGCGGTCCATCGCGACGCCCTGCTCCTCGTAGCCGAGACCGGCGGAGACGGGGCCGCGGCCGATCGCGACGAGGAGGATCTCCGCCTCGAAGGTCTTGCCGTCGGCCAGGGTCACGCGGACGCCGTCCTGCGTGTACTCGGCCTTCTCGAAGAACGTGCCGAGGTTGAACTTGATGCCGCGCTTGCGGAACGCGCGCTCAAGAAGCTTGGAGCTGTTCTCGTCCTCGACCGGGACGAGGTGCTTGAGGCCCTCGACGATGGTGACGTCGGTGCCGAAGGACTTCCACGCCGAGGCGAACTCGACGCCGATGACGCCGCCGCCCAGCACGATCGCGGACTTCGGGACGCGGTCCAGCTTCAGCGCGTGGTCCGAGGAGATGATGCGGTTGCCGTCGATCTCCAGGCCCGGCAGCGACTTCGGCACGGAGCCGGTCGCGAGGAGCACGTGGCGGCCCTGGATGCGCTGGCCGTTCACGTCCACGGACGTCGGGGAGGACAGCCGGCCCTCACCCTCGATGTACGTCACCTTGCGGGAGGCGATCAGCCCCTGGAGGCCCTTGTACAGGCCGGAGATGACGTCGTCCTTGTACTTGTGGACGGCCTCGATGTCGATGCCCTCGAAGGTGGCCTTGACGCCGAACTGCTCGCTCTCGCGGGCCTGGTCGGCGATCTCGCCCGCGTGCAGCAGGGCCTTCGTCGGGATGCAGCCGTTGTGCAGGCAGGTACCGCCGACCTTGCCCTTCTCGATCAGGGCGACGTCGAGACCCAGCTGCGAGGCACGCAGGGCCGCGGCGTAACCGCCACTGCCACCGCCGAGGATCACTAGGTCGAAAACGGTGCTGGCGTCGTTCGCCACGTCACGTCCTCCATGCATGTGCGCCGTACGCCGGTCACCAATGACCGGGCGGCGGCTGGTGTATCGGCCGCTCGTTCTTCGGCCCTCGGGTGGGGCCCTGTCCTGCCGCCCCCCATCCTCGCACTTGTCGAAGGCATGCGGGACGTCGGGCTGCGGGGTGAGACGGCGGTTACACCGGAAACACCCGTGACAGAAGTGGCGCAACCTACGGATTTCGTCGAAAGCGAACAGCCCCGGGTCGCGTTGACCCGGGGCTGTTCAGCGCTTTTACGGCTCTTTTACGAGTGGCGAGGCGTCAGCCGAGGTCGCCCGCGGCCGTCAGTTCCGCGAGGCGGACCAGCGTGCGCACGGCCGTTCCCGTGCCGCCCTTCGGCGTGTAACCGAACGGGGCGCCCTCGTGGAAGGCCGGGCCCGCGATGTCGAGGTGGGCCCACGTGATGCCCTCGCCGACGAACTCCTTCAGGAACAGACCGGCGACCAGGCCGCCGCCCATCCGCTCGCCCATGTTGGCGATGTCGGCGGTGGCCGAGTCCATGCCCTTGCGCAGGTCGGCCGGGAGCGGCATCGGCCAGGACGGCTCGCCGACCTCCTCGGCGGCCTCGTGGATCGCCGTACGGAACGCGTCGTCGTTCGCCATGACACCGAACGTGCGGTTGCCGAGCGCCAGCATCATCGCGCCGGTCAGCGTGGCGACGTCGACGATCGCGTCCGGGTTCTCCTCGGAGGCCTTGGCGATCGCGTCGGCCAGGACCAGACGGCCCTCGGCGTCCGTGTTCAGGACCTCGACGGTCTTGCCGCTGTACATGCGAAGCACGTCACCGGGGCGGGTGGCCGAGCCCGACGGCATGTTCTCGGCGAGCGCCAGCCAGCCGGTGACGTTCACCTCCAGGCCCAGGCGCGCGGCGGCGACGACGGCGGCGAACACCGCGGCGGCGCCCGCCATGTCGCACTTCATCGTCTCGTTGTGGCCGGCCGGCTTCAGCGAGATGCCGCCCGAGTCGTACGTGATGCCCTTGCCGACGAAGGCGAGGTGCTTCTTCGCCTTGGAGCTCGTGTACGAGAGCTTCACCAGGCGCGGCGGGGCCTCCGAGCCGGCGCCGACGCCGAGGATGCCGCCGTAGCCGCCCTTGGTGAGCGCCTTCTCGTCGAGCACCTGCACCTTGATGCCGTGCTCCTTGGCCGCGGCCGTGGCGACGGCGGCGAAGGCCTCGGGGTTGAGGTCGTTCGGCGGGGTGTTGACCAGGTCGCGGGCGCGGTTGAGCTCCTCGGCGACCGCGACGGCGCGCTCGATCTCGGCCTTGTACGCCTTGTCGCGCGGCTTGCCGCCGAGCACGGCGACCTCGGCGAGCGGCGCCTTGCCCTTCTTGGCGGCCGCGTCCTTGGCCGTCATCTCCTTGTACGCGTCGAAGGAGTACGCGCCGAGCAGGGCGCCCTCCGCGACGGCGCCCGCGTCCTCGGCATCACCGACCGGCAGCGCGAACGCGGCCTTCTTCGACCCGGCGAGGGCGCGCGCGGCGACACCGGCGGCACGGCGCAGCGCCTCCGTGCCGTACGCCGCTCCGTTCTCGGGGTTCTCCGGCTCCGCACCCAGGCCCACCGCGAGCACCAGCGGCGCCTTGAACCCGGAGGGCGCGGGCAGCTTGGTCACCTCGCCCTCGCCGCCACCGGCGCCGAGGGTCTCCAGGACGGAGGCGAGCTTTCCGTCGTACGCCTTGTCCACGGCCTCGGCGCCGGGGGCGACGACCGGGCCCTTGGCGCCGGCGGCGACACCGACGACGATGGCGTCGGCGCGGAGGCCGGGCGCTGCGGCGGTGCTGAGAGTCAGAGCAGTCACGGTGGTGAGGTCCCTCTTTCATCGGTGGGGCTGGCTTCGTTGCCTGGGCCGTGGGGTGGGCGGCCCGCCGGGGCGAGCCTACGCCGGTGTCCCGGCAGGTGCCCCGGTGAGGCGGCCCTATACGGCGAGTGCCACCAGCGAGGCGGTCGCGGCGACCTCCGCCACCGCCCCGAACACGTCCCCCGTCACCCCGCCGAACCGGTTCACGCACCGTCGCAGCAGCAGTTCCGCAGCGCCGCAGGCGAGGACGACCGCGATCGCGCCGGGCAGCGAGAACGCCGCCGTCACCGCGACGACCACCGCGCCCGCGATCAGCGCCGCCCGCACCGGCACCGTCTCGGCGACGGCCGCGCCGAGGCCCTCCGGGCGGGCGGCCGGGACGCCGGTGCGGGACGCGAACGTCAGGGCGAGGCGGGCCGTCACCGCGGACACGGCCGCCGCGAGGGCGCCCCGGTGCCACGACTCGGCGTACAGCTGGGCGAGGACCGCGATCTGCGCGAGCAGCGTCAGGACCAGGACGACCACGCCGAAGGGGCCGATGTCGGACTGCTTCATGATGCGCAGCGCGTCCTCGGCGGGCTTGCCGCTGCCGAGCCCGTCCGCGACGTCCGCGAGCCCGTCCAGGTGCAGGCCCCGGGTGAGCGCGGCCGGCACGGCGACCGAGGCGACGGCCGCGAGCAGCGCGCCCGCGCCGAGCAGGGTCAGGGCGCCGCCGAGCGCCGCCGCGCACAGGCCGACGACCAGGCCGGCCAGCGGGGCGGACAGCATCCCGGACCGGGCGGCGTCCCGGTCCCAGCGGGTGACCTCGACGGGCAGGACGGTGAGGGTGCCGAAGGCGAAACGTATGCCGTCGACCAGGGGGGTTGTGGACACCGGGGGAGGTTACCCGGACGGGCGCGGCCGGCGTCGGGGACGCAGGATGGGCCCATGGGCGACTGGTGGTACCGGAACATCACGGAGCCCGGCAAGCTGCCCGTGCTCCTGGCGCTGCTCGCGTTCGGCGCCACGTTCCTGCTGACCCGCACCGTCACCCGGCTGATCCGCGCGGGCCGCGGCCCGTTCCGGGACATCGCGCCGGGCGGCACGCACATCCACCACGTCGTGCCCGGCATCGTCCTGATGACCGCCGGCGGGTTCGGGGCGGTCGGCAGCGGGCGGCACGGGGTCACGGCGTGCGTGTGCGCGGTCGTGTTCGGGGTCGGGGCGGGCCTGGTGCTCGACGAGTTCGCCCTGGTCCTGCACCTCGACGACGTGTACTGGAGCGAGCAGGGCCGGCAGAGCGTCGAGGTCGTGGTGCTCGCGGCGGCTCTCGGCGCCCTCGTGATCTGCGGCTTCTCGCCGCTCGGTGTGAACGACCTGACGCAGGACGAGCAGCACGACCGCGGAGTGTTCATCGCGACGCTGGTGCTGAACTTCTGCCTCGTCGTCGTGACCCTGCTCAAGGGCAAGCCGCGGCTCGCCGTCCTCGGCGTCCTGGTGCCGTTCGCCGCGTGGTGGGGCGCGGTGCGCCTCGCCCGCCCCGGTTCCTCCTGGGCCCGGCGCTGCTACCGGCGCCGCCCGCGCGCCCGGGCCCGCGCGTCCCTGCGGGCCTTCCGGCACGACCGCCGCTGGCACCGGATCAGCCGGCGCTTCCAGGATCTGGTCGGCGGCTTCCGCGAACCCCCAGTTCAGCGGCGCACACGATGAGCACGGCGCCGATCGCGGCCAGGTGTTCCCAGCCCGCGAGGTTCGGCTTCACCGCGCACTCGACGGCCATCGTCGCGACGACGAGCGCGCCGGTGAACCGGGCCCGGTAGCGCCAGCACACGTACACCGCGAGCCCGACGACCGCCGCCGACGGGCCGGTGTCCACGACCTGCGCGTCCGATTCCGGCAGCCATCCGGCGGCGATGGCGACCCGCGCGTACAGGGTCCCGGCGAGCGTGGCCACGTACGCGACGACGAGGGTGCGCCACCGCCCCAGGCAGATCTCGGCGATGCCGAACACCAGCAGGATCTGCGCGAGCGCGCCCCACACCGGCAGGTCGAGGGCCGGGACGAACAGCGACAGCGGGGTGCGCAGCAGCGCGAGCCACAGCGGGTCGACGGCCCGCACCGCGCCCATGTCCTGGACGAACCGGTAACCCCACGACTGGTTCTGCACGTACTGGAGGGCCGCCGTCAGGCACACCGCGGCCAGCGTCATCGGGATCGCCCGCCAACGCCGCGCGACGAGTCCGTCCCGTACGGCGCCGAAGAGCGGGCCCCATTCGCGGCGGGCCGCGTCCCTCATGAATGCTCCAGACGGCTGCGCCGCAGCCACTTGGGCAGGCCGGGCACTTCGAGGAAGCCCTCGGCGCGCGCCGACGCGATGCCGATGCGCGGCAGGTCGGCGCTCTTCTCGAAGAGCAGGAAACGGGGTTCCCAGATGGGCCGGTACTTGGCGTTGGCCCGGTACAGCGATTCGATCTGCCACCACCGCGAGAAGAAGCTCAGCAGTGAGCGCCACAGGCGCAGCACCGGGCCCGCGCCGAGTCGCGAGCCGCGTTCGAAGACGGAGCGGAACATCGCGAAGTTCAGCGAGACCTGCGTGATCTTCATCTCCGGCGCGTGCTGGAGGAGTTCGATGACCATGAACTCCATCAGACCGTTCTCGGAGTCCCGGTCACGGCGCATCAGATCGAGGGAGAGGCCGTTCGGCCCCCACGGCACGAAGGAGAGCAGTGCTCTCAAGTCGCCCTCGCCGTCGGCGCATTCGAGCATCACGCACCTGCCGTCCGCCGGGTCGCCGAGCCGCCCGAGCGCCATCGAGAAGCCGCGTTCGGTGGCGCCGTCGCGCCAGTCGTCGGCCCGCTCCAGGAGGTACGTCATCTCGTCGGCCGGAATGTCCTCGTGGCGGCGGACGCGGACCGTGTACCCGGCGCGCTTCACCCGGTTGTAGGCCTGGCGGACGGTCCGCATGGCCCGCCCTTCGAGGGTGAACTCGGCGGTCTCCACGATGGCTTCGTCGCCGAGTTCGAGGGCGTCGAGGCCGTGCCGCGCGTAGATCGTGCCGGCCTCCTCGCTCGCGCCCATCACGGCCGGGATCCAGCCGTGCACCCGCGCCTCGGCGAGCCAGGGCTCGATCGCGCCGGGCCACGCCTCCGGGTCGCCGATCGGATCACCGGAGGCGAGTGAGACACCGCCCACCACCCGGTACGTCACCGCGGCCTTGCCCGTCGGCGACCACAGGACGCTCTTGTCGCGGCGCAGCGCGAAGTACCCGAGCGAGTCGCGCTCGCCCTCCTTGTCGAGCAGCGCGTGCAGCTTCGCCTCGTCGTCGGGGGTGAGCGGGTCGACGGCCCGGCGGGAGCGGAACGCGGCGTAGACGACGGCGACGAGCAGGAGCGTGGAGAGGATGTTGATGACGACGTTCACCCAGTTCGGCGTGGTGATGCCGGGGTAGTGGGCGTCGTTCGACGCGACCGAGATCAGCCGCAGGGTGCCGTAGCGCCAGCGCTCAAGGAACGTCGAACGGTGCGGATCGTGGGCGTGGTTGGTGACCGTGACCAGGAACGTCGCGAAGAGCGAGGCGACGAGCAGGCCGCCGACCGCGACGATCGCCGCGAGCTTCGCGTTCGAGCGGTCGCCCTTCGCGTAGAACTCGCGGCGGCCGACGACGAGCGCGGCGAGGAAGGCGGCGGTCAGCGCCAGCGAGACCCAGTTCTGGGCGTGCGCGCGGACCTCCGGGAAGAACATCACGAGGGCGAAGAGCAGGAAGAAGAGCCCGCACAGGACGAGGTTGAGGATCCACGCCGCGCGCTTGCGGCGGCGCATCGTGACCGCCAGGAACCAGGCGACGGCGGCGGACGAGAAGCCGGCGGCGAGCAGGTACGGGGTGAAGTAGTTCTCCTCGTTGTGGCGGCGCAGGTCCTGGCCGAAGGAGACCCAGACGGCGCCGAGCAGATTGAGGAACGTGACGGCGCGGAGGTACCAGACCGTGGTGGCTGCTGCCCGCCGGGATGTCGGGGTCGAGGTGGGTACGCCGCGTGTCTGTGTGTCTCCCATGGCGGGGAGCTTATGTGCCCGTTTGGCCTGTTTCGAGGTTCGGCGCCCTGTCAGGGGCGCGGGGCTGTATCGATCAGCGGCTCCGCCGCGGGGCGCGCTCAGCCATGAAAAAGCCGCAGTCGCGTCTGCTCGTGACATGAGCAGACGCGACTGCGGCTCTTCTCGGGTTGCTCGCGCAGTTCCCCGTCGCCCCTTACGGGGCTTCCGGTAGCTCGGCGGCCAAGGAGGCTGCGGCCTGCACCAGGGGGAGGGCCAGGAGGCCTCCCGTGGCGCCGCCGACCTTGACGTCCTGGGAGAGGAGGGGCTCCATCGCCATGCGGTCGAACGCCTTGGTCTGGGCGGGCTCACCGCTCGTGTGGGCCGCCAGCCACCAGTCCGGCGCGCGGAACGCCACCCGCTGCCCGACCAGCGCGCAGGCCGCCGAGACAACGCCGTCAAGGATCACCGGCGTACGGCGTACGGCGCACTGGAGGAGGAAGCCGGTCGCCGCCGCGAGATCCGCGCCGCCGACCGTCGCGAGCAGCTGGAGCTGGTCGCCGAGGACCGGCCGCGCCCGGCGCAGCGCGTCCCGTACCGCCGCGCACTTGCGCATCCACGCGAGGTCGTCGATGGCGTCGCCGCCGCGGCCGGTGACGACCGAGGCGTCCGTGCCGCACAGCGCCGCGATGAGGGTCGCGGCGGCCGTGGTCCCGCCGACGCTGACGTCGCCGAGGACCACCAGGTCCGTACCGGAGTCGGCTTCCTCGTCGGCGACCGCCATGCCCGCGCGGAACGCCGCCTCGGCCTCCTCCAGGGTGAGCGCGTCCTCGATGTCGATGCGCCCGGAGCCGCGCCGCACCCGGTGGCTCACGACGGCCTCGGGCAGGTCCTCGGGCTCGCAGTCGAGGGAGAGGTCGACGACCCGGATCTGTACGCCGAGCCTGCGGGCGAGGATCGCGCCGGTGCTCGCGCCCTCGACGACCTCGCGGACCAGGTCGGCGGCGCCGCCCGTGGCCCGTTTCGACACGCCGAGCTCGGCGACGCCGTGGTCGCCCGCGAACAGGATCACGCGCGGCTGTGCGACGGGCCGTACGGGCACCGCGCCCTGGGCGGCGGAGAGCCACTCGCCCAGCTCGTCGAGGCGGCCCAGGGCGCCCGGCGGCACGGCGAAGCGCGCCCTGCGCTCCTCGGCGTCGCGGCGGGTCCCGCCGTCGGGGCGCTCGATCAGATCGGTGAAGTCGTCGAGATTCAGCGAGCTCATTCGCCGAACAGTACCGGCCGTGCCCCCGCTGGTCCCCTGACGTCCCATCAGTCACAGCGGGCCCGGGGGTCGCGCATCTGACGGCCAGTTACGCCATGTGGCAGGTCCGCTCCTTTACGTGATTGCTTCGCGCCCGATGATCCCTTACGTTCCGTTTTGTATCGGATTGTCGTACCGCGGTGTTCATCGGACCGGACCGCGATGTGCCGCGCCCTCGGCACCCGCCTTCCGCTTGACTCCAGGAGTTGACGACCGATGTCCGCCTCAGCACAGGCCGTGGCCGAGCGCCGCCCCGCCTACCTCACCGAGCTCGCCCAGGGCACCGAGCGGTTCCACGAGCCGCGCCGCCCCGACTGCCCCTGGTGCGGCTCCACCAAGCTGCGCACCCGGCTGCGCACCACGGACCTGCTCCAGCACAAGCCCGGCACGTTCACGCTCGACCAGTGCCGCTCCTGCGCCCACTCGTTCCAGAACCCGCGACTGACGCCCGAGGGCCTGAACTTCTACTACCGCGACTTCTACGACGGCCTGCGCGCCGACCAGGCCGAGAAGATCTTCGGCCCGCAGACCTCCACCAGGCGGTACGCGGCCCGCGCCCGCGCCCTCGCCCGCTTCATGGAGCCGGAGAGCTGGCTCGACGTCGGCACCGGCCACGGCCACTTCCCTGCGGTCGCCAAGGAGGTCCTGCCGTACACGGCGTTCGACGGCCTCGACATCAGCGACGGCGTCGAGGAGGGCCGCCGCGAGGGCCGCGTCGACGAGGCCCACCGCGGCTTCCTCACCGACCTGGCGCCCCAACTCGCGGGCCGCTACGACGCGATGAGCATGTTCCACTACCTGGAGCACTCCCTCGACCCGCGCGAGGAACTCAAGGCGGCCCACCGCGTGCTGCGCCCCGGCGGCCACCTGATGATCGAGGTCCCCGACCCCGAGAGCCGCTACGCCAAGCTCCTCGGCAAGTGGTGGGTGTCGTACTTCCAGCCGCAGCACCTGCACTTCATCCCGCTCGCCAACCTCCGCACCGAGCTGCGCGCCCTCGGCTACACCGTCGTCTCCGTCGACCGCCGCGAACCGCACGTCCCGCTCGACCTGACGGCCGCCTGCGCCCTCCTGCTCGGCCACTACCTGCCCGACGCCGACGACCCCTGGCGCACGAAGATCCCGAGCGACTTCCAGCGCAAGCTCCGCCAGGCCCTGATGTACACCTCGGCGCCCGCGTTCGTCGCGGCGTACGCCGCCGACCAGCTCCTCGCCCCGCTGGTCAGCCGCACCCGCTTCTCCAACGCGTACCGCGTCATCGCCCGCCGCGACCCGGACGCCTCATGAACGCCCCTTCCCCGGAACGGGAGTTCGCCGGCCGCACCGCCCTCGTGACCGGTGCGGCCTCCGGCATCGGCCTCGCCGTCGCCCGCCGTCTTGCCGCCGGGGGAGCGGCCGTCGCCGCTGTCGACCGCGACCCGGAGGGCGCCGCCAAGGCCGCCGCCGAACTCACCGCGGCCGGCGCCCGCGCCATCGCGCTCACCGTCGACGTCACCGACCCCGTCCAGGTGGAGGCGGCCGTGTACACCACGGTCGCCGCGTTCGGCGCCCTGCACCTCGCGGTGAACAACGCGGGCGTCACCCACCCCGCGGCCCTCACCGCCGACGTCGAACTCGCCGACTGGCGGCGGGTGTTGTCCGTCAACCTCGACGGCGTCTTCCACGCGATGAAGTACGAGATCCCGGCGATGCTCTCCGCGGGCGGCGGCTCGATCGTCAACATGGCCTCGGTCCTGGGCAGCCGCGGCTCCCTCGGCGCATCGGCGTACAGCGCGGCGAAGCACGCCGTCATCGGCCTGACGAAGACGGCGGCCATCGAGTACGCGGCCCAGGGCGTCCGGGTCAACGCGGTGGCCCCCGGCTTCATCGACACGCCGCTCCTGGCGGACGCGTACGCGGACGCCGACGCCGACGTACGGAACCTGCTGACGGCCCGTCACCCGGCGGGCCGCCTCGGCACGCCGGAGGAGGTGGCGGAACTGACGGCGTTCCTGCTCTCGGACCGAGCGAGTTTCAGCACCGGATCGGTGCACGGCGCGGACGGCGGCTACACGGCGGGCCGGTGAGCGCCCTGCGGGAGACGGCGGGCCGGAGTCGCCGACGGGGCGAGCGGACCCGGCCGGCGGACTCCGTCAGCCGCGCAGCGCCAGCGCCGTACCGGCGACGACGAGCAGCACGTGCTCGCACTCGGCGGCGAACGCGGCGTTCAGACGGCCGAGTTCGTCGCGGTAGCGGCGCCCGGACGCCGTCGCGGGCACGATCCCCGACCCCACCTCGTTCGAGACGGCCACGACGGTGCGCCGCGTGCGCCGCACGGCGTCCACCAGCTCGACCACCTTCGCGCGCAGCGCCTTCTCCCCGCCGCCCGCCCACTCGGCGTCGTCCCACGCCCCGACCTCGTCCATCGCGTACGTCAGCCAGAGCGACAGGCAGTCGATCAGCAGCGGTGCGCCGTCCTCGGCGTCGTCGAGCAGCGGCACCAGATCGCAGGTCTCCGCGGTCCGCCACGAACCGGGCCTGCGCTCCCGGTGCAGCGCGACCCGCCGCGCCCACTCCCCGTCGCCGCCCCGCGTCCCGCCGGTCGCGACATAGAGCACGTCGGGGAACGCCTCCAGGCGCCGCTCGGCCTCCACCGACTTCCCCGACCGGGCACCACCGAGCACCAGCGTCCTGCGCGGCACGTCGGGCACGTCCTCGTACGCCCCCACGTCCAGGGTCGTCCCGTCGGGCACGGCCCGCGCGCCCGCGGCGGCGAGCCGCCGGTCGAGTTCGGGGCCGGGCGGCACGTCATGGTCGAGGTGGACGGCGACGACATCGGTGGTCGGCCCGACCGCCCCGACGGACCGCAGCCGGGCGAGCGCGTCGGGCCGCCCGATCACATCGGCGACGACCATCTCGTACGGGGCCCGGACGTCCTCCAGGCCGGCGGGCGCGGCCCCCGGCGGCAGGTAAAGCACCCGCTCCCCGTCGGGCCCGGCCACCTCGTACCCGGTGCCCGGCGCGTCCAGGGCGAGCGCCCGCACCCGGTGCCCGGTGAGCAGCGCCAGCTCGCGCCCGTCCGGCACCCGCCCCGGCTGCGGCAGCCCGGCAGGCACCTCGACCGGGGGCCCGTCGTGCGGATGGGAGAGCAGCACCTGCCGTACGCCGCCGAGGCTGTGCCCCGAGCGGGCCGCGGCGAACACGGCGCCCGGCGTCAGGTCCAGCAGCAGCGTTCCGTCGATCAACAGCGCCGTCGCGGCGCGCGCGGACGGGCCGAGCGCACCCGCGCACGCGGCGCAGGGGCAGTCGGGTCGGGGCAGTCCTTCGGGGGCACCGGTGCCGAGCAGTGTCAGTTCCACAGGAAGATCCTCCCGCGCGGTCTCCGGCGCCGCGCGCCCGGATAGGCTTCCAGGGACATCGGACATGCGGTACCGGGAGGCTGACATGGCGGCATGGACGTGGCGGTTCGAGAAGTCCGACGGGACGGAGGTGCCCCCGGCGGTGCAGCCGGAGGAGTTCACGACGCAGGGGGACGCCGAGTCCTGGGTCGGCGAGTACTGGAAGCAGCTCGTGGAGGGCGGCGCCGACCAGGTCTCCCTCTTCGAGGACACGACCAAGATCTACGGCCCCATGAGCCTGCACGGGGAAGACGCCTCGGCCTAGGCCCCGCCAGGGGCGCGGGGAACTGCGCGAGCAACCCCGCGAAAAGCCGCAGTCGCGTCCGCTCGGTACATGAGCGGACGCGAC
>NZ_JBFAVD010000047.1:0-25975 GCF_040679615.1 Streptomyces sp. NPDC052225 | reverse complement strand
CCTGCCACATCCACCCACGAGCCCCCGCGCCCCTGAAATGCCTGCGCTTCGCGCGCATTTCCCCGATAAAGGCTGAGCGGCGAAGCCGCTCGCCTTTAGGGGCGCGGGGAACTGCGCGGCCAGCCCCCACGCACCCGCAGCCGCGAAACCGGTGGCACGCCCTACTTGGACGCGTCCGTCGGGTGACCCCCAAGGTGCGTGGGTACCGGAGCGCGTTCCAGCTCGTGACGGAGGTCGTCCAGTTCCGAACCGCCCGCCATCTGCCGCGTCAGCTCGTCCAGCGAGATCTCGTCCCGCGTGTGGCTGCCGAACATCGCGCCGCGCTTGAGGAGGACGAAGCGGTCGCCGACCAGGTACGCGTGGTGCGGGTTGTGCGTGATGAGGACCACGCCGAGGCCCGCGTCCCGCGCCGCGGCGACGTACTTGAGGACGACGCCGGACTGCTTGACGCCGAGCGCCGCGGTCGGCTCGTCGAGGACGAGGACCTTCGCGCCGAAGTAGACGGCGCGGGCGATCGCCACGCACTGGCGCTCGCCGCCGGAGAGGGTGCCGATGGGCTGGTCGACGTCGCGCAGGTCGATGCCCATGCGGGCCAGTTCCTCGTGCGTCGTGCGGCGCATGAACTCGACGTCCATGCGCTTGAAGGGGCCCGTGCCCTTCGTCGGCTCGGAGCCGAGGAAGAAGTTGCGCCAGACCGGCATCAGCGGGACGACCGCGAGGTCCTGGTAGACCGTGGCGATGCCGCGGTTCAGGGCGTCGCGGGGGTTCGACAGGCGCAGTTCCTCGCCCTCGATCGAGAACGTGCCCGCGTCGTGCTGGTGCAGACCCGCGATGATCTTGATGAGGGTGGACTTGCCGGCGCCGTTGTCGCCGAGGACGCAGGTGATCTCGCCCGCGTGGACCTCGATGGAGACGTCCTCAAGGGCGCGGATGTTGCCGTAGTACTTGCTGACCGAGGCCAGCTCCACCAGGGGGGCCGCCGGGGCCGTTCCGGTCGTCGGGGTCGTCACTTGATCGCCTCCGCGCGCTTGCGGACCCACGCGTTGAGCAGGGTCGCGAGGAGCAGCATCGCTCCGAGGAAGAACTTGAACCAGTCCGAGTTCCACTCGGCGAACACGATGCCCTTGCTGGTCATGCCGAAGATCAGCGCGCCGATGGCCGCGCCGACCGCGGAGCCGTAGCCGCCGGTGATCAGGCAGCCGCCGATGACGGCCGCGACGATGTAGATCAGCTCGTTGCCGACGCCCTCGCCGGACTGGACGACGTCGTACGAGAACAGCAGGTGCTGGCCGGAGATCCAGGCGCCGAACGCGACGCCCATGTAGAGGCCGATCTTGGTCTTGTTGACCGGGACGCCGACCGCGCGGGCCGCGTCCACGTCGCCGCCGACCGCGAAGATCCAGTTGCCGGCGCGGGTGCGCAGCAGGATCCACGTCGCGATCAGGATCAGGGCCAGCCACCACAGGATGGTGATCTTGAAGTCGACGCCGCCGATGGTGATCGTCGAGGCGAAGACCTTCTTGGCGGAGGAGAAGCCCTCCATGTCCGCGATCGACTTCGTCGACACGGTGCCGCTGATCAGCTTCGTGAAGCCCAGGTTCATGCCCGTCAGCATCAGGAAGGTGCCGAGCGTGATGATGAAGCTGGGGAGTTTGGTGCGGGTCAGCATCACGCCGTTGAAGGCGCCGATGGCGAGGGTGACCAGAAGCGAGACCCCTACGCCGACCCAGGTGTTCGCCGTCATCTGGTAGCTGAACATCGACGAGACAAGCGCCGACGACGTCACGAGGACGCCCGCCGAGAGGTCGAACTCGCCGCCGATCATCAGCATCGCGACCGGCACGGCCATGATGCCGAGCGTCGAGGCCGCGTACAGGACGGTGGCCAGGCTGGCGGGCCGCAGGAAGCTGTCCGCGACGACCGAGAAGAAGACGAACACGGCGATGGCGCCGACCACCGAGCCGAGCTCGGGGCGGCCCATCAGCTTCTTCCAGGGCGAGGTCCTCAGGAGCCGTTCGTCGAGCTGCGGCTCGGGCTGCTTCTCGGGAACGGTCGTGGTCATCGTGTCCCCCGCTTCGCGTATTCCTCCAGCTCGGCGGCCTGATCCTTGGTGACGATCTGCGGTCCGGTGAGGACCGGCTTGCCGCCGCCGAGCACGTTGGCGTTGTACTTGTACAGCCACAGCAGGTCCACGGCCTCGTAGCCCTGGAGGTAGGGCTGCTGGTCGACGGCGAAGCCGAGGCTGCCGTCCTGGAGGCCCTGGGCGACCTTCTCGTTGAGGTCGAACGTCTCGATCTCGGCCTTGCTGCCCGCGTCGTCCTTGGCCTTCACGGCGGTGGCGGCGAACGGGGCGCCCAGCGTGACGACCGAGTCGATGGACTTGTCGGACTGGAGCTTGGCCTCGATGGCGGACTGCACGTCGGGCATGTTGGTGCCCTCGACGTAGAGGTTCGTCATCGTGCCCTCGAACTTCGACTTCGCACCGGCGCAGCGCTGCTCGTGGCCGACGTTGCCCTGCTCGTGCAGGACGCACAGGGCCTTCTTCTTGCCGCGTTTGTTGAGCTCCTCGCCGACGGCCTCACCGGCGATCGTCTCGTCCTGGCCGATGTGGGTGAGCGCGCCGAACTTCTTGGACTCCTCGGAGCCCGAGTTCACCGTGATGACCGGGATCCCGGCCTTCTCGGCGCGGGCCACGGCCGCCTTCATCGCGTCGGGCTTGGCCAGCGTGACGATGATGCCGTCGACCTTCTTGTCGACCGCGGCGTCGACGAGCTGGGCCTGCTGCTGGGCCTCGTCGTTGTGCGAGTACAGGAAGTTGATGTTGTCCTTGACCGCCGCCTGCTTGGCGCCGTTCTGGACGATGTCCCAGAAGGTGTCGCCGTCGCCCGAGTGGGTGATCATCGCGAAGGTCCAGCGGGGGGTGTTCACCGCCGCCTTGCCCTGGGCCTGCTGCGCCTTCCTGGCATCCTCCGCCCGCTTGCCGCCGGTGCTGCTGCACCCGGCGAGCGAGAGCCCGAGGGCCCCCGCTACGGCGATGCTCACCCAGGTCCGAAACCGTGCCACGAGGCCGTGCCCTTCTTGGTCTGCTGCGTCGTACACCGGGGCCGACGCTGGGCCGGACCCGGTGGACCATTTACCGGTCCTTGGGGACCAGTTTGCGGTCCCAAACGCACAAGTATGGGTCACGGGGATCATGCATCCATTCACCGGGTACCGCGCGCGGTGTACTTCTCCAGCTTCGGCACGTCCTTCTCGGTGACGAGCGCGGGGCCGGTGAAGACGGGCTTCCCGCCGCCGAGGACGTTGGCGTTCGTCTTGTAGAGCCACAGTTCGTCGACGGCCAGATAGCCCTGGAGATACGGCTGCTGGTCCACGGCGAACGAGACCTCCTTGGCCTTGAGGCGGCGTACGACCTCGGCGTTCAGGTCGAACGTGGCGATCTCGGCCTTGCTGCCCGCGTCGTCCTTGGCCTTGACGGCGAGCGCCGCGATGGGGGCGCCGAGCGTGACGATCCCGTCGATGGACTTGTCGGCCTGGAGCTTGGCCTCGATGGAGGACTGGGAGCCGGGGGCGTTGGTGCCGTCCACGTTCAGGTTCTCGACCGAGCCCTTGAAGGTCTTCTTCACGCCTGCGCAGCGCTGCTCCAGGGAGACGTTGCCCTGTTCGTGGATGACGCACAGGACCTTCTTCTTGCCCTGCTCGCCCAGCTCGGTGCCGACCGCCTCGCCGGCCACCGACTCCTCCTGGCCGATGTGGCTGAGCGCGCCGAACTTCGCCGAGAACTCGGAGCCCGAGTTGATGGACACGACCGGGATGCCCGCGGCGGTCGCCTTCGCGAGGACCGCCTGCATGGCCTGCGGCTTCGCGAGGGTGACGACGATCCCGTCGACCTTCTTGTCGATCGCGGCCTGGACGAGCTCGGCCTGTCCCTTCGCCTCCTTGTCGTTGGAGTAGAGGAACTGCACGTTGTCCTTGGCGGCCGCCTGCTTGGCGCCCTTCTGCACGATGTCCCAGAACGTGTCGCCCTCGCCGGAGTGCGTCACCATCGCGATCTTCATGCGGGGCGTGCCGACGGCCTTGCCTCCCGTGGCGCTGTCGTCGGTCTTGTCCTCGGCGTCCTTGCCGCCCGATCCGCTGCACCCGGCGGCGAGGGCGATCACCGCGACGAGGGCCGCGGCCGTACGGGCTGTTCGCGTCGTGAGCATGGTCGAGCCACCTCTCCTCCGGCCGCCCGGTGCGGCTGGAGGTGTTTGTAGCGGGGTCGCACGGCAGCGTCAATGGCTTTGTCAGAACATTCGGACCACGAGACGGCGCGCTCAGTCCGGGGCGGCTTCCAGCCAGCAGCGGGAGGCGTGGCCCGTGCCGTCGAGTTCGACGACGGGTGGACGCTGTGCGCACCGTTCCATGGCGAACGGGCAGCGGGCCCGGAAGCGGCAGCCCTCGTCGCGCGCGTCCGCCGGCTCCCGCAGTTCGGCGCTGCGGGAGCCGCGGGCGGCGAGGCGGGCGGCGCGGGCCTCGCGGGCACGCTCCCGTGAGCCCGCCGCGCCCGGCGCCGCGGAGGCGAGCAGCTGGGTGTACGGGTGCCTCGGGCGCAGGATCACCTCGTCGCTGGGGCCGCGCTCGACGATCTGGCCGCGGTACATGACCATCACGTCCGCCGCGAAGTGCCGTGCGGTGGCCAGGTCGTGGGTGACGTAGAGGAGAGCGAGCCGGCGTTCCTCCTTGAGGCGGTCGAGCAGGCCGAGGATCTCCAGACGGATGGAGACGTCGAGCATGGAGACGGGTTCGTCGGCGAGCAGGACGTCCGGCTCGGGAGCCAGCGCCCTGGCGATGGCCACGCGTTGGCGCTGGCCGCCGGAGAGCTCGTGCGGGCGTTTGCGGGCGATGTCGGCGGTGGGGGTCAGGTTCACGGAGTCGAGCAGGGACGTGGTGCGGGCGTCGACGTCGGCGCGGGTGGCGGCGCCGCTCACCAGGAGGGGCCTGCGCAGGTGGTGGGCGACGGTGTGGGCGGGGTTGAGGGAGGCGAAGGGATCCTGGAAGACCATCTGTACGGCGCTGCGGTAGGCGGCGGGGCGTGTGCGCTCCGCTCCGGCCAGGCTGATCCGTCCCTCGGAGGGGGTGATCAGCCGTGACAGGGCTCGGACCACGGTGGACTTGCCGCTGCCGCTTTCTCCTACGAGGGCGAGGGTGTGGCCGGGGTGGAGGGTGAAGGTGACGTCGTCGACGGCGCGGAGGGGGGTTGTGCCTCGGCGTTTGAAGTCGACGGTGAGGTTTTCCACTTCCAGTGCGGCGGTGGCTGTGGGCATGGGTGTCTCCCTCAGGAATCCGTCGGCCGCGACAGGGGTGAGGGCACGGGGCTCTGCCCCGGACCCCGCTCCTCCATCGCCGGAGGGGCTTGAAAGGCCCGATGGCATGCCGCCCGTCCTCCCGTGGGGCCCACCGGTTCCAGTTCCGGGCGGAGCGTCTCGCAGAGGGCGTACGCCGATGCGCAGCGGTCACGGAAGGCGCAGCCGGGGGTTGGCAGGCGGAGGTCGGGGGGCTGGCCCGGGATGCCTGTCAGGTCGCGGCGCGCGCCGGTGAGCGCGGGGAACGAGCGCAGGAGGCCCTGGGTGTACGGGTGGACGGCGCCGCCCGCCGCGATGCGGGCCGTGTCGGCGTACTCGATGACGCGGCCCGCGTACATGACGGCGAGACGGTCGCTGATCTCCAGGAGGAGGTTGAGGTCGTGGGTGATGAAGACGACGGCGAAGCCGAGGCGCTCCCTCAACTGCTCTATCTCGTCCAGGATTTCGCGCTGCACGACGACGTCGAGTGCGGTCGTCGGCTCGTCCATGATGACGACGTCGGGGTCGAGGGCGAGGGCCATCGCGATGGCGACGCGCTGGCGCATGCCGCCGGAGAGTTCGTGCGGGTGGGAGCGCAGGCGTGTGCGGTCGATGCCGACCAGTTCGAGCAACTCCCCTGCCCGCAGGCGGCGTTGGGAGGCGGTGAGGCCGGGGCGGTGCGCGCGGAAGATGTCGTCGAACTGGCGGCCCACGGTCGTGACGGGGTTGAGGGCGTTCATCGCGCTCTGGAACACCATGGCCAGGCGGTTCCAGCGCAGCGCCCGCAGCCCTTCCCGGCCGAGGTCGTACAGGTCCGCGCCGTCCAGGGTGACGGAGCCGCCCGCGAGCCGCGCCGGGGGCTGGAGCAGCCGGGCCAGGGCGAAGGCGAGGGTGGACTTGCCGCAGCCCGACTCGCCCGCGATGCCGAGGAGTTCGCCGCGGCGCAGCTCCAGGGAGACGTCGCGTACGGCGTGGGTGGGGCGGCCGTCCCCGGTGTCGTAGACGACGTCGACGTGGTGGGCGGCGAGCAGGATGTCGTCGGTCATGGGCGGCGCCTCCTCACGCGCAGGCGGGGGTCGAGGATCTCGTCGAGGCCGAAGCTGACGAGCGAGAGGGCCGCGCCGAGCACGGCGATGGCGAGGCCAGGCGGGATGAACCACCACCAGGAACCGCCCGCGAGGGCCTCCGCGTTCTGTGCGAAGTAGAGCATCGTGCCCCAGGTCAGGTTGGACGGGTCGTCGAGGCCGAGGAACGCGAGGCTGGCCTGGGTGAGCACCGCGAAGATCACGGCGAAGATGAACTGCGAGACGATGATGGCCAGTTCGTTGGGGAGGATCTCGACGAGGACGATGCGCCGGCGCGACTCCCCGTACAGGCGGGCCGCGAGGACGTAGTCCCTCGTACGGAGCGAGAGGGTCTGGGCGCGCAGGACGCGGGCCGACGCGGCCCACGTCGTCAGGGCGATGACCAGGATCGTGGAGGCGGTGCCCGCGCCGACGTACGCGGCGACGACGATGACGAGCGGCAGGCCCGGGATGACGAGGAAGACGTTGCTGATGAGGGAGAGCGCCTCGTCGGTCAGGCCGCCGGCGAAGCCGCCGCCGATGCCGACCAGGACCGAGACGACGGTGGCGACGACGGCCGCCGCGGCGCCGATGAACAGGGTGCCGCGGGTCGCGACGACGAACTGGGCGAAGACGTCCTGGCCCGTCTGGGTCGTGCCCAACCAGTGGGCGGCGGACGGGGGTTGAGTCAGGTCGGCGCCGACCTCGTTCGGGTCGCCGAGGAACAGCGGGCCGAGCAGCGCCACGAGGACGAGGGCGGCGAGCACGCCGAGGCCGATGCGCAACCGGCGCGAGCGCAGGGCCGCGCGCAGCCGTCCCGCACGGGGTGCGGGGGCGGCCAGGGCCGTGACGGGCGCGGTCATGACGTCACCTGCCGGGTGCGCGGGTCGACGAGGGCGTAGACGAGGTCGACGAGGAAGTTCGCGGCGAGCACCGCGAAGGTGATCATGAGGAAGACCGCCTGCATGAGGGGGTAGTCGTTGTTGGTGACGGCCTGAAGCATCGTGAAGCCCATGCCGGGATACGAGAAGACGATCTCCATGACGAGGGAACCGCTGACGATGAAGCCGAGGGTGATGGCGAAGCCGGCGACGGAGGGCAGCACGGCGTTGCGGGCGGCGTAGCCGATCATCACCGTACGGGGGCGAAGTCCCTTGGCCTCGGCGGCGATCACGTAGTCCTCGGCGAGGGTCGACACCATCATGTTGCGCATGCCGAGCATCCAGCCGCCGACCGAGCTGAGCACGATGGTGACGGCGGGCAGGATGCCGTGTTCGACCGCCGAGCCGAGGAAGTCCGCGTTGAGGCCGATGTCGTACGTCTCGTCGTAGCCGCCGCCCTGCGGGAACAGGTGCGACACCTGGGTCGTCAGGTAGATCAGGAGCAGGGCCACCCAGAAGTACGGGATCGCGGCGAGGAACGTCGCCGACGGGACGAGCGCGTCGAGCTTTCCGCCGCGCCGCCAGCCCGCGAGGGTGCCGAGGGTGATGCCGAGGA
Organism: Streptomyces sp. NPDC052225; assembly: GCF_040679615.1. Classification (NCBI taxonomy): domain Bacteria; kingdom Bacillati; phylum Actinomycetota; class Actinomycetes; order Kitasatosporales; family Streptomycetaceae; genus Streptomyces; species Streptomyces sp. NPDC052225. Next base: position 18,090 of record NZ_JBFAVD010000047.1, on the reverse strand, counting down.
CGACGCTGAGCAGGGTCGCCATGCCGACGAGGACGAGGGTCCAGGGCACGGCCTGGCGGACCACGTCGCCGACCGGGGTCGGGAAGAACGTGATGGACAGGCCGAAGTCGAGATGGGCGAGGGAGACGAGGTAATCGCCGTACTGCTGGGCGATGTTGCCGTCGCTCAGGCCCAGCATCTTGCGCAGGGCGTCCTCCTGACCCGGCGTCACCGAGCCGCCGATGCTCTGCATGCGGGAGAGCATCAGCTGCACCGGGTCGCCCGGGATCAGGCGCGGCAGGAGGAAGTTGAGGGTGAGCGCGAGCCAGGCGGCGACGGCGTAGAAGCCGAGTTTGCGGAGGATGTGACGCATCGCCGGCCCCTACTTGGCGGGCTTGAGGCGGGCGGCGACCCAGCCGCCGTCCGGGTCGAGCCAGACGGACGGGGCCGCGTACAGGTTCTCCTCGGTCGGGTAGCCGGTGACGTTGTTGCCGTTGAACTCGGCCTCGTTCTGGGCGGCGAACAGCGGGATCAGCGGCATGTCCTTGATGAACTCCCGCTGGATCGCGTAGTAGTGCGGCTTCTGCTTCTCCAGGTCGGTGGTGTCGGCGATGGCGGCGAGGGCCTTGTCGACGGCCGGGTTCTTGTAGCGGCCGTAGTTGCCGACATTGGTCGTCCTGCCGATGGCGGGGGCGATGGCGCTGTCGAGGAGCTGGTCGTAGTAGGCGCGCGGGTCGGGCGTGTATCCGTAGTTGCTGAGCAGGAGTTGGAAGCGTCCGGTGGCCTGGGCGTTGGCGAACTGGGCGTAGGCGACGGCCTTGATGTCGAGTTCGATGCCGGCCTTCTTCAGCTGCTGCTTGGCCATCTGGGCGACGCTGATGTAGTCGGTCCAGCCGGAGACCAGGGTCAGGTCGAGGCTGAGTTTCTTGCCGTCCTTGGTCCAGGTGCCACCGCGCTTCTCGTAACCGGCGGCCTTCAGGTACTGGTCGACCTTGGCCTGCCCGGTCTCGAACGTCGCGTCCTTCAGGGACGGGTCGAGGACGGACTCGAAGTTGGGGCGGAGCAGGGCCATCGGGTTGATGGCGGGGGCCTGGCCGTCGTAGACGCTCTTGCTCATGAAGTCGCGGTCGAGGGCGGCGCTGACCGCCTTGCGCACGTTCGGGTCGGCGGTCGGGCCCTGGGCCGCGTTCGGCACGAAGTACGTGACGGCCAGGGGGATGTTGACGAGGGCGAACTTGCGGTTCTTGTCGAGGTAGTTCTTCTTGATGTTCGGGATGAAGCCGCCCGCCCAGTCGGTGCGGCCCGAACTGATAGCGGCTGTCGCGGCGTTGTTGCCGCTGAAGGAGAGGTAGCGCATCGTCTTGAAGCCGGGCAGGCCCTTGACGTAGTAGTCGTCGCGGGCGGCGAGGTCGAGGGTGGTGCCCTTGACGGACTTGACCTTCCACGGGCCCGTGCCGACCGGGTCGGTGTTGAGGTCCGTCTTCTTCTTGGCGTCGGGGATCTTCGACCAGATGTGCTTCGGCAGCATCTTCACCTTGCCGAGCAGGAAGTACTCCTTGGTGTACGCGGCCTGCGTGAAGGTCACGTGCACCGCGTTCTTCCCCTTCGTGGTGATCGTGCCGAAGGGGATCGCGTACTGGTTGAGCTCGGCGTTGTCCTTGGCGATCTGGAAGGTGTACGCGACGTCCTCGGCCGTGAACGGCTTGCCGTCGTTCCAGGTGACGCCCGAACGGATCGTGAGATCGAGGGACTTGCCGTCGGCGCCCCACTGGTAGTCGGTGCCGAGCCAGTCGTCGACGTCGCCCGCCTTCGCGGCGTTGAAGTGGAACAGCGGCTCGTAGATCATGCCGTGGGTCGCCTGGAGGGGCTGCGGGGCGAAGGGGTTGAAGTTGCGGACGAAGTTCCCGGTGGAGCCGGTCGACACGGTGAGCACACCGCTGCGCGCGGCGCCGCCGCTGTCGTCACCGCCACCGCAGGCGGCGAGCGGGACGGACAGGAGCAGGGCGGCGGTCGCCGCGACGGCCCGGCGGCGGGAGAGGCGGGCGGAATTCATGGCGGAATGCATCTGGGATTCCCTTGCTGTCGCTGTGGCACAGGGGTGGCTCAGGCGTTGCTAAGGGGTGCTGCTCTCGCAGGGTCGCCGATGCGGTGGTCCGCGCACCGTCGGCGCCGTGAAAGTAAACGCGTGCGAAAGTGGCTGTCAATGCGCTTGCATGACTCTCGCCCGCATTCAACTGAACCGGATTAGCTGGGCAGTTCATCGAATATCGTCGAACTCGCAGGCCATCTCCCGTACGACGTGTCGGGCCCGAGTGAGGAGTTCCGAGTGAAGCGACCCACCATGGCGGACATCGCGCGCCGCGCCGGTGTCACGAAGGCCGCCGTGTCCTTCGCGCTCAACGACCGGCCGGGGGTCTCGGCGCCGACCAGGCGCCGCATCCTCGCGATAGCCGAGGAGCTGGGCTGGCAGCCCAACAGCGCGGCGCGGGCCCTGTCGGACGGCAGGGCGGGCGCGTTCGGCCTGGTCATCGACCGGCCCGCGCGCACGCTCGGCCTGGAGCCGTTCTTCATGCAGCTGGTCTCGGGCATCCAGGCCGAACTCATCACCGACGCCACGCCGTTGGTGTTCACGATGGCCGAGGACCAGGCGGCGGAGATCGCCCTGTACCGCTCCTGGTGGGCGCAGCGCCGGGTGGACGGGGTGTTTCTGGTGGACCTGAAGGCGCACGACGCGCGGGTCGCCGTCCTGGAGGAGCTCGGCATGCCGGGTGTGGTGATCGGGGCACCGGTCGGCACGGGCCGGCTGCCCGCCGTGTGGAGCGACGACGGGGTCGCGGTGCGCACCGTGGTGCGGCATCTGGCGGAGCTCGGGCATCGCAGGATCGCCCGGGTCAGCGGCCCGTCCGCGCTGCGCCACACCATGATCCGTACGGAGGCGTTCACCGCGTACGTACGGGAGTTGGGCGTCGAGGGCCGGATCGTGGAGGCCGACTACAGCGGCGAGCAGGGCGCCCGTGCGACGCGGGAACTCCTGGCTGTGGGTCCCGCCCGTCCGACCGCGATCCTGTACGACAACGACGTGATGGCCCTGTCGGGACTGACCGCGGCGCAGTCCCTCGGGGTGCGGGTGCCGGACGACCTGTCGCTGGTGGCGTGGGACGACTCGGCGCTGTGCGAGCTGGTCCATCCGTCGCTGACCGCGCTGAGCCGGGACATCGCCGCGTACGGGGCGCATGCGGCGCGGCGGCTGCGGGAGGCGGCGGGCGGGCGCGAGGTCGGTGACCTGGAGGATCCGCCGCCGCGGCTGACGGTGCGCGGGAGCGTGGCGGCGGTACCGCTCTCGTAAACCGGTTAATTGATCGTCATGCATGCGCGCATGCGGTATTGACGCTAAACCGGTACAGCGCTTCACTCGATGCGCAGTACGCGGCACGCCCGTCCGCAACGGGCCGCGCTCTTCATGTCACCCATTTTCAGGGAGAGTTCACCGATGCCGCGTTCCGCTGCCCGGATTTCCCTCGACGGCCGCCCGGTCACCTGGATCGGAGCCAATTTCTGGTCCCGCTCGGGCGGGCCGCTGATGTGGCGCTCGTACGACCCGGAGCTCGTCACCGAAGAGCTGACGGTGCTGCGCGACCACGGTCTGAACATGACGCGGTCGTTCTTCTACTGGCCCGACTTCCACCCGCGGCCGGACGCCGTCGACGAGGAGTTGTGCGCGCACTACGCCGACTTCCTCGACCGGCATCGGGCGCTCGGCATGACGACCGTGCCCACGTTCCTGGTCGGCCACATGTCCGGCGAGAACTGGGACCCGGCCTGGCGCGGCGGCCGGGATCTGTACGGCGACGTGTGGCTGGTGGCGCGGCAGGCCTGGTTCGTACGGGAGATGACGCGCCGTTTCCGGGACCATCCCGCGGTGTCGGGCTGGCTGATCTCGAACGAGATGCCGATCTACGGTGCGGCGGGGGCCGAACGTGACGTGGTCGCGTCCTGGGCGCAGTTGGTGGTCGACGCGGTACGCGCCGGAGGCGGGGCGCAGCCCGTCTCGCTCGGTGACGGCGCCTGGGGCATCGAGAACTCCGGGCACGACAACGGCTTCTCGGTACGGGACGCGGCCCGGCTGTGCGACTGGCTCGGCCCGCACGTGTACCGCATGGAGGACGACCCCGTGCGCCAGCATTACGCGGCGGCCTGGGTGTGCGAGCTGACGTCGACGTTCGACAAGCCCGTCGTGCTGGAGGAGTTCGGCCTGACGTCCGCCTTCGCCTCGGACGAGAACGCGGCGGCGTACTACCGCCAGGCCCTGCACAACAGCCTGCTGTCCGGGGCGACCGGCTGGATCGCCTGGAACAACTCCGACTACGACACCCCGGCGCTGCGCGAACAGCCGCCCTACCGGCACCACGCCTTCGAGATGTACTTCGGGCTGACCGACAGCGCGGGCCGGCCCAAGCCTCAGCTCCGCGAACTGCACGCCTTCTCCAGGGTGTTGGAGGACGTGGACTGGGAGCGGTGCGTGCGCGAGGACACCGACACCGCGCTCGTCGTGTCCTCGTATCTCGACACGCCGTACCCGTTCACACGGGCCGAGGACCGCGGCCATGTGCAGGAGACCGGGCGTCAGGCGTGGATCGCGGCGCGGCTCGCGGACGCGCCGGCGAGCGTGGTGCGTGAGAGCGACGGGGAGCTGCCCGTCGGGTACCGGCTGTATCTGGCACCGTCGGTCAAGCAGTTGCTCGCCCCGACCTGGTACCGCCTGGAGGATCTGGCGCGCGGCGGCGCCACCGTCTATGTCTCCTACTCGCCCGGCGCGCACGAGGAGCAGCGCGGTCCTTGGTACGCGCGGCTCGACCAACTCTTCGGCGTACGACACCAGTTGACGTACGGCCTGGTGAACCCGGTCGAGGACGACGAGGTGACGTTCGTCGTCGAGCGGGACTTCGGGACCCTCGGCGCCGGGACCCGGCTGACGCTGCGGGCGGCGGGGACGGCGGACAGCCGGTGCTTCCTGCCGGTCGAGGTGGCGGACGACGCCGAGGTGATCGCCGTGGACGGGCGCGGACGGCCCGCGCTCGTGGAGCGGCGGGTCGGGGCCGGGCGGCTCGTCCTGTGCACCTACCCCGTGGAGCACATGGCGGCCGTGACACCGCGTGTGAACCCGGAGGCGTCGAGCCGGATCTATGACGCGCTGGCCGCGGTGGCGGGGGTACGCAGGCCGGTGACGGTGGCGGACCCACGGGTCGCGGTGGACCTCGTGGCCCACGAGGACGGACACCGCTGGGTGTGGCTCGTCAGCCAGAGCCCCGCCGAGCTGCCCGTGAAGCCGGTCGTCGCCGACGGCTGGCGGCTGAGCGCGCGGGACGGTGCGGTGGTGGAGGCGGTGACGCTGCCCCCGTACGGGGTGGAGGTACTGCGCCTCGACGCGGTCTGAGCGGGCGGACCCGACCCCGCCCGCCCGGGGGGGGTATGTCAGGACAAAGGATTGACAGTATCTGGGTGGGGCGGCACGTTGGGTCCATGCGCATCGGACTGATCGGAACGGGCCGCATCGGCACCTTTCACGCGGGCGTCCTGGAGCGGTACCGGGAGGTGGGCTCGCTCGTCGTCACCGACGCCGAGCCCGCGCGGGCCGCGGCGCTCGCCGACCGGATCGGGGCGACGGCCGCTCCCAGCGTCGACGAGATCTTCAGATGGGGCGTGGACGCGCTGGTGATCACGGCCGCCACCGCCGCCCACGCCGAGCTGATCGGACGGGCGGCGCGGGCCGGGCTGCCCGTCTTCTGCGAGAAACCGATCGCCCTCGACCTGCCCGGGACGCTGGCCGCGCTCCGGGAGGTCGAGACGGCGGGCACAGTCCTCCAGCTCGGCTTCCAGCGGCGCTTCGACGCCGGGTACACGGCCGCGCGCGAGGCCGTACGGGAGGGCAGGCTCGGGCGGCTGCACACGGTGCGGGCGATGACGTCCGACCCGGCGCCGCCGCCGGCCGCGTATCTGCCGCTCTCCGGGGGCCTGTACCGGGACTGTCTCGTGCACGACTTCGACATCCTGCGGTGGGTGACCGGGCGGGAGATCGTCGAGGTGTACGCGACGGGGTCCGACGCGGGGCCCGCGATGTTCCGGGAGGCCGGGGACGTGGACACGGCGGCGGTCGTGCTGACCCTGGACGACGGGACGCTGGCCACGGCCACGGCGACGCGGTGCAACGGCGCCGGGTACGACGTGCGCATGGAGCTCTCCGGCGAGCGCGACACGGTGGCCGTGGGCCTCGACGACCGCACGCCGATCGCCTCGACGGAACCGCAGGGCCCGCCCCCGGCGGACAAGCCGTGGCCCGGGTTCCTGGAGCGGTTCGCGCCGGCGTACGAGGCCGAGCTGAAGGCGTTCGTGGACGTGGTGCGCGGGGTCAGGGAGAACCCGTGCGACGGCTGGGAGGCCCTGCGGGCACTGCGGGTCGCGGAGGCGTGCGAGATGTCGCGGGCCGGGCGGCGCGTGGTGCGGATGGAGGAGGTCCCGGGCGCGGGCGCCGACGGCCGACCCTGACGGCGGCGACGAGACGGAGCCCGACGGCTACACCGTCAGGACCGTGCCCTGCGCCACCGCGCACAGCTTCTCCGCACCGTCCTCGTCCCGCACCACGAGGTCCACCCGGACCACGGCCTGCCGCCGGCCCGCGCTCACCACCTGGGCGCGGGCCGCGAGCGTCGCGCCCTGCGCCGGGCGGACGTACTGGATGGAGAAGCCCGAGGTCAGCACGGACGGGCCGAGGGCCGCGCCCGCCGCGAACGTCAGGGCATTGTCCGCGGCGTAGGCGAGGACCCCGCCGTGCAGGAAGCCGTTCTGCTGGTGCAGTTCGGGCCTGATGTCCAGTTCGAGCGTGGCCGCGTCGTCGCCGAACTCGGTGATGCGGGCCTGGAGCAGCCTGCTGAACGGCTGGGACTCCAGGGCCTTGCGGGCGAGTTCGAGATCGAAGACGGGACCGGGACCGGTGGACATCGGGGGCTCCTCCGTACGAGTGTCGGGTGCGCCTACCAGCGCACCGGCAGTGTACGAACCCCGCGCATCAGCATTCCGGGCAGCCAGCTGTCGGGCGGTGCGTCCAGGGCGAGGCCGGGGCAGCGCTCCAGCAGGGAGCGGATCGCGATCCGTCCTTCGAGGCGGGCGAGCGGGGCGCCCAGGCAGTAGTGGATGCCGTGGCCGAACGCCATGTGGCCGCGCGCGTCCCGCCGGATGTCGAAGGTGTCGGGCGTCTCGAACCGCTCCGGGTCGCGGCCCGCCGTGCCGATCCCGACGAGGACGGGCGCGCCCGCCGGGATCACCGTGCCGTCGATCTCGACAGGCTCGGCGGCGAAGCGGTGCGTGGCCGTCTCGACCGGGCCGTCGTAGCGCAGCATCTCCTCCACGGCCCCGTCCAGGAGGCTCATGTCGGCGCGCAGGTCGGCCAGTTGGCCGGGGTGGTCGAGCAGGGCACGCACCCCGTTGCCGATGAGGTTGACGGTGGTCTCGTGGCCGGCGACCAGCAAGAGGAAGGCCATGCCGCGCAGTTCGTACGGCGAGAGGCGGTCGCCGTCCTCCGCCGTCGTGCGGATCAGCGCGCTCAGCAGGTCGTCGGCGGGCGCCGCGCAGCGCTTGTCCTCGATCAACTCGTCGAGGAATCCGGTGATCTCGACGAACGCCGCGCTCTCCTCCTCACCGCTGGTGGGGGCCACGATCTGCGTCGACATGCGACGGAAGCGGTCGCGGTCGATGTCCGGTACGCCGAGCAGCTCGCAGATCACGACGAACGGCAGCGGGAAGGCGAGCGCCGCGATGAGGTCGGCGCTGCCGCGCGGCACCATGTCGTCGAGCAGCTCGTCGGTGATCTTCTGTATGCGCGGGGCGAGCGCGGCCACCCGGCGCGGCGTGAACTCCCGGGTGACCAGGGAGCGCAGGCGGCCGTGCTCGGGCGGGTCGGCGAAGAGCAGGTGCCGCCCGATGTCGCTGGCTTCGAGGCCCCACGGCGGCGTCTTGACCAGCCGCGGGTCGGTGAACGCGGCCCGCGCTGCCTCGTGCCCGACGATCAGCCACAGCTCCTCGGCAGGCCCTGGGCCCGGGGTGCGCACATGGTGGACGGGGCCCAGGCGGCGCAGCCGCTCGTACACGGGATAGGGGTCGGCGAAGAACTCCGCCGAGCCGCCCGCGCACTCCCCCAGGTCGATGATCTCGCCCATGCCGCACCACACCCCTTAGGTCACCACCCGGCTAACTCGCGCCGCTCACGATCCGTTCCCGGCGCGCCCCGCCCGTCTCCAGGAACCGCTCCAGCGGCAGCGTCGCCGCGCCGACGGTCACCGCGTCCGTGCCGAGCCTGCCGAGTTCGACGGTGGTCTGCGCGAAGGGGTGGCGCAGCGCGTACGCGGCGGCCGCGCGGCGCACCGGTTCGATCAGGCGCGGCCCGAGCAGCAGTCCGGCCCAGCCGCCGACGACGATCCGCTCGGGGTTGAACAGGTTGACGAGGTCGGCGATGCCCGCGCCGAGGTACTCGGCGGTCTCGGCCAACAGGCCGTCGGCGGACGGGTCCTGGAGCAGCTCGGCGAGGGCGCCCTCCTCGTCGGGCGAGGTCCACGCGCCGCCCGCCTCCCGCCACCGTTCGAGCAGCGACTCCGCGCTGACGTACGCCTCAAGGCAGCCGCGCGCCCCGCACCGGCACTCCCGGCCGCCGACCTGGAGGACGGTGTGGCCCCACTCCCCCGCGCTGCTGGACGAGCCCTGGTACGGGACGCCGTCGGCGATGACGCAGGCGCCGACGCCCGAGCCGATGAGGGCGATCACGGCGTTGCGGGCACCGCGGCCCGCGCCGAACCACATCTCGGCGCGGCCGAGCGTCTTGGCGCCGTTGTCGATGAACAGCGGGAGTTCCGGGGGGAGTTCGCCGGGGGCGCGCAGCATCGACTCCAGCGGGACGGCGTCCCAGCCGATGGTCTGGCCGTGCACGACGGCGCCGTCCGTGCCGGACGCGTCGACGATGCCGGGTACGCCGATGCCGACGCCGAGGAGCGAGTCGGGCGCCACGCCGGACTCGGCGATGACGCGGGTCAGACCGGTGGTGATGAGGCGTACGACATCGTGCGCGTCGTACTTGCCGTCCCGCCGCCCGTCGGGCAACGGGGCGTCGGAGCGGGCGAGTTCGCCCCGCGCGAGGTCGAACAGCTCGACCCGCACGCGGGTCTCGCCGACGTCCACGCCCACTACGTGCCCACTGCCGGGCGCGACGCGCAGCAGGGTGCGCGGCCGGCCCCCGTCGGATTCGACGGAGCCCGCCTCCTCCAGGAGGCCGTCGGCGACGAGTTCGGCGACGACGTTGCTGATGGAGCCCGAGCTGAGCGCCGTCAGCGGCCCCAGCTCCTGTCTGCTGAGCGGTCCGTCGAAGTACAGCTTGCGCAGCACGATGGCCCGGTTGCCCCGGCGCAGATCGCGCACCGTCCGCCGACGTGGTCCTGACATCCCTTGCTCCCGCCCCTGTGCACCGCAGCGACCCCACTTAGATCACGATGTGAATTTACCCGACGCCCCCTGGGGAGGCGCAGCGTCTTGCTCAGCGTTCCTCCAGCAACCCCGCGTCGTGCACCAGCAGCGCGATCTGGACGCGGTTGTTGAGGCCGAGCTTCGTCATGATGCGGGAGACGTGCGCCTTGACCGTGGCGACGCTCATGTAGAGGGTCGCGGCGATCTCCGCGTTGGACTTGCCGCGGCCGACCTCGACGGCCACATCCCGTTCCCTGTCGGCGAGTCGGCCGACGCGCTCGCGTGCTCCCGCCGTGCGGATCTCGCGCTCGGAGGCCGCCGCGTGGGTCATCAGCTGGCGGGTGACGGCGGGCGACAGGACGGGGTCGCCGGCCGCGACGCTGCGCACGGCGTCCAGGATCTCGGCGGGGCCGGCGTCCTTGAGCACGAATCCGGCGGCGCCCGCGCGCAGCGCCCGCAGCACCTGCTCGTCCGCGTGGAACGTGGTCAGGACGACGACCTCGGGCGCCTCCGGGCGGGCGCGCAGCCGCTCGGTGGCCGCGAGGCCGTCCATGACCGGCATCCGGATGTCCATGAGGACGACGTCGGGCCGCACGGTCGCGGCCACGTCGAGCGCCTGCGCCCCGTCGGCCGCCTCCCCGACGATCTCGACGTCGTCCGCCCCGCCGAGCATGAAGGTCAGGCCCGAGCGGACCAGGGCGTCGTCGTCGACGAGCAGCAGCCGGATCGTGTTCATGCGCCCCACCGTAGATGCCCGCCTATCCCCAGGGCAGCCACGCCCGTACGGCGAAGCCGCCTTCGGGGCGCGGCCCGTGGTCGAGGGTGCCGCCCGCGAGCGTGGCGCGTTCCGTGAGGCCGATCAGGCCCTGGCCCGAGCCGGGGACGTGCGGCACGTCGCCGGGCGGCGGTGGGTTGCTGACCGTGACGGCGAGGCCTTCGCCGGGGGCGCCGGAGACGCGGACGGCGACCTCGGCGCCGGGCGCGTGCTTACGGGCGTTGGTCAGGCCCTCCTGCGCGATGCGGTAGGCGGTGCGCCCGGTGGAGGCGGGCACGGAGTCGGCGTCGCCGACGCGGTTGTCGAGGGTGACCTTCATGCCGGCCTCTCGGGACTCCGCGACGAGGGTGTCGAGGGCGGCGAGCGTGGGCTGCGGGCGCCCCGACTCCTCGCCGTGGTCGGCGGCGCGCAGCACGCCGATGATCTCGCGCAGGTCCTGGAGCGCCTCGTGCGCGCTCTCCCGGATGACACCGGCGGCCCGGGCGATCTCCTCGCGGGGCGCGTCGGGCCGGAACTCCAGGGCGCCCGCGTGCACGCTCAGGAGCGTCAGGCGGTGCGCGAGGACGTCGTGCATCTCGCGGGCGATGGCCTCGCGGGCGAGGCGCTGGGCCTGCTCGGCGCGGAGCGCGGCCTCGGTCTCGGCGCGCAGGGCGCGCTCGCGCAGCGACATCAGGAGCTGGCGCCGGGAGCGGACGAACATGCCCCAGCCGACGACGGTCGCCGTGATGATCACGGTGAACGCCACCGACAGGGCGTAGGTCGACTCGGGGTCGGGCCGCAGCCAGAAGAAGAACGGGACCAGCGCGATCGACGCGCCCGCCACCCGGGCCACGTAGCGGAAGGGGCGGTGCACGGCGAGCGTGAAGATGGCGATCATGACGGCGCCGGTAGCCGTGTTCGACAGGAAGCCGACCGGCACCATCGCCACCGCGAAGCCGAGCGGCCAGCGCCGGCGCACCCAGACACCCGCGCAGGCCAGCGCCCCGACCACCTGGTCGACGCCGGCCAGTGCGGTCGGGGTGTTCGGGTCGTCCCCGACCTGCTCGGCGAGGATCAGGCCGAGGAAGACGGCGAGGAAGAAGCAGGCGAAGTCGACGATCCAGTCCCGGGCTGTGCGCCGCCCGCGTGCCGGCCGTCCCTCGGGGTCCAGGTCGAGTTCGTCGGCGACGGCGGAGGGCAGCAGGCGGCGGCGCCACGGCAGCGGTGTCCCGTCGCCCCGCTCCGCGTCTCCCGTGGTCTCTCGCGATGCCTCCATGGTCGACAAATCTACGCACGATGGGCGGCGCGCACCGCCCCGTACGGCCCGCCCGCGACCAAAGTCGCGCACCCGTCGACTTCGGTCGCGGGCGCGCGGAGCGGGCGTCGACTTCCGGCGCACGGGGCTCGCCCCGCGGCCGATGTGGGTGGGGGGTCCGCGGGGCGAGGGTTCCGTGCATGAACAACAAGCAGCTGAGGCGCATGCTGGAGATCGTCGGCGGCCTCGCCCTGCTCCAGGGCGCGGTCGGCCTCGTCCATGAGTTCACGGGCTGGTTCGGCTGGGGCGTCATCCAGCACGTGGGCCTGCTCGACGGCCGCGAGGTGTACGGGAGCATCGCGCTGATCGTGCTCGCGATCGCCCTGTTCGCGGCCGCCGAGGAGCGGAAGAGCGACTAGGGCCTGGCGTCAGCAGCCGTAGTCGATCAGGTCGAAGGACGCGTAGTGGTCGGACGTGTAGTAGTCCTCCACGTGGTCGGCCAGGGCCCCGCCGGTGACGATGCGGCGCGCGCCGCGGTCGCTGGAGCCCGGGGTGATCACGGTGAACTCGTGGTAGTAGCCGGACGTCTTGGCGGGCAGCAGGCCCTCCGAGTTGCGGAAGACCGTGCCGTCCTGCGCGTACGGGTACGGGCCGCCGGACGCGATCAGGTCCAAGGTGTCGTACGCCTGGGAGGGCAGGGCCGAGTAGCAGATGTCGCCGTACGACGCGGCGGCGAGCGTGGCGGCGGACGTGGGGGCGGGTGCGGCCGGTGCGGCCTCGGCGGTGGCCGTGAGGGAGCCGCCGACGAGGAGGGCGGCGGCGAGGGCTACGGCGCTGAAGATGCGTGGGGGTGTCTTCATGCCCTTAGTGTGACGCGCGTAGACGGGGTCATGTCAACGCCAACTACCGCTTGTTTTCCAGGAGTTAACTCGCGGCCCTGCGGCCCCAGCCGGTTCCGGCCAGCACCAGAACCGCGCCCAACACCCCCATCACGCCCAGCCGTTCACCACCCAGGGCGATACCGGCCGCAGCCGCCCAAAGGGGCTCGGTGCCGAGCAGCAGGCTGACGCGCGAAGGGGACGTACGGCGCACGGCCCACATCTGCACGAAGAACGCGAAGAGCGTGCAGAAGACGGACAGGAACAACAGCCCAGCCCAGTCGGCGGGTTCGAAGGCCGCCGCCGCGTCCCACGGCGTCGAACCGGTGCCGGGCACGGCGCAGAGCAGCGCGAACACCACGACGGCGGAGCCGAGTTGGACGCTGGTGAGGGGCAGCGCCTCCGCGCCCTGGACGGACTTCAGGCGGGCCATCGTGAGCACGTGCACGGTACGGGCGAGGGCGGCGAGCAACATCAGCAGATCACCCGCCGACGGTGTCGTGAAACCGCCCCCCTGCGTGAGCAGCACGACGCCGAGCACGGACGTGCCCGCCGCCCCGAGGAACGCGCGGGAGGGCCTGACCCGCGTGACGGCCGCCTCGGCGAGCGGCGTGAAGATCATGGTGAGGCTGATGATGAGGCCCGCATTGGTCGCCGAGGTGTGCACGACGCCGTACGTCTCGAGGAGGAAGATGCCGCTGAGGATCAGACCGAGCGTGCCGGCGCCGCGCCACTGGGCGGCGGTCAGCGCGCGCAGCGCCCGCCATCCGGCGGCGGCGAGCACGGGCAGCACGATCCCGAAGCGCAGGACGAGCACCGCGAGCACGGTGGACTGCGTGGTGACGCCCTTGGCCGCGAGATAACTGGCGCCCCACACGACGGCGACCGCGAGCAGCGGGACGTCGGTGAGCCAGGCGCGGGCGGGGCGGGATGCGGGCAGGGCGAGGGCACTCACGGGCGGGTCTCCGGCTGCGTCGGACTTCAGAGACGGACTCTGAGGACTTCTGAGGCTGTGGAGACGTCGGCGGCTCGCACGGGAACGATCACCGTACCCGCGCGTGACCTCGAAGGCCATGGGCCCGGCGCCGGCAACTGCCGTACAGGCAGGGGGGCCAGGGGCTCGTCTCCGCGCGCCGGTCTCGGTGTCCGATTGCCGCCAGCGTTCGCCGTCGTACGTCGCTGTACTTGAAGTCACAACGAACGACGACCTCAGGAGAGAACATGAACGGCAAGGTGGCCCTGGTGACCGGCGGCTCGCGCGGGATCGGTGCGGCGACGGCGCTGCGGCTGGCCGAGGACGGGTTCGACGTCGCGGTCAGCTACGTACAGGGCAAGGAGGCCGCCGAAGAGGTGGTGCGCCGGGTGGAGGCCCTGGGGCGGCGCGGCGCGGCGGTGCGCGCGGACGCGGCCGACGCGGCGGAGGCGGCCGGGGTGGTCAGCGCCGCGGTGGACCGGCTCGGCCGGCTCGACGTCCTCGTCAACAACGCGGGCGTCGGCGCGCTCGGCCCGCTGGACGCGCACTCCCCCGCCGACGTCGACCGGGCGATCGCGGCGAACGTGCGCGGCGTCTACCTCACCACGCAGGCGGCGGCCCCCGTACTGCCCGACGGCGGCCGGATCATCACGGTCGGCTCGTGCATGGCGCAGCGCGTGCCGGGACCCGGCGGCACGCTGTACGCGATGAGCAAGGCGGCGCTGATCGGTCTGACCAAGGCCCTGGCCCGGGAGCTGGGCGGGCGCTCGATCACGGCGAACATCGTGCACCCCGGCCCGATCGACACGGACATGAACCCGGCGGACGGGCCGAGCGCGGACTGGCAGGCGTCGATGACGGCGCTCGGCCGTTACGGCCGCGCCGAGGAGGTCGCCGCGACGGTCGCCTATCTGGCGGGGCCCGACGCGGTGTACGTGACGGGCGCCGAGCTGGCCGTCGACGGCGGGTTCGCCGCGTGAGGGCCTGAACGATCGGCGGGGCGCCCGGTGCTGTCAGGCCGGGCGCCCCGCACGTCCGTACGGCGCTACGCTCCCAACTCGGCGTGGCGCGCGACCAGTTGGGCGGAGCCCTGCTCGGTCAGCGAGCCGAACAGGCGCAGTCGCGAGATGCCGCCGTCGGGGTAGATGTCGATCCGGGCGTGCGTGCCGACCGCCGGGGTGTCGAGCACGAAGCGGTGGTTCGTGTCGGGCTGGAGCCGGGTGCGCGGAAGGACCTCGGCCCACTCCCCGTTCTCGCCGTCCTTCACGGACACGGACGCCCATCCGGCGCTGTTGCCCTTCAGGTACGCGGTGTCGATCTCCAGGGCGCGGATCTGCGACTGGGCGACGAGCCGGTAGCGGATCCAGTCGTTGCCGGTGTCGCGGCGGCGCCGGGTCTCCCAGCCGTCGTCCATCTTGCGGGAGTAGCCCGGCTGGATGGTGTTCGAGGCGGGTGAGTAGAAGAGGTTCGAGGCGTCCTCGGCGCGGCCGCCGTTGGCCAGGGCGACGACGTCGAAGGTGCCGAGGGTGGCGAGCCATGCCGGGTCCGGGACGACCTCGCCGTACACGCGCAGCCGGGCGATGCCGCCGTCGGGGTGCTGGTTGACCCGCAGGTGCGTGAAGCGCTGCTCGACGTCGACGGCGAAGCCGTTCGCCGCGTGGCCGCCAACTGCCGTGCGGGGAACGAGGGTCACCCACTTCACGTCGTCCGCGAGGAGTTCCTCGGGGGTCGGCGCGCCCGCCACGGAGGCGGCCTCGACCGACACGGCCTGCGGGTAGTTGCCGCGGAAGTGGGCGGTGTCGACGACGATGCCACGGACGACGCCGGGGGCGCCGAGGCGGACGAGCGCCCAGTCGTGGTCGTCGGCGGCGGGCCACGGGTGGTCGGCGCCGGTGCCACGGCGACGGCGGGTCTCCCAGCCGTCCATGATCTTGCCCTTGTGACCGAAGTGCTCCGGGTCGAACTCGGCGCGCTCGGGGATGAGCAGGTTCTCGCGCTGCGCGAAGAACTCGTCGTTCGCGGCGATCACACCGGCGCCGAGCGAGCGCGCGGCGAGGTCGGTGTACCGCGTGAACGGGAAGTCCGCGGTGCGGTAGTCGGCGTACGGGTCGCCGCCGCCGTAGGGGCTGGCGTCACCGGTGAAGCTGGGTATCCCAGAAGGCGCGGACATGGTGGTTACTTGTTCCTTTCGAGCAGCTTGCCCTGCGGGGCGGTGAACTCGCCCTCGGCGACGATGCGTTCACCGCGCAGCCAGGTCGACTTGACGACACCGTGCAGCGTCTTGCCCGCGTACGCGGTGACGCGGTTGCGGTGCTGGAGCGCGGCCGGGTCGACGGTGAAGGTCTCCTCGGGGGCCAGGACGGCGAAGTCGGCGTCGCGGCCGACGGCGATGGCGCCCTTGCGGTCGTCGAGCCCGACGAGCTCCGACGTACGCGAGGACATCCAGCGCACCACGTCCTCGAGGGAGTGGCCGCGCGAGCGGGCCGCGGTCCACACGGCCGACAGGCTCAGCTGGAGCCCGGAGATGCCGCCCCAGGCCGTGGCGAAGTCGTCGGTCTTCAGGTCGGCGGTGGACGGCGAGTGGTCGGTGACGACGCAGTCGATGGTGCCGTCGGCGAGCGCCTGCCACAGCAGGTCCTGGTTGGCGGCCTCGCGGATCGGCGGGCAGCACTTGAACTCGCTCGCCCCGTCCGGGACTTCCTCGGCGGTGAGCGTGAGGTAGTGCGGGCAGGTCTCGACGGTCAGCCTGACGCCCTCGGCCTTGGCGGCGGCGATCAGCGGGAGCGCGTCGGACGACGACAGGTGCAGGATGTGGACGCGGGCGCCGATCCGCTTGGCGGTGTCGATGAGCCCCTTGATCGCGACGTCCTCGGAGACGCGCGGTCGGGTCGCGAGGTAATCGCCGTACTTGGGACCGGAGTTGTGCGGCGCGACGTCCAGCTCGTGCGGGTCCTCGGCGTGCACGATGAGCAGCCCGCCGAACCCGGCGATCTCGGCCATGGAGGCGGTGAGCTGGTCCCCGTTCAGATGGGGGAACTCGTCCACGCCCGACGGCGACAGGAAGCACTTGAAGCCGAAGACGCCGGCGTCGTGCAGCGGGCGCAGGTCCTTGACGTTGTCGGGCAGGGCGCCGCCCCAGAACCCGACGTCGATGTGCGCCTTACTGGCCGCCACGTCCTTCTTCGTACGGAGGTTCTCCACCGTCGTCGTGGGCGGCAGGGAGTTGAGCGGCATGTCGACGAGGGTCGTGATGCCGCCGGCCGCGGCGGCGCGGGTGGCGGTCCAGAAGCCCTCCCACTCGGTGCGCCCCGGGTCGTTCACGTGGACGTGGGTGTCGACGATGCCCGGCAGCAGCACGTCGTCGCCGAAGTCCTCCAGGCGGGCGCCCGCCGGTACCTCCGCGTCGTGCGCGAGCACCGCCGCGATCTTCCCCGCGGCGACGGCGACCGATGCGGGCCGCGTACCGTCGGGGGTGATGACGCGGGTCGAGCGCAGCACCAGTTCGACTTCGCCGTCCGACACCCTGGACCTCCGTACGTGAGTTTCGACGTTCAATTTCAACGTTCTGTTGAAGGAGTTTTCACTCCGACTTCGCGAACAGTCAAGGGTCTGGACGTTTCCACAAAGTGAAATTACTATTCCGGTACGCAGAACGTAGCTACCGACGAACTTAGAGGTCAAGGGATCACCGGGCGGGAAACCGCCGGGTACGCTGCATCTCTGCCTGCCCGCCTCGAAAGGATGCGCCGTGCCGACGTCCAGCGCCAGCACCACCGACACCGCCAAGTCCGCGCCCAGCGGCGGTGTCCAGTCCCTCGAGCGCGCCTTCGATCTCCTGGAGCGGATGGCGGACGCGGGCGGCGAGGTGGGCCTGAGCGAGCTCTCCGCGAGCAGCGGCCTGCCGCTCCCCACGATCCACCGCCTGATGCGCACCCTGGTCGCCTGCGGTTACGTACGTCAGCAGCCCAACCGCCGCTACGCGCTCGGCCCGCGCCTGATCCGGCTCGGCGAATCGTCGGCCCGGCTGCTCGGCACCTGGGCCCGGCCGTATCTCGCGCGCCTCGTCGAGGAGACCGGCGAGACGGCGAACATGGCGCTGCTCGACGGGGACGAGATCGTGTACGTCGCCCAGGTGCCGTCCAAGCACTCGATGCGGATGTTCACCGAGGTCGGCCGGCGCGTTCTGCCGCACTCCACGGGAGTGGGCAAGGCGCTGCTCGCGGACGCGCCGGCGGACGAGGTGCGGGCGCTGCTCGGCCGGACCGGGATGCCGGCGGCGACCGAGAAGACGATCACGACGGCGGACGGGTTCCTCGACGCTCTGGAAGACGTGCGGCGGCTCGGGTACGCCGTCGACGACAACGAGCAGGAGATCGGGGTGCGGTGCCTTGCCGTCCCGGTGCCGGATTCGCCCACCGCTGCGGCGATCTCCATTTCGGGTCCTGCGGGCCGGGTGACCGAGGCGGCCACGGAGAAGATCGTGCCGGTGCTTCAGCAGGTGGCCCGCGAGCTGTCGGAGGCGCTGGCGAGCTCCGGCTCGGGGTCTTAGGCGGCTTCTCACCGGGGCGGAGCGGTTTCGTCGCCGGGTGCGGCTTTCGTCGTGGCTGGTCGCGCAGTTCCCCGCGCCCCTGAGATGCGCACCTTCGGTGCGGCATCTCCCCTATGAAGGCTGCGCGCAGCGCATGCCTTTAGGGGCGCGGGGAACGGCGCGAACAGCCCCCACTCACGCGCACCCGGCACACACACG
>NZ_JBFAVD010000046.1:0-30860 GCF_040679615.1 Streptomyces sp. NPDC052225 | reverse complement strand
TAGTTGACCGAGTTGATGACCGCACGCCCGCCCAGCTTCTCCAACCCCGCCCGGATCACCGGCACTTCGGTCGAGTCCAGCACGATCGGCAGCGTCGAGGCAGTCGCGAAACGGCCCGCCAGCTCCTCCATGTCCGCGACACCGTCGCGGCCCACATAGTCGACACACAGGTCGAGCATGTGCGCGCCCTCACGGATCTGGTCGCGCGCCATCTCCACACAGTCGTCCCAGCGACCCTCCAGCATCGCCTCCCGGAACTTCTTCGACCCGTTCGCGTTCGTCCGCTCACCGATCGCCATGTACGCGGTGTCCTGACGGAACGGCACCGTCTGATAGAGGGAAGCCGCACCCGGCTCGGGACGCGGATCGCGTCGCGGCGGGGTCATGTCACGCACCCGCTCGACGACCTGGCGCAGATGCTCGGGCGTCGTGCCGCAGCAGCCGCCGACCAGCGAGAGGCCGTAACTATTGATGAAGTTCTCCTGCGCGTCCGCCATCTCCGGCGGCGTCAGCGGGAAGTGCGCGCCGTCCTTGGTCAGGATCGGCAGACCGGCGTTCGGCATGCACATCAGCGGCGTCGAGGAGTGCTGCGCGAGGTAGCGCAGGTGCTCGCTCATCTCGGCGGGACCGGTGGAGCAGTTCAGGCCGATCAGGTCGATGCCGAGCGGCTCCAGGGCGGTGAGCGCCGCGCCGATCTCCGAGCCGAGCAGCATCACGCCCGTCGTCTCGAACGCCAGGGAGCAGATCAGCGGGACCGAGACACCGAGGGCGTCCATGGCGCGGCGGGCACCGATCAGCGACGACTTCGTCTGCAAGAGGTCCTGCGACGTCTCCACGATCAGCGCGTCCGCGCCGCCCGCGAGCAGGCCCTCGGCGTTCTGCTGGTAGCCGTCACGGATCGTCGCGTAGTCGATGTGGCCCAGTGACGGCAGCTTCGTACCGGGCCCGATCGAACCGAGCACCCAGCGCTGCCGGCCGGTGGACGCGGTGAACTCGTCCGCCACCTCGCGGGCGATCCGCGCGCCCGCCTCGGACAGCTCGACGATCCGGTCCGCGATCTCGTACTCGGTCGCGGCCGTGAAGTTCGAGCCGAAGGTGTTGGTCTCCACGCAGTCCACGCCGACGGCGAAGTACGCCTCATGGACGGAGCGGACGATGTCGGGGCGGGTGACGTTCAGGATCTCGTTGCAGCCCTCCAGATCCTGGAAGTCCTCCAGGGTGGGGTCCTGCTCCTGGATCATGGTGCCCATCGCGCCGTCGGCCACCACGACACGGGTGGCGAGGGCTTCACGGAGGTCTGTCATGGCGTACCGTCCAGGGCCTTGCGGTCGTCCAGGGAATCCAACGCCCCCAGGACGGGGGCGAGTTCGGCGGTCGCGGTCGCGCCGTAGGCGCGTTCCGCCGTGGCCGTCAGGCGGTGCCGGTCGAGCCGGTACGTCTGCGAGCCGACCGTCGACAGGGCGGCCGACGCCACCACGCAGCCCAGGCGGGCCGCCGCGGGCAGCGACAGGTCACGGCCGAGGGCGGCGAGGAAGCCGGCGCGGAAGGCGTCGCCCACCCCGGTCGGGTCGGTGATGGGTGCGTCGGGCACGGCGGGCACGGTGAGCGGGTCGTGGCCCGCGCGGTCGATGCGCACGCCGGCCTCGCCCAGGGTGGTGACCCAGGCGCCGGCCCGGGCGAGGACGTCGTCCCGGTTCCAGCCGCTGCGTTCGAGGAGCAGGGCGGCCTCGTACTCGTTGGTGAACAGCCAGCGGGCGCCGTCCACCAGCTCGCGCACCTGAGGGCCGTCGAGGCGGGCGAGCTGCTGGGAGGGGTCGGCGGCGAAGGGCAGGCCGAGAGCCCGGCACTCGCGGGTGTGCCGCAGCATCGCCTCGGGGTCGTTCGGGCCGACGAGCACCAGGTCGGGGCGGTGCCTTCCGTCCAGGACCCGGCCGAGGTCGATGTCACGGGCCTCCTGCATGGCGCCCGCGTAGAACGAGGCGATCTGGTTGGCGTCCTCGTCGGTGATGCACATGAAGCGGGCGGTGCCGCGCCCGGCGGAGACGTGCACGGCACCGGTGTCGACGCCGTGCTCCTTCAGCCAGACCTCGTACTCGGCGAAGTCGGCGCCGACGGCCCCGACGAGCAGGGGGTCGAGGCCGAGCCGGCCGAGGCCGAAGGCGACGTTGGCGGCCACTCCGCCCCGGCGCACCTCGAGCGCGTCGACCAGGAAGGAGAGGGAGACATGGGCGAGTTGGTCGGGGATGAGCTGGTCCGCGAACCGCCCGGGGAAGACCATCAGATGGTCCGTGGCAATGGATCCTGTCACCGCGATACGCACATGAACTCCTGAACTCCTGAACTCCGGTACGCCTGTGGGGTGGCCGGCCCGTACGGGGCCGGTACGCCTGTGAGGGGGGCCGGCCCGGACGGGGCCGGCCAGGGGCCCTAGATGCCCGCTGCGGCCTTGAGGGCCTGGGCCCGGTCGGTGTGCTCCCAGGTGAAGGCGGGCAGTTCGCGGCCGAAGTGTCCGTAGGCCGCGGTCGCGGCGTAGACGGGCCGCTTCAGGTCGAGGTCGCGGATGATCGCGGCGGGGCGCAGGTCGAAGACCTGGTTGATGGCCTGCTCGATGGCCTCCTGGGCGACGACCGCGGTGCCGAAGGTCTCGACGAAGAGACCGACGGGCTCGGCCTTGCCGATGGCGTACGCGACCTGGACCTCGCAGCGCGACGCCAGGCCCGCGGCGACCACGTTCTTGGCGACCCAGCGCATCGCGTACGCCGCCGAACGGTCCACCTTGGACGGGTCCTTGCCGGAGAAGGCGCCGCCGCCGTGCCGGGCGTAGCCGCCGTACGTGTCGATGATGATCTTGCGGCCGGTGAGCCCCGCGTCACCCATCGGGCCGCCGATCTCGAAACGGCCGGTCGGGTTCACCAGCAGGCGGTAGTCCGCCGTCTCCAGTTTGATGCCGTCCTCGGCGAGTTCGGCGAGGACGTGCTCGACGACGTGCTCGCGGACGTCGGGGGCGAGCAGGCCGTCCAGATCGATGTCCGGGGCGTGCTGCGAGGAGACGACGACCGTGTCCAGGCGCAGCGGCCGGCTGCCCTGGTACTCGATGGTGACCTGGGTCTTGCCGTCGGGGCGCAGGTAGGGGACGGTCCCGTCCTTGCGGACCTCGGTGAGACGGCGCGAGAGGCGGTGCGCCAGGTGGATCGGCAGCGGCATCAGGGTGGGCGTCTCATCGGTGGCGTAGCCGAACATGATGCCCTGGTCGCCGGCGCCCTGGGCGGCCAGTTCGTCGCCCGTGCCCTCGACACGGGACTCGTAGGCGGTGTCGACACCCTGCGCGATGTCCGGGGACTGGGCGCCGATGGACACCGACACACCGCAGGAGGCGCCGTCGAAGCCCTTCGCCGAGGAGTCGTAGCCGATTTCGAGGATCTTGTCGCGGACGAGCGTGGCGATGTCCGCGTACGCGGTCGTCGTCACCTCGCCCGCGATGTGCACCTGGCCGGTGGTGATCAGGGTCTCCACGGCGACGCGTGCGCCGGGGTCCTGGGCGAGCAGCGCGTCCAGGATCGTGTCGCTGATCTGGTCGGCGATCTTGTCGGGATGGCCCTCGGTCACGGACTCCGAGGTGAACAGACGGCGGGACATGTCTCTCCAGGAAGGTGGTGGGTGGTGTCGGTGGATCGGCGGACTCGTCGGGGCTGTCAGTCGGCGCCGCGGAAGATCGACGGATCCGGAGACTCGTGCTCCTCCCCCGCGAGCAGGGCGGGGCGTACGACTGCTCCGGTCGGTGCCGGGCCGGGCTCGGTGTCCTCGGAAGGGGCGAGGGGGCCGTGCCAGTCGATGCTCATCTCTGTCTCTCTCCCGGTGGCTTCGGCGGCGCGGTTCCCCGGGCGGGAGCCGCGTCCTTGGCGAGCAGGCAGTCCTCCAGGAAACCGAGGGCTTTGAGGTGGTAGGTGCGGGCCGCCCAGCCCAGGCTCAGGTTGTGCCCGGCGTCCGGCTGGTGGGCGATGAGCGTCGTCGGGGCGGCCAGCGGGCGGCGCAGGGCGGCCAGGGCGGCGTCGTCGAACTGCCACCACTGCTCCTGCTCGGCGAAGGTGAACCGGACCGGGACCCGTACCCGGCGCGCGAGGCGCGGGTACATCTCGGGCCACAACGGCCCTTCCCGCGCCTCCAGTTCGGGCACCGGCGCCACCAGATGGCGGCCCTGCCGGAAGGCGTCGGGCGGGTAGAGCCGCAAGGGGCCCCAGTGGCGGCGCCAGTCCCCGTGGCCGTGCGGGCCCGGCAGCTGGTCGGCGCGTACGGCGAGACGGCTGCCGAGGCCGGAGATGTCCAGGCCGATCAGCTCCCGGCCGCGTGGGTCGGCGGCCGCGGCCAGCGCCAGCTTGCCGCCGTTGGAGTGGGCCACGAGGAAGACGCCCGCGCCGGTGTCGTGGGTGGCCGCGAAGTGGGCGATGCCGTCGTGCAGGGTCGCCGCCTGCTCCGCCAGGCGCTGGCCGTGCGGCAGGCGGGGCGCCGAACTGCCGTAGCCGGGGCGGTCGACGGACAGCACCGTGTAGCCGAGCTCGGCGCCGAGGGTGAGCAGCGAGAGACCGGGGCGGGCCCGGCTGTCGAAGTAGCCGGCGCGCATGCCGCCACCGTGCACCGCGACCACGACGGCCCGTGGCCGGCCCGAGGGGGGTTCGGCGATCAGGGCCGACAGCGGGATCCCGGCGGCGTCCAGGGTGATCTCGCGGGCCCGGACGGTATCGGTGGTCAACAGCTGGGTCATGGGGCCGGCCGGCGTACGGGGACGGCGGGTTCACCGGGGTGCGGCAGTGCGGCGCGCACGGCCGCGGCCGAGGGCGCGCTCACCTCGGTCACGCTCATCGCCGGATTGCGTCGTCGCGCCAGCTGCGCGGCGTGCCGGCGCGGGTACGGCGTTCCAGGCGGCGCCAGCGCGCGGTGCGCGGGGCGGGTTCGTCGCCTTCGGCGTAGGCGTGCTCCAGGGTGCCGGCGGCGCGGGCGAGCAACACCGCGGTGAGCGCGGCGAGTTCGGTCGCGTCGGGGTTGCCCTTCTCGATGCGCAGCACGGGGCCGCTGTGGTCCGGGACGTCCGTGGACGGTGACATGGGCGTCGTCTCCGTGGTCGTAGGAACGGGTCGGGAAACGCGAACGCCGCACGAACCCGCCGGTCCCCGACGGGGGATGAAGGGACCGGCGAGCTCGCGCGGCGAGCTCGGATGGAGCGGTGGTGCGGGTGGTGCGGTGAGGCGTTGGTGCGGGGTGGTCGCCGGATCAGGCGGCCGTGGGACCCAGCTGGCCGACGAAGCGGCCGGTGAACAGGTCCTGGCCCTTGAACTGGGAGACCATCTCGGTCGCGGCGACGAACGGGCCCTCGGGCGAGGGGAGCTGGCCGACGCCGCCCTCGCTGCCGAGCGGCAGGAGGATCATCGGGAAGCCCAGCGGCTGGTACGTCTCCGTCGGCTCCTCGCCCTTGATCTGGGCGAGGATGTTCTTGGCGACGACCTCGGCGTGCTGCATCGCGTAGCCGGCCATCTTGGCCTCGGCGACGTCGGTGATGTCGCCGACCGCGTAGACGTGGTCGTGGCCCTTGACGTTGAGCTTCTCGGTCACGGGGACCTGGCCCTGCTCGGTGAGGGCGGTGAGCTTGCCGTCGGCGAGGTAGCCGTTGTTGAGGGTCGTGCCGAAGGCGCGGTACCAGACGTCGGCCGTGATCTCGTCACCGGCGGTCGTGCTGACCGTGAAGGAACCGGCCTGGCCGGAGGGGGTGCCCGGCTCGGCCGTCAGACCGGTGCCGAGGCGGACGTCGACGCCCAGCGCGTCGAGCTGCTTGTGCAGGTCCTCGACGACCTCGGGCTTGAAGCCGGGCAGCAGCTCCGTGGCCGGGTCGACGATGGTCACCTTCTTGTCCGCCCAGACCTGCTTGATCTCACCGGCGAGTTCGAGGCCGACCGGGCCCGCGCCGAGGATGAGGACGCTGTCCGCGCCGAGCAGCTCCTTGTGCGAGGTGCGGAAGTCCGCGAGCGCCTCCTCCACGGTGGCGGCGGCGGGGTTGGCCGGGTAGGCGTAGCTGGAGCCGGTCGCCAGGACCACGTAGTCGGCCGCGACGTGCCGGCCCGAGGCCAGGGTGACGCCGGTGGGGTCCACGGAGACGGCGCGGTCCTGGATGACCTCGCCCTCGGTGAGCAGCGTCTTGAAGGGGAAGAACATGTTGGGGGCCCACTCGGGCTGGGCCAGCGCGCGCAGCGACCCCGCCACGTTGGCGAAGGCGTCACGCGGGTCGATCAGGACGACCTCGGCCTCGGACTCCAGGGCCTTGGCCACCGCGGCGCCCCCGTAGCCTCCGCCGACAACGGCGACTTTACGACTCATGATTCACACTCCACAAACCAAAGAAGAATTGCTCGGGCACTACCCAAAACGCTAGTGATTCGCACTGCGAACCACAATGCAGAGGAAGTTCAGGAACTACAGATCCGCGTTAAGAAATGGAAGTTCCTGCTACGAACTTTCGATATTCGAGTGCTACGCTCGCCGCGTGGCCAAGCATGAAGACGACGACGAAATGGGGCTCGCGGCCGCACTGGTGCGGACGTCGTTCCTGGTCAACGCCGTTTACGCGCAGGCGAGCCGGGAACACGGCCTGACCCCGCAGCAGGGTCAATTGCTGTGCGTACTGATGGCGCAGCCGTACGGCATGAGCGAATTGTGCGCCATGCTCGGACTCGCCAAATCGAGTCTGACCGGCCTCGTGGACCGAACCGAGAACAACGGCCTGGTGCGCCGCGAGAACGATCCGCACGACAGTCGTGCGGTGCGCGCCGTGCTCACGGCGCGCGGTGCCCGGCTCGCCGAGCGCTTCTACACCGACGCCTGCCGCCGCATCGAGCAGTTGCCGGCCGGGCTCGATCCGGCGGGACGCGGCGCCCTCACCGCGCTGCTCGGCCGGGTGGTGCGGGACAACGACGGCCCCGTGGTCTTCGGGGAACCCGGTCACGGGACCGCCGCGGCCCGCCGCTGAGTCCGGCTCAGGCCGCGGTCAGCCGCTGCGTGTAGGCGAGCGCCGCCGGCTCGAACTGGAGGGCGGCGTGCGAGCCCGCCGCGTGCACGTCCCGCCAGATGCGCTGCATCGGGTGGGTGGCGGCCTGCCCACGGGTGCCGGTCACGTGGAAGAGCCGGTCCACCGCGCCGACGAGCATCTCGACCGCGAGCGTGGCGTCGCGGTGGTTGCGCACGGCCGCGTCGGACTCGGCGAGGCGCCCCTCGTCGGCGGTCGCGGCGACCCGGGCGAGCAGCAGCGCCGCCGCGTCGATCTCCCCCGCCGCGCGGGTGTAGGCGATACGGGCCGTCTCCCGGGCCACCGCCCGGGCCCCGCTGGGCTGCTTGCCGAGGTGCTGCTCGACCAGGCGCAGCGCGGCACGGGCCGCGCCGAGGACGGGCGCCGCGAAGGTCAGCCCGTTGATCGCGAACAGCGGGGCCGCGTGCACCGGCGAACCGGTCGGCGCCGGCAGGATGCCCTGGCGCATGTCGTCCCAGACGAACGAGCGGTACCGCGGCACGAACGCCCGTTCCACAAGCAGCGTGTGGCTGCCGGTGGCGCGCATGCCGAGCGTCGACCACGACTCCTCGTACGTGAAGGAGTCCCTGGGCACCGCGAACACCCGGATCGAGCGGTCGCCCGGGCGCGGCGGCGCCGAGCTGAGCAGCGCCCAGTCGGCGAACTCGACGCCGCTGACGTAGAGCCACTTGCCGGACAGCGACCAGCCGCCGTCCACCTCCTCGGCCTCCACGCCGGCCGCGACCATCGAGCTCACCAGGCGGGTGTCGGTTCCCTTCGCCCAGACCTCCTCGCGGCCCTCCTCGGGGAGGAAGGCGCTGAAGCGGCCGTTGTACGCCCACAGGGACGCGAGCCAGGCGGCGGACGTGCAGCCCTCGCCGATCGCGGCGACGGCCCGGGTCACTTCCTCGAACGTGGCCCCGGCGCCGCCCTGCCCCAGCGGGGCGAGGGCGTACGGGAACCCCGCCGCGGCCAGGGCCTCGACGGTGCCCGGGGCGAGGCGTCCTGCCGCGTCCGCGGCCTCGGCGCCGCGGCCCGCGGCACCGGCCGCGGCCGCCTGCGCTCCGTCGTCGTTCCGTGCCGGCTCGCCGCTCACGCGCGCTCCCTGATGTACTCGATCTCGCTGACGAAGAGCTCGACGCGGACGCCGTCCAGGTCGTCGAGGGCGGACGGCTCCTTGGGCCGCGCGAGGAAGGCGCGGAAGCTCTCCTCGTCCTCCCACTGCGCGTACTTGACGACGTGCTCGCCGGACAGACCCCGGTGCACGGCGTGCGACACGTACCCCGGCGTGGTCGCCAGCTCCTCGGGGTCGTACGTCATCTCCTTGAGGACCTGCGTCTGGTCCTCGGGCGCCGACGCGACCACGATGACCACGGTGAAGCGCGGCTCGTCGAGGCTGATGCGGGGCTCGGGGTGCCAGGTGTGGACGACCTCGCAGGGGATGGTGTCCAGCCGGGAGATGTTCAGGGCGCTGCCGAGGCGGCCCTGGGTGGCGCGCTCGCTCAGGAAGGCGTCGTAGGCCTCCTTGCTCTCCCACTGGGCGTAGTTGACGACCGAGCGGCCGTCGAGGCCCCGGTGGAAGTTGCCGGAGACCAGACCCGGCTGGGTCTCGGCCGGCGGCAGGCTGCGCCACTGGTCGAACAGCACCTGCTGCCCGTCGGCGTCCTCGGTGTGAAAGATGTTGAACAGTGTGAAGTAGCTGTCCTCCACCCTGATGGAACTCATGACTCTCCCTGGGTTAAGCGGCGTAGGGGCGCGCGGTGCGGGCGTCCTTGAGGGCGCAGGCCCACCACTGGAGCTTTTCGAGCATGGCCTTCGCGGGGACGGCGGCGTCGGGCGCGCGCAGCACGCCGTCGTCGCCGATGTGCTGCCACACGCCGTGGAAGCTGACGGTGTCGCGGATCGTGGCCGCGTGCAGCTCCGCGAAGACCAGGCGCAGCTGCTCCACGGCGCGCAGCCCGCCTGACAGACCGCCGTAGGAGACGAACGCGACCGGCTTGGCCTGCCATTCGGCGCGGTGCCAGTCGATCAGGTTCTTCAGCGGGGCGGTGAAGCTGTGGTTGTACTCCGGCGTGATCACGACGTACGCGTCCGCCGCGTCGAGGCGCGCGGCGACGGAGGCGAGCAGGGCGGCGGACTCGTCGCCCGGCTCCTGCGTCAGCGTCAACGGCAGTTCCACATCGGCGAGATCGAGGACGTCGACGTCGTACATCGAGCAGGCCTCGGCCTCCTCGACGAACCAGTGCGCGACGGCCGGACCGGTGCGGCCCACACGGGACGAACCGATGATCACGGCAAGACGCAGTGTTTCCTCGGACATGTTCTTCCTTCCTGTGAGCCGAACCGGATACGGCGGGTCAGGCGTGGGCGCCGTGCCGGATGGCGCGCATCTGCGCCACCCACACGTCGGCGTCGTCGGCCCGCTGCCGGAAGGAGTCGGCCGAACCCTGGTGCGTGAAGACGTGGATCCGGTTCTCCTCGATGGCCTCGAGCGCGGCCTTGGCCACCTGCTCGGGCTCCAGGACCTCGGAGACCTCCTTCAACTTGGCCAGCTGCTCGTTGCTGCTGACGCTGGCGGTCAGCATCGGGGTGTTGACCGCCTGCGGCATCAGACACGAGACGCCGAGGCCGCGGTGGCCGTACTCGACGGCGAGGTACTCGGCGAACGCGACGGCGCCCATCTTCGCGACGGAGTACGGTGCCGCGCCGAACGCGGTGAGCACACCGCAGGCGGCGATCGTCTGCACCAGGTGTCCCCGGCCCGCCTCCAGCATGGCGGGGACGACGGCGCGGGCCGCCCACACGTGCGACATCATGTTGACGTCGAGGGCGCGCTTCCAGTCCTCGTCCGACGCGTCGTGGCTGCCCGTGACGGTCAGCCCGGCGTTGGAGACGAAGATGTCGACGGAGCCGAACCGCTCCCGGGCGCGGTCGACCAGCGCCTGGATCGACGCCTCGTCCGCGACGTCGGCGCGGACCGCGAGGGCCTTTCCGCCGATGCCGGCGGCGACCCGCCGGGCGCCCTGCTCGTCGATGTCGGAGACGACGACGCCCCGGGCGCCGGCCGCGGCCAGGGCCTCGGCGATCGCCTTGCCGATGCCGCTCGCGGCGCCGGTGACGACGGCGACACTGCCTTCGATCTTCATGTCACACGCTCCCGAACGGGTTGGTCATCACGTAACGCCACTCGCCTCGGGCGTTCTTCTTGAGGACGTCGAGGCCGCGGCCGGTGCCGGTCATCTCGGGCTTGGAGGGCACCGTGATGCTCCAGTCGACGACGAGCGCGGCGGTGTCGCCGACGACGTAGCTCTCGACGACCTCGGCCGACAGCTGCGGGTCCAGCGTGAGGAACTCGACGACGGCGGCGCGGTGTTCGTCGCCGCTGACCGACTTGCCGGGCTCCCAGACGGCCGCGGCGCCCGGCGCGTAGACCGCCATGATCGCGTCGATGTCCCGGGCGGCGTAGGCGTCCAGGTACCGCTGGTTCATCTCGGCGGGGTCGGCGGGATCGGCGGGGCCGTCCTGCTCCGGGGCGCCGGCGAGCGTCAACTGCCGTACCTCCAGGTCCTTTTGGAGGTAGGTGTCGCGGTCGGCCAGGAACTCCTTCATGTACGGCTGCCCGAGGTGGCGGGCCAGGTCCTTGCGGGTCGCCCAGATCTCGTAGAACACGAAGAGGTGGGGGTCCTGCGCGTCCTGGTTGATCCAACTGCCCAGGCAGCCGGGCTCGTTGCGGGAGCGCTCGGCGAAGGAGACGAGCAGGTCGCCCAGCTCAGCCGCCTTCTCCGGCTTGGCGTGGGCGAATCCGACCGCCGACTGGATCTCGTTCTGCATGATGGGCTCCTCAGCCGAGAAGGGTGCCGCCGGTGGCGTCCACGAACGAACCGGTCATCCAACGGGCGTCGTCCGAGGCGGCGAACGCGACGATGTCGGCGACCTCGTCCACCTGTCCGACCCGGTTGAAGGCGGAGAGCGCGGACATCTGCTTGACGGCCTCGGGGTCCTCGAAGACCGGGTCGCCGTTGTTCGTGACGCCCGGGGCGACCGTGTTGATGGTGATGTTGCGGGGCGCGAGGACCGGAGCCATGTGCAGGGTGATCTGCTCCAGGGCGCCCTTGCTCATCGCGTACGCGATCTGGATCGGGAACGCGGAGTGCGTGACACCGGACGACACGTTGACGATGTGGCCGCCGTCGGGGATCAGCTCCAGGGCCCGCTGGATGAGCAGGAACGGCGCCTTGGCGTTGATGTTGTAGCAGTTGTCGAGGATCTCCTCGGTGACCGAGGCGGGTCCCGCGCCCGCGAAGCCGGTGGCGGCGGCGTTGTTGACCAGGATGTCGAGCCGGTCGGAGCCGGTCAGCTCGGTCAGGCCCGCGCGGGTGCCCTCCAGGAGCCGCTCGATCGCGCCCGGCTCGCCGAGGCTGGCCTGCACGGTGAAGGCGCGGCCGCCGGCCTGCTCGATGAGCGTCACGGTCTCCTTCGCCGCGACCTCGTTGCCGGAGTAGTTCACCGCGACGACGGCGCCGTCCTGTGCGAGCCGCAGCGCGATGGCGCGCCCGATGCCCCGGCTGGCGCCGGTGACGAGCGCCGTCTTGTTCTCAAGCCTGCTGGTCATGAAGAGCCCTTCGAAGGGAGGGAAAAGGTCGTTGGGTGAGGTGTGCGGCGGAGCCGGACTAGCGGGTGCGGCCGGCGACCGCCGCGCGGACCGCCGGGGCGATCTCGGCCGCCCATACGGCGAGGGAGCCGAGGTCAGGGGTGCCGCCGCGCGGGGAGAAGAGCATGAAACCCGCGGCGCCGTGCTCGAGGACCGCGGCGGTCAGCTCCTCGGTCCACTGCGCGACGCTGCCGCCGATCCAGCGGCCGTCGGCGTCGCGGGTCCTGGCCAGCGGCCGTTCGGTGATTCGGCCGGGGAGGTTGAAGACGGTGCGGACCTCGCGCGGGTCCCGGCCCACGGACCTGGCCGCCTCGTCGACGACCGGACGGGACGCGCGGTAGCGGGCGCTGACCCAGTCCGCCGCGTGGCCCGGGATCCAGCCGTCGGCCACCCGGCCGGTGGCGGCCAGCGACTTGCGGCCGACCGACCCGGTCCACACCATCGGGGCGGCGACCGGTGAGGGTTCGATCTGCTCGACGCGGTAGTGGTGGCCCTTGAAGGTGACCGGCGGGCCGCCGCCGGACAGCTTTCCGACGAGGACGATCGCCTCCTCGAAGGCCTCCACCGCCTGGGCCGGGGTGAGCGGCTCGACGCCCATGTCGGCGATCCGGTCCCACAGCCCTCCCGCGCCCATGCCGAGCACGACGCGGCCCTCGGAGAGCGCGGACAGTGTCGTGACCGTCCGCGCCAGCATGGCCGGGGGCCGGGTCGGAAGATTGCTGACGTTGGCGAAACCCGCGAGGTGCCGGGTGCGGCCGATGACGAAGCCGACGGTGGCGTACGCGTCCAGGCGCTCGCCCACATAGGGGTGGTCCGACAGGGAGAAGAGGTCGAGCCGTTCCCGGTCGGCCAGTTGGGCCATGTCGAGCAGCACCGGAGTGTCGCCGATGACGCTGTGCGCGCCGAAGCCGAAGACGACGTCGCGCGCGGACAGCGCCGTCTGTGTGGTCGGGGTTGCCAAGGGTGTGCCCTTCACTTCTGTACGGGTGGTCTGTCCGGAACGGTTCGTACGGGTCAGTTCGTACGGGTCAGTTCGTACGGGTGGCGTGGAGCTCGTAGCGGCGGCCCGCTCCGGCCTCCGCCTGCCCCATGTACTCCAGGAGCGGCTCGATCTCCGCCTTGATGTGGACGAGCGCCTCCGCCTCCGAGGCCCACTCGGACAGCAGGAAGATCGCGTCGTCGTCCGCGCCGACATGGAAGTTGGCGGCGATCGCCCCGGGGTAGGCCCGGTCCTCGCCGACGGTCTTCTCCTCGGTGCCGAGGAGGCCGTCGACCCAGGCGCGCGCCGTCTCGCCGTCCCGCATGGCGAAGAAGGCGGCCGGGTAGCAGCCGACCGGCGGCAGCGGGTCGGGCAGCACGGTGGGCTGCACCCTGCGGTACAGCCGGAACGCCGCGGGCTCGCCCGGCCGGTGGCCGAGCGCGCGCCAGTCGGGGCGCAGCGCATCGAAGGCCGTGCGCGCGCCGTCCCCGTCCTCCGCCGCGAACTGGGCGTAGACCAGCAGCGACGTGCCGTCGGTGCCGTGGAACAGGGACACCGACACCAGGCCCTCGGGCCACGGGACGGACTCCCAGTGCGCGAGGACCGCGGCCTGCGCGTCCCCGAGGCGCTCGGGGTCGCCACCGGTGACTTCCTCCACCACCGCGGTGGCGGCGTCCGGACGGCCGATCTCCGGCCTGACGTGCGATGTGGTCGCCATCGTGGACTCCTCAGGTTGTCTTCGGCGCGGGACTCAGGCGCTCTTGCGGCCGATGACCAGGACGTCCTCGTGCAGCCCTTCGACCTCGACGGTCTCCGGCCGGAAGCCGGCTTCGCGCAGCCAGCCGTGCAGCTCGTCGGCGGAGTACTCGTGGCCGCCGCGGGACCAGACGAGCATCGTCAGACCGGCCAGCGCCCCGTGCATCGAGGGCTGTTCGCCGCCGGCCATCGGGTCGTAGACGAGCACGGCGCCGCCCGGCTCCAGGGCGTCATGGGCCCGCTTGAGCAGGGCGATGCGGTCCTCGACGCCCCAGTTGTGCAGGACGTGGCCGAGGACGAGGACGTCGGCCCCGGGCAGGTCGTCCTTGAAGAAGTCGCCGCCGTGGAAGGTGAGTTCGCTGTCACCGAGGCGCTTCATGTGCCGGTCGAAGGCGGACCGCAGCGGCGGCAGGTCGAAGACCGCGCCCTTGAGGTGCGGGTTGTGCTTGACGACCTCGTGCGCGAAGTTGCCGCGGGCGCCGCCGATGTCGACGAACGAGGTGTACCCGCTCCAGTCGATACGGCTGAGGGCCTGGGCGATCGGCGCGCTCAGCAGGTCCATGCTGTCCAGGAACCCGTCGGTGGCCTCGGCGTCCGCGTACAGCGTGTCGTACGGGTTTCCGGCGACCGCGGCCTGGTTCTGCGGCTTGCCGGTGCGCAGGGAGTCGGCGAGGCCGTTCCACGCCGGGTTCAGCTCCTGCTCGCAGAAGTGCAGGTAGCCGCCGAGGTAGGCGGGGCGGCCCTTGACCAGGAACGCGTCGCTGACCGGGGCGTTGGTGAACGTACCGTCGGCGGACTCCAGCAGGCCGAGGTGGACGAGACCGGCGAGCAGGTCGTTCGTGCCGCGCTCGACGAGACCGAGCCGCCCGGCGAGTCCGGCGGCCGTGACCGGGCCCTTGGACACTTCGGTGAACAGGTCGTACTCGACGGCCGCGAGCAGGATCCGCGATTGCCAGGAGCCGAGGATCAGACCCATGATCGGGCCGGGGTTCACGGAGTTGTCGGGCGTGTCGACTGCCATGGCAGTGAGCCTCCTTGAGGTGGTGGATCGGGGTGGGAGCCGAGGTGACGGCGGGTCAGTCGGTGGTGGCGCGCGCCGGACGGCGTACGAGGGCGGCCGCGAGGCCGAGCGCGCCCACCGCGGCGATGAGCGCCGGCGCGGACCGCGGGTCCGGGGCGCGGGTCAGCAGCAGAGCGGAGAGCGGCAGCAGCAGCACGGCGCCGAGCTGCACGGACGCCTGGTACAGCGAGACGGCGGCGCCCCGGTCCGCCGGGTCGAGTCCGGCCGTCGCCCGGGTGTTGAGGGCGACGAACGCCAGGCAGAACCCGGCCTCGACGAGCAGCAGGACCGGCAGCACGCCCGGGGCGTAGCCGCTGTCCGGGCGGGCCAGGTACAGGACCTGGCCGAGCAGGGGGAGGAGCGCGCCGAGCACGACGAGGCGGCGGCTGCCGTACCGGGTGATGAGCCGGCCGGCGAACGGCACGCTCAGGGCCAGCGGCACGCAGGCCGGCAGCAGCGCGAGCGCCGAGCGCCAGGGCGACCAGCCGTAGTCGTCCGCCATCTGAAAGACGATCAGGAGCAGCAGCGCCTGGTAGCCGCCGTTGAGGCAGGCGGCGCCCAGCGCGGAGCGCGGCAGCGCGCCGCGCCGCAGCAGCGCCGGTCTCGGCAGCCGCGCCGGCCCGGTGTTCCGCTCGCGCGGCAGTACGTAGATCCCGGCGACGCACAGCACCAGGGCCACCGGCGCGGGGAAGACGAACACCCAGCGCCAGCTGGCCGTCAGCAGCCCCCCGGCGAGGAGCAGCCCGGCGGTGAAGCCTGCGGCGCCGAACAGGGAGTACACCGACAGGGCGCGCCGTCGCTGCGGGCCCTGCGGGAACACGTCGTTGATGATGGCAAGACCGGTCGGCGCGGTCAGGGCGGCGCAGGCACCCTTGACGACGCGGACGGCGACCAGCAGCGCGGGGCCGCCGGCCAGGCCGCCCGCCAGGGAGGCGACGGCGAACAGCAGCATCGCGCCCAGGTAGGCGCGGCGGCGGCCGATCCGGGCGCACAGCACGGGGCCGAACGGCAGCAGCGCGGCGAAGCCGACCGCGAAGCCGCTCATCAGCCACTGGGCTCCCCACGCGGTGAGGTCGAACCGGGCCGCGAGCGTGGGCAGGGCGATGAGCAGGACGGACACTTCGACCGCGTCGAGCAGCATGTTGCCGGAGAGCACCAGGAGCCGGGACCACTGGCGGGCGTCCCAGGCGCCGTGCGCCTGCGCGGCGGGCGCGGCGGTGACGGCGGGCGCGGTCACCAGTCGAGCACCTGGCCCTCGGCCGTGCCGTTCTCCCCGAGGAAGACGGCGGTGGGGCCGTCGTCGGGGAGGGTGGCGAGCAGCACCGGGATGCGCGCGCCCTCTTCGGTGGTGAGCCGGCCGTGGTGGCCGTTGATGTCGGTGGCCACGAAGCCGGGGGACGCCGCGTTGACCAGGATCCCGGTGCCGCGCAGCTCGTTGGCGTACGCCAGGGTGACCGCGTTCAGGGCGGTCTTGGACGACGCGTAGGACAGCAGGGTCGAGGGGAACTCGCCGGGCGGGTGCTCGCCGGTCTGGTCGAGGTTCTCGGCGGCCGACTTCAGCGAGCCGATGGCGCTGGAGACGTTGACGATCCGGGCGCCGGACGCCTTGCGCAGCAGCGGCAGCAGGGCGTTGGTGACGGTGATGACGCCGAAGACGTTGGTCTCGTAGACCGAGCGCACCTGGTCGGCGGGGGTCTGGCTGGGCGGTTGCATCGGGCCGCCGACACCGGCGTTGTTGACCAGGACGTGCACGGTCCCCGCCTCCTGGGCCAGCCGCTCGGCGGCGGTCTTGGCGGAGGTCTCGTCGGTGACGTCGAGGTGCAGGAACCGTACGTCGAGGTCGTCGGCGGACAGGTCGGCGGCGGCGGCGCGGCCGCGCTGTTCGTCGCGGGCCCCCAGGTAGACGGTGTGGCCGCGCTCGGCGAGCTGCCGGACGATCTCGCGGCCGATCCCCTTGTTGGCTCCGGTGACGACGGCGACGCGCGCGGAATGGGCGGACATGTGGGCCTCTCGCGTGGGATGGCGCATGGGACGGGTGGGGCGGCCGTGGCTCAGCCGAGGAGGGTGCCGCCGGTGGCGTCGATGAAGGCGCCGGTGATCCAGCGGGCCTCGTCCGTGGCGAGGAAGGTGATGACGTCGGCGACGTCGCCGGCCTGGCCGACCCGGTTGAAGGCGGAGAACTTCGCCATCGCCTCGACGGCCTGCGGGTTGTCGAAGATGGCGCCGCCGTTGTCGGTGATGCCGGGGGCGACGCTGTTGATGGTGATGCCGCGCGGCGCGATGATCCGGGCCAGCTGGAAGGTGAGCTGCTCGATGGCGCCCTTGGTCATGGCGTACGCGACCTGGTCGGGCACCGAGGTGCGGGTGACGCCGGTGGTGAGGTTGATGATGCGGCCGCCGCTGGGCATCTGGCCGAGGGCGCGCTGCACGATGAAGTAGGGCGCCTTCGCGTTGACGGCGAAGGAGCGGTCGAACTCCTCGGGCGTGAGGTCCTCGGGCGCCGAACCCGTCGACGTGACGGCCGCGTTGTTGACGAGGATGTCGAGGCGGGTGTCGCCGGTGCGCTCCTTCAGGCCGCGCTCCAGGCCGAGGAAGAGCTCGTGCACGTCGCCGGGGACGCCGAGTTCGGCGCGCACGGTGAAGGCGCTGCCGCCCTCCTTCTCGATCAGCTCGACGGTGTCGTCGGCGGCCTGCTCGTTGGCGGTGTAGTGCACGGCGACCAGGGCGCCCTCGCGGGCGAGCCGGATGGCGGTCGCCCTGCCGATGCCGCGACTCGAACCGGTCACGAGGGCCGTCTTGTCGGTGAGCCTGTCCACGGTTGACCTTCCGGGTTGATGGGTGTGCGGGGGCACGAAGTGCGGTTCCTGGCGCGGCTGTTCGGTCACGTCGAGGCCGCTGATCATGCGGGCGAGGTGGCGGCGCACGGGCGCCTGCTCCAGGAGTTCGCCGAAGACGTCGCGCAGCGCGAGCACGTCGTCGGTGCCGAACAGCAGCCGGGCCTGCGCGTCGATGTTGGCCAGCGTGCGCGCCCCGGCCCGATGCCGTTCGGCGTGGTAGGTGTCGAGCAGTGCGGGGGAAGCGGCGCCGGTGGCGACCCGGGCCAGCTTCCAGCCGAGGTTCGCCGCGTCGTGCAGCCCGAGGTTGACGGCCTGCCCGCCGACCGGCATCTGGCGGTGCGCGGCGTCGCCGGCCAGCAGCAGGCGGCCGCGCCGGTACTCGGTGGCCTGCTGGGAAACGGTGCCGAAGCGGTTCAGCCAGCGGGCCTCGCCGTGCCCGATGTCCTCTCCGGTGACGGCGGCCCAGGAGGCGGCGACCTGTTCGAAGGTCACCTCGCCGGAGGGCTGTTCACCGAACCGGTGGACCATCAGACGGGTGGTGCCGTCGGGCCTGCGGTAGGCGGTGGCGATGCCGCCGGGGAAGCGTTCGAGGCGCCGGTCGGCGATCTCGATGCCGGTGATGTCGGCGCGCAGCATCACCTTGTCGGCGTCGTGCCCGGCGCAGGTGAATCCGCCGAGCTCGCGCACCGTGCTGTCCTCGCCGTCGCAGCCGACCAGGTAGCCGGCCTCGAGGGTGTACGCGGTGCCGGGCCCGCGCACCTCGACGCGCACGCCGTCGGTGTCGCCGCGCAGCCCGGTCACCGTGTGGCCGCGCCGGATCTCGGCGCCCAACTCCTCGGCGTAGGACTGGAGTTCGGTCTCCAGGTGGTGCTGGAGGCACTCCCACTGGCCCGCGTGGGGATGCTCGGGGTCGGCCTCGGCGAGGTCGAGGCGCAGGCCGCCGAAGTGGCCGGGTCCGACCGGGGGCAGCTCGCCGAGCCGGGGCAGAAAGCCCCGGTCGGCGAAGATCTCCATGGTCCGCGCGTGCAGGACGGACGCCCGTGACTCGCCGGTGGGCTCGGTCCTTCGCTCCAGTACGACGACTCCCGCGCCGCCCGCCCGCAGTTCGGCCGCGAGGAACAGGCCGACCGGGCCCGCGCCGACGATCACCACATCGGCGCGGGTCACCGGCGCGCCCCGTGGGCGGGACCGAACCAGCGGCTCAGCGAGGAGCCGAGGTCGCGGTGGCTGCCGGGCGCGGCCCAGGCGACACAGCCGTCGGGGCGCAGCAGGACGGCGGCGGTGCCGGCGAGCGGGCCGTCGGCGGGCAGCGG
Organism: Streptomyces sp. NPDC052225; assembly: GCF_040679615.1. Taxonomy (NCBI): domain Bacteria; kingdom Bacillati; phylum Actinomycetota; class Actinomycetes; order Kitasatosporales; family Streptomycetaceae; genus Streptomyces; species Streptomyces sp. NPDC052225. Next base: position 12,216 of record NZ_JBFAVD010000046.1, on the reverse strand, counting down.
GTCCGGGGTCGCGGTGACGATGTCGACGCGGCCCCGCCACGGCCGGGCGCGGCGGCGCAGCACGGCGTTGTCCTCCAGGTCGAGGAGCACGCCGCGGCCGGTGCGCAGCAGTTCGGTGCTGCTGGTGCGGCGCTCCCCCACCGTCACCGGCAGGTGCGGCAGGCGCCGGCCGAGCAGCGGGCTGGTGCCGCCGCCGACGTCGTAGCGGATGTCGAGGCCGCTGACCTTGGCCGCCAAGTGCCGTGCGGCGCCGGGCAGTCGGACCAGTTCGGCCAGGACGTCGCGCAGCGGTGCGGACTCCTCGCCGCCGAGGATCAGCAGGCTCTGCGCGCGGGTGTTGGCGAGCAGCGCGCGGCCCACCTCGTGGCGCTCGGAGTGGTACGTGTCGAGCAGTTCCTCGGGGGCGTCGCCGCGCAGCACCGCGGCCAGCTTCCAGCCCAGGTTGTGGGCGTCCTGGACGCTGGTGTTCATGCCCTGGCCGCCGGCCGGCAGATGGACGTGGGCGGAGTCGCCCGCCAGCAGGACGCGGCCGCGCCGGTACTCGGTGACCTGCCGCGCGGCGTTGCCGAAGGCGCTGACCCAGACCGGTTCGGCGTGCGAGACGTCGATGCCGGTGAGCCGCTTCCACACGTCGGCGACCTCGGCGAACTCCGGCGGCCCTGTGCGCTTTCGCGGGGGCACGCCGTGCTCGCCGACGATGATCCGGTGGATGCCGCCGGCCAGCTTGGCGACCATCACGAAGCCGCCCTCGATGTGCTCGCCGGTCATCCGCGGCTCCAGTTCGACGCCGCGCAGGTCGGCCAGGAGCATCTCGGTGGTGGCGGCCGTGCCCGGGAAGTCGAACCCGGCCGCCTTGCGGACCGCGCTGCGTCCGCCGTCGCAGCCGACGAGATAGCGGGCGCGCAGCGTGTGCTCGCCCCCGGGGCCGCGCACGGTGACCGTGACGCCTTCGCCGCCGGCGCCGTCGTCCTCGTACGAGACGAACTCGTGCCCGCGGCGGATGTCGGCGCCGAGTTCACCGGCCCAGGCCTCGAGCGCCTGCTCGGTCACCGACTGCGGCACCGTCTTCGCGGCCTCGTGGAAGGCGCCGAGGACGCTCATGTCCAGCGGCACGCCACCGAAGTGGCCCATCCCGCTGGTCTCGTACTCCCCGATCCTGCGCAGCAGTGCGCGCTGGTCGAAGACCTCCATCGTGCCGATCGTCAGCCCGATGCCCCGGGACTCGCCGGTGCGCTCGGGGTGCCGTTCGAGCACCGTGACGTCGATCCCTGCCAGGCGCAGTTCCCCGGCGAGCATCAGCCCGGCGGGTCCCGCTCCCACAACGACCACCGAAGCGTCCATGAACCTTTCCTCCTCAAAGCCAGTAGCGGAGCCGCGGACAGCGGCAGCCCCGCCGCGTCGTCGTACAGACACGCCGCGGGCAGGGACCGCAGCGTGACGATCGGCTCCGCGGAGGCGAACAGCGCTGCCGCGGCGGCGTGGTGCGGTCCGGCCGGCACATTGCGCACGATCCAGCCGGCCGGTCCCTGCGGGGCGCCGGGCCAGGGCGCGGCGCCCAGGTAGTCACGGGCGGGACTGCGGGCGAGCCCGGTGCCGAGTCCCTTGAGATACGCCTCTTTGCGGGTCCACAGCTGCGCGAAGAAGTCGGGTCTGCGGTCCTCGGGAAAGGCCCTCAGCTCCCGCCACTCCGCCCGGTGCAGGGCGGGCCCGACGACCTGCACCGACTCGGTCGTCGGCGTGCGCTGCACGTCCACGCCCACGACCGAGGCCGCCGTGCCGATCAGCACGAGCCCGTGGCTGTGCGAGAGCGAGAAGTGGACCGGCAGGGGCGGGTCGAGCAGCACGGGCCGGCTCGTGCGGTACGGGCGTGCCGTGACGGTCTCCCGGCCGAGGACCAGCCGGTCGGGCGGGTACCCGGTGGCCTCCGCGAGGACGCGGCGCAGTGCGATGTGCGCCGACAGGTACTGCACCCGGTCCGTGGGCCGGACGAACAGCTCCGCCCGCCGCAGCTCCGCGGCGTCCAGCTCGCGCACCGCGAGCCGGGCCGCCGCCGGGCTGTCCGCGGACGGCGGGCGCAGCAGCCACAGCGAGAGCCTCGGCGGCTCGCGCAGGACCGGGATCAGCGACCGCGCGGGCGCACGCGGTTCAGCGCCGGGCCTCGGCATAGGCCTTGGCGTGGCCCAGCGTCGCCAGGCTGTTGGTGCTGAGCGCGGTGTGCACGTACGCGCGGGCGTCGGCGACGGTGGCGTCCTCGCCGAGGATCCGGGCGATGTTCTCGGTGTTGATCGTCACCGTGTGCTGCGAGGACGCCGTGACACCGGTGTCGGTCTCGGCGAACGTCCAGTAGCCGGTGTGCAGCGTCATCAGCGCGGGCAGCGTGACCTGCTTGTAGGCGATCCTGTGGTGCGGGAAGGTCACCCGGTACGACTTCGTGGTGTGCACGGAGCCGTCCTTGGCGCGGGTGTCCATCTCCAGGGTCTGCAGGCCCGGGGCGTCCTCGTCGAGCCGGACGGTGGCCACGTGCGGCAGCCGCTCGGACCACAGGTTCGCCTCGTTGATGAAGTCGTAGACGTCCTTGGCCGCGCCGGCGATCTCGACGGAGTCCTCGAAGGAGAACGTCAGTTCCGCCTCCGTCTCGGCGTGCACGCGCTCGACGTTGGTGCGCAGCGCCGCCAGTTCGGAGCGCGAGTTGCGGTCGACGGCCTCGTCGATCCACGCGAGGCTCTTCGGGTCGTCGTCGATGGCGCGGTAGTCGTGCAACAGCCGGATCCGCGACTCGGTGCCGGAGACCGGCTCGATGATCCAGGTGCCGCCCATGGACGCGACCGGCGGCGTGGACACCTCCTGGCGGAAGGTGATGCGCAGGTTCTCCGGGTCCAGGGTGCGGTGCGACGTCCAGTTCTTGGGCTCGCCGTTGGCGGTGGCCCAGATCTGGATGCGTTCCTCGTTCGCGCCGCGCTCGGCGTGCTCGACGTGGATGGTGGGCGGGAAGATCCGCGGCCAGTTCTCCACTTCGGCGATCAGCCGGAACACCGTCTCGGCCGGTGCGGCCGCGGTGATCTCGTGCTCGACCTCACGGATGGTCATGGTCAGCTCTCCTTGGGACCTTAGAAGTTGCCGAGTCCGCCGCAGACGTTGAGCGCCTGCGCGGTGATGGACGCCGCGGTGTCGGAGGCGAGGTAGCCGACCAGACCCGCGACCTCCTCGGGCGTCGAGTAGCGGCCGAGCGGGATCTTCGCCTGGAACTTCTCGAGGATGGCGTCCTCGCTGGTGTCGTAGGCGGCCGCGTAGCCCTGGCGCACGCGCTGCGCCATCGGCGTCTCGACGTACCCCGGGCAGACCGCGTTGACGGTGATGCCGGTGGGCGCGAGCTCGTTGCCGAGCGCCTTGGTGAAGCCGACGACACCGTGCTTGGACGCCGAGTAGGGGGCGCCGAGCACGACGCCCTGCTTGCCCGCGGTGGAGGCGATGTTGATGATCCGGCCGCGGTCCTTGTGGCGCATGCCGCCGGTGTTGAGCACCTCGCGGGTCACCCGGAAGACGCTGTTGAGGTTGGTGTCGATGACGTCGTGCCACAGCTCGTCGGTGATGTCCGCGGTGACACCGCCGCCGCTGCGGCCGGCGTTGTTGACCAGTACGTCGATGCCGGCGCCGAAGGTGTCGACGGCCGCCTGCACGAAGTCGCGGACGCCGTCCGCGTCGCGCACGTCGAGCGTCGCACCGGCCACGGCCAGGCCCTCGGCCTGGAGCTCCTTCACGGTCGCCGCGACGTCGTCGGCGCTGCGCGCGCCGATGAACACCTGGTGACCCTGCTCGGCCAGGAGCCGGGCGACGGCGAGACCGATGCCGCTGGTGGCTCCGGTGACCAGGGCGGTCCGCTGCTGCTGATCTGACATGGGGGACGTCTCCAGTGGGAGGGAAAACGGGCCCGCCGGGTGGTGCGCGCGGCACCACCCGGCGGGTGGATGACAGAAGGTACGAGTCGGTGACGGATCGTCAGATCAGCGCGGCGAGGCTGTTGTTGACGGCGTCGATCAGCATGCGCGGCGTGTTGGCGATGCTGAGGATCTCCTCGTCGAGGGAGATGTGGTACTCGCGCTCTATGCGCCCGCCGGTCTCCAGGAGGGCCAGCGACTCGTAGCCCAGCTGCTCGAAGTCGGTGTCGAGGATGTCCCCGCCGACCTGGTAGGAGTCGTCGGCGCCTGCCGCCTCGATCAGGATGAGGCGCAGGTCGTCGAGGGTGAAAGCCTGCTCGGCCATGATGGTTCCTTTCCTGTGCGGCCGGACCTGCCGACCGGTGTGAATGCGCTACGGGGATCAGTCGGCGGAGCGGACGACCAGCGCGGAGTTGAAGCCGCCCAGGCCCCGGCCGAGCACCAGTGCGGTGCGCACCTCGTGCGTGCGGGGGTGGCCGACCACGAGGTCCAGGCCGTAGGCCTCGGCGGGCCGGGAGTTCATGGTGGGCGGGATCAGGCCCTCCTCCATCGCGAGGAGGACCGTCGCCAGGTCGAGCGCCCCCGCGGCCGAGTACAGCGAACCGGTCATCGTCTTGGGGACGGTGACGGGCACCTGCTCGCGGCCGAAGACCGCGTTCAGCGCGTCGGCCTCGATGCGGTCGAGTTCGGGCACCGCGGCGCCGTCGGCGAAGACCACGTCCACGTCGCGGGCGCCGACCCCGGCGTCGGCCAGGGCGATCTCGATGGCCTTGCGCAGCGCGGGCGGACGGCCGCTGCCCGGCTTCGGGTCGAACGTCGCGCCGTAGCCGGCGATCTCCCCGTACACCTTGGCGCCACGCGCCCTGGCCGCGTCCTCGCGCTCCATGACGAGAAGGGCACCGCCCTCGCCCGGGACGTGTCCCGAGGCCCGGTCGTCGAAGGGCACGAAGGCGTCGGCCGGGTCGTCCGCGGTGGTGACCCGGCCGCTGGTCAGCTGGGCCACCCAGCCCCACGGGCACAGGGAGGCGTCGACGGATCCGGTGACGACGAGCGGTGTGCCCTTGCGGATCTGGCGGCGCGCCTGCGCGACGCAGTCCAGGCCGCCGGCCTGCTCGCTCACGACGACCCCGCTGGGGCCCTTCATGCCGTGCCGGATGGAGATCTGGCCGCTGTTGACGGCGTAGAACCAGGCGAACGACTGGTACGCGCTGACGTACTCGCTGCCCTGGCTCCACAGCCGCTCCAGCTCGCGCTGGCCGAACTCGAAGCCGCCGGACGCGCTGGAGGTGACCACACCCATGTCGAAGGCGGGCCGCTGCGCCGGGTCCACCCCGGCGTCCGCCAGGGCCCAGTCCGCGGCGACGAGCGCGATGCGGGTCATCCGGTCCGTCTGCGGCAGCAGCTTGCTGGGCAGGTGCTCGGAGGCCTCGAACCCGTGGATCTCCCCGGCGAGCCGGGCCGGGTACTGCGTGGGGTCGAAGCGGGTGATGCGCCCGATGCCGCTCTTGCCGACGCGGGCGGCCTGCCAGTACTCCTCGGCGCCGAGCCCGTTGGGTGCGGCGACACCCAGGCCGGTCACCACGACAGAGGTGCTCATGCGGCGGTCCTTTCCGGCCGAGCGAGGACCATCGCGCTCTGGAATCCTCCAAAGCCACTGCCGACGGTCAGCACGGCGTCCGTCCGGTGCTCCCGTGCGGTGACGGGCACATAGTCGAGATCGCATTCGGGGTCAGGGGTGTGGAGGTTGGCCGTCGGCGGCACCACGTGGTGCGTCATGGCCAGCGTCGAGGCGGCGATCTCGATGGCGCCGATCGCGCCGAGCGAGTGGCCGACCATCGACTTGATGGAGCTGACCGGCGTGGCGTACGCGTGGTCGCCGAGGCTCCGCTTGAACGCGGCGGTCTCGTGGCGGTCGTTCTGCTTGGTGCCGGAGCCGTGCGCGTTGATGTAGTCGATCTCCTGGCCGTTCATCCGCGCCTCGTCGAGCGCGACGCGGATCGACTCGGCCATCTCGGCGCCGTCGGGGCGCAGACCGGTCATGTGGTACGCGTTGGAGCGGGTGGCGTAGCCGGCGATCTCCGCGTAGATGCGGGCGCCGCGCTTGCGGGCGCTCTCCAGTTCCTCCAGGACGAAGAAGGCCGCGCCCTCGCCGAGGACGAATCCGTTGCGGGTGCTGTCGAACGGCCGTGAGGCGCGCTCCGGTTCGTCGTGCCGGGGCGTGGTGGCCCGGATCGCGTCGAAGCACGCCATGGTGATCGGCGAGATCGGGGCGTCGGTGGCGCCCGCGACCAGCACGTCGAGGGAGCCCTCGCGGATCAGCTCGACCGCGTAGCCGATGGAGTCGATGCCGGACGTACAGCCGGTGGAGACCACGGCGTTGGCGCCCTCGGCGCCGACGGCCCAGGCCACTTCGGCGGCGAACGAGCTGGGTACCAGGTGGTTGTGCAGGTGCGGGACCGCGTACGTGTGGTCGACCAGGTTCAGCCGGCCGCCGTCGCTGACGACCCGGTACTCCTGGTCGAGGCCCATGGTGGCGCCGACGGCCGTGCCGACGGTGACGCCGACCCGGTGCGGTTCGTGGTCGGTGAGGTCGAGGCCGCTGTCCGCGACGGCGCCGCGGGCGGCGACCACGGCGAACTGCCCGGCCCGGTCCATCCGCCGGATCTCCTGCGGGCTCAGCCCGTGGGCCTCGGCGTCGAAGTCGATCTCGGCGGCGACCCGGGAGCGGAACGGCGACGGGTCGAAGAACGTGATGCCGCGCGTGGCGGTGCGGCCCTCGCTCAGCAGCGACCAGAAGGCGTCGCGGCCGACGCCTCCGGGGGCCAGGACCTCAAGTCCCGTGATGACTACGCGTCGGCCGGTCACCGCGGGCCCTCCCAGTGGTAGAAGCGGGTCGCCATGGCATCGGCGGGCGAGCGCCAGGTCGCCGGGTCGTACGCCTCGATGAACGGCTTCAGGTCGTCGCTGATCCGCACGAAGCGCGGGTCGGTCTTCGCCTCCTCGATCTGCTCGCCACCGTTGTCGGTGTCGAAGTCCTGGAGGTGGAAGTAGAGGCCGCGGTAGTGGAAGAGCTGGCGGCGGCGCGTACCCATCCGGTGCGGCATCTCGGTGGCGTCGAACGCGCGGAACAGATCGGCCACGTCGCCGGCCGTTCCGGGGTCCATTCGCGCCACGATCAAATTGCTGTGCATACGATTCTTCTCCCAGTGGAAAGCCGTACGGCGGACCGGAGTTTCACGACTCGTCGACGGTTCGACAGCAAGAGGGCCGGAACCGGACGGAAAAAGGAGCGCGCTTTCGATCCACCGGATGCGGTGACAAAGCGCCGGACTCTGACATATATCTTCTTCGGCAACTCCCCGGTATTCAAGGGGAATCACTACAGATCCACGTGCAGAAACTACAGGTCATTGCGGGGCGTTGCCGTGCTTGCGCGAGGGCAGGTCCGCGTGCTTGGCGCGCAGCATGGCGAGGGAACGGATCAGTACCGCCCGGGTCTCGCGCGGGTCGATGACGTCGTCGATCAGTCCGCGTTCCGCCGCGTAGTAGGGGTGCATCAGCTCGCTCTTGTACTCCTCGATGCGCTGTTCCCGTACGGCGTCCGGGTCTTCGGCGGCGTTGATCTCCCGGCGGAAGATGACGCCCGCCGCGCCTTCGGCTCCCATCACCGCGATCTCGTTCGTCGGCCAGGCGAGGGCCAGGTCGGCACCGATGGAGCGGGAGTCCATGACGATGTACGCGCCGCCGTAGGCCTTGCGCAGCACCAGTGAGACGCGCGGCACGGTGGCGTTGCAGTACGCGTAGAGGAGCTTGGCGCCGCGGCGGATGACGCCGTTGTGCTCCTGGTCCACGCCGGGCAGGAAGCCGGGCACGTCGACCAGGGTGATCAGCGGGATGTTGAACGCGTCGCAGAACTGCACGAAGCGGGCGCCCTTCTCGGACGCGTCGATGTCGAGCACCCCGGCCATCGAGGCGGGCTGGTTGGCGACGACGCCGACGACATGCCCGTCCAGGCGGGCGAAGGCGCAGACGATGTTCGTGGCCCAGGCCGGGTGCACCTCGAAGAAGTCGCCGTCGTCGACGACCTCCTCGATCACCTTGCGGATGTCGTACGCCTGCCCGGCACCGGCCGGGACCAGGTCGAGCAGCGCGTCGTTGACCCGGTCGACGGGGTCGCCCGAGCGCTCCACCGGCGACAGTTCACGGTTGTTGGCGGGCAGCAGCGAGAGCAGGTAGCGGACGTCCTCGATGCACTCCTCCTCCGTGTCGTACGCGAAGTGCGAGACGCCCGAGACGGCCGAGTGGACGTCGGCGCCGCCCAGACCGTTCTGGCTGATCTCCTCGCCGGTGACCGCCTTGACGACGTCGGGCCCGGTGATGAACATCTGCGAGGTCTCGCGGACCATGAACACGAAGTCCGTGAGCGCGGGAGAGTAGGCGGCGCCGCCCGCGCACGGGCCGAGCATCACGGAGATCTGCGGGATCACCCCGGAGGAACGGGTGTTGCGCTGGAAGATGCCGCCGTAGCCGGCGAGCGCGGTGACGCCCTCCTGGATCCGGGCGCCGGCCCCGTCGTTGAGCGAGACCAGCGGGGCGCCCGCGGCCTCGGCCAGGTCCATGATCTTGTGGATCTTCTGGGCATGGGCCTCGCCGAGCGCGCCGCCGAAGATGCGGAAGTCGTGCGCGTAGACGAAGACGGTGCGGCCGTGGACGGTGCCCCAGCCGGTCACCACGCCGTCGCTGTACGGCCTCTTGTCCTCGAGCCCGAACCCGCTGGCCCGGTGCCGCCGCAGCGGCTCCACCTCGTTGAACGAGCCCTTGTCGAGCAGCAGCGCGATCCGCTCCTGGGCGGTCAGCTTGCCCTTGGCGTGCTGGCGTTCGGTGGCCGCCGGGTCGGGGCCCGAGCGTGCCGTCTCCTTGATCTCGGCCAGCTCGTCGACGCGGGCCTGGACCGAGTTCTGCGGTGCGGCTGGTGCGGTCATGGTGTTCCCCACCTCCATGGGTCGCGGTTCGTGGGCACGGGGACGAGGGATCAGCCCTCGGCCCCGGGGCGGTACAGCCGGATGAAGTCGGCGACGCCCGCGGTGACGAGGGCGTCGCGCTCGAAGTCCGGCAGCGGCAGGGCCCCGTGGAAGGAGGCCTGGACGACGCCGCCGGCGACGAGCTGGATGAAGCGCTCGGCGGCGCGCTCCGGGTCCTCGAAGGACAGCAGTCCGCGTTCGGCGACGCGGGCCAGGCGCCGGGCCAGCTCACGGTTGGCCTGCCGGGGCCCGGCGGTGCGCCACATCTCGACGACCCCGGCGGGCCACGAGGTGATCTCGGCGGCCAGGTGCCGCACGATCGCGAAGTGCTCGGGGAAGACCGTCAGCGGCGTGAGCCAGGCGCGGCCCAGCTCGACCAGGTCCTTGTCCAGGTCGTCGATCTCGGCGAGATGCTCCTCGGCGATCGTCGTCAGCGAGGCGGCGACGGCGGCCGCGCCTTCGAGGAGCACGGCGAGCAGCAGGTGCTCCTTGTCCTTGAAGTAGTGCGTGACCGCGGCTTCGTCGCGGCCGCACTCCAGGGCGATGTCGAGGACGCTCGTGTGGGTCCAGCCCTCACGGGCGAAGACGGCGCGGGCCGCCCGGACGATGTCGGTGCGCTCCTCCGCCGATCCTGCCTGGACCGGGACGGGGTTCGTCTGCGAGATGGCCATCGTGGGTTCCTCCGGGTGAGATGCGGATCGGATCGGGCGTACGGGGACGGGGGCCGCGGGCGCGCAGCCGGGCGACGGCCACGGCGCAGGCGGCGAGCAGCGTGGCGGCGCCGCCCGCGAGAAGCCCGGAGCGTGCGCCGAACCGCTCGCTGAGGACGCCGACGACGAGCGCCCCGAGCGGGGTGGTCCCCTGGAACACGAGCGTGTAGAGGGCCATGACCCGGCCCCGGTAGGCGGGGTCGGTGCCCAGTTGGATGTGGTGGTTGGCGGCCTGCGCGAAGTACAGGCAGCCGCAACCGGTGCCGAACAGCAGCACGGCGGCCCACAGATACGTGGGCGCGAGTCCGGCCGCGCACTCCAGGGCCCCGGCCGCGAGCGCGGCGCCGACGACGACCGCGGCCGGCGGGCGTCCGCGGCGGCGGGTGGTGAGGAACGCCGCGAGCAGCGATCCGGCCGCGAAGGCGGTGGTGAGCAGCCCGAACTCGGCCGCCCCCGCATGGAATTCGGTCTTGGCGAGCAGCGGCAGCGTGAGCTGGAAGTTGAAGCCCAGCATGCCGACGACGGCCACGAGGACCATCGCGTGCCGCAGGTCGGGGCGGGCCGCCATGTGCCGTACGCCGTCCATGACGCGGGCCCGCGCGGGACGTTGCGCCGAGCGGTACAGCTCCGCGGGGCGCATCGCGCGCAGGGCGGCGACGGTCGCCAGGTAGCTGCCCGCGTTGAGCAGCATCACGGGGGCGGTGCCGAACCGCCCGATGAGCAGGCCCGCGAGGGCGGGACCCGCCACCCGGGCGACGTTGAAGTAGGCAGCGCTGAGCGCGGACGCGTTGGGCAGCAGATCGCCGCCGACGAGCTCGCTGACGAACGACATCCGGGTGGGCACCTCGACGGCGTTGACGATGCCGAGCCCGAGGGCGAACAGGCAGATGTGCCACAGCCCCGCCGTGCCGGTCAGCACGAGCACGGCGAGCAGGAGCGACAGGACGCCCGACGCGACGTTGGCGGCCATCAGCAGCCGGCGCTTGTCGTGCCGGTCGGCGAGGCCGCCCGCGTACAGGGTGAGCAGCAGCAAGGGCGCGAACTGCAAGGCGGTCACGACGCCCAGGGCGGTGCCGGAATCGCCGGTGAGGGAGAGCACGAGCCAGTCCTGGGCGACGACCATCATCCAGGTCCCGGCGACGGAGACGAGCTGGCCCGCCGCGAACAGCCGGAAGTTGCGCACGGACAGGGACTGGAGCGTGCCGGCGTGAGGTGATCTCATTTCGTCCTTGGGCGAGGAGAATACGGGCGCACGGCAAGGGAATATGCCCTATAGCTTCTTCGCTCCGGGCCCGCGGGTCAATAATTCCCATGTCAGATCCGGGTCAGGTAGCGTCAGGAATAATCGGTTCCGCTATGGGGTGTGAATTCGCGTCAGAAGTGTGCCAGCACACCGCCGGAATTCATTGGATTCTGTCAGGTACTACAGGTGACATTCCCCGGCACTTGCGGAGCGGAGAATCGCGAAATTACGGTTCCCGGGTCCGTGGCGACTTCGACCGGAGGTCGCCGAGACTCAGGGGGTATTCCGAATGTCCGTGGTGACGACCGTCTGTGTGGGAGCCGGCTGTGTCCGGCGCGAGGCCGCCGGCTCGGCCCGGCGCCCGGCCGCACCCGCCGCCCGCTTGTGCCCGGACTGCCACGAGCGCCTGGTGCGGGATCTGAACCGGCTGCCGCAGCTGTACGAGGAGTGCGCGCGGCACCTCGCGGGCGGCGGCGGCGAGCCGGCCAGGGAGAAGACCTCGGGCGGCCCGCTGCCCGGCATGCCCTTCAACCTCCGTGCCGCGGAGGTGCGGACGTCGGTCCTCTCGGTGCTCAGCGCCTGGGCGAGCCTGGTCCTCGAGGAGCGGTCGCTGGCCGGTCCACGGCGGGCCGTCGGTCCGCTGGTCCAGTTCCTGACCCGGCACGCCGGCTGGCTCGCGGCGCACAGCGCGGCCGGTGAGGTGTGCGCCGAGATCGCCCAACTGGTGCGCACGGCGCACCGCGTGATCGACCCCATGACGACCCGGCGCATAGCGGTGGGCGCGTGCGTCGAGCCCGGCTGCTCCGGCGCGCTGACCGCCCTGGTACGGCCCGAGCGGCCCCAGCTGCCGGCCACGATCATCTGCGGCGGCGACGCGGCGCACCGCTGGGTGAGCCACGAGTGGCTCCAGCTCAGCCGCCGGCTGGCCGCGGCCAAGGCCCCCGCGCCCGCCGACGAGCCGGCGGACCAGGAGCCCGCGATGCGCTGGATGACCGCGGCGGACATATCCCGCCTGTGGGACATGCCGTCGGGCAGCGTCTACCGCCGCGCCAGCACCGAGCACTGGCGCCGCCGGAACCGTTCGGGCCGCACGTACTACCACGCGGGCGACGTCTACGAGACGTTGCACGGGCGGGACGTGACGGCATAGCCGGGTACGACGAAACGCCCGTCGCCCCCTCCCGCTCCGGGAGGGGGCGACGGGCGTTCGCCTCAGTCCTTGATCTCGCAGATGGCGGCGCCGGAGGTGAGGGAGCCGCCGACCTCGGCGGACAGGCCCTTGATGGTGCCGGACTTGTGCGCGTTGA